>NZ_JAQOTI010000008.1:282324-333684 GCF_028401915.1 Delftia sp. DT-2
TCAGCACGCGCTGGCCGATCTTGGCCAGGCCCGCAGCAAGGTTGACGGCGGTGGTGGTCTTGCCGACCCCACCCTTTTGATTGGCGACACAGAAGATTTTGGCCATGGTATTTACACGCTTATTTGGCGATGGCCAGCTTGAGGCCAAAACCGATCAGGAACACGCCCGCAGTCTTTTCGAGAACCCGGGAAACCGCAGGATTGGCGCGCATGCGCTCGGCCAGATGCGCGGTCAGCAGCACCACGATCAGGCAATAGAGAAAGGTCAGAGCAGCCACCGTGGCCGCCATCACCGCGAACGTGAGCAGGCCCTGGTGGCTTGCGGGATCCACGAACAGCGGGAAGAAGGCCATGTAGAACACGATGGACTTGGGGTTCATCAGGGTGATCAGGCCGGCCTGGCGAAAGTAGTGGCGCGGCTCGATGTGCAGCACGGGCTTGTCGCCGGGCCTGGCTGTGAGCATCCTGAAACCCAGCCAGCCCAGGTAGGCGGCGCCCAGCCACTGCACGGCATGGAAGGCCGCGGGATAGGAGGCCAGCAGCGCGGCAACGCCCGCCACCGCCATCCAGATCAGTACCTGGTCGGCCGCCAGCACGCCGGCGCAGGCCGCCATTCCGGCACGTATGCCGCCCTTGCCGGTGGAGGTGATCAGCGCCAGATTGCCCGGCCCCGGAATCAGCAAAAACAGAAGAATGGCAACAACGAATGCGCTGAAATCGGAGATGCCGAACATGCTGACCCCTGAGCGATGAAAGCTGGGAGTTTATGCGAGGGCCATGGCCAGCGCATGGGGAACATGGCTCCGCCGCAACGCGGCAGTGTGCTATTCGGTAAAAAAATCAGGCTGCAGCAGTGCGCAGCCAGAGGATGCAGCGCTCGGCATCCAGGCCCGGCACCTTCAATGGTTCCACGTGAAACACCTGCACGTCGGCAGGCAGCGCGGCGATTTCCTCGTCGGGGTGCTTGCCCTTCATGGCCAGCCATGTGCCGCCCTCCTCCAGCGCCTGGCGCGACCAGCTGGTGAAGTCCGCCAGCGAGGCAAAGGCACGGCAGCTGATCAGCGGATAGCGCGTGGTCAACTGCTCCACGCGGCTGTGGATGCCGCGCAGGTTGGGCAGGCGCAGAGTGGCCGCCGCCTGCTGGATGAAGGCCGCCTTCTTGCCCACCGTGTCCACGCAGTGCACGTCGATCTGCGGGCAGCAGACGGCAAAGACCACGCCGGGCAGGCCGCCGCCCGATCCCACGTCCAGCATGGCGGTGCGCCCTGCGCGCGCAGGCATCTGGGCCAGGTGGCGCTGCAGGGGCGGCACGGCGGCCAGGCTGTCGAGCAGGTGGTGGGTCAGCATTTCCTGCGGATCACGCACTGCCGTGAGGTTGTAGACCTTGTTCCACTTGCCCAGCAGGGCTTGGAATTCCATCAGCGTATCGACCTGGGCAGGGGAAAGCTCCAGGCCCAGCGCCCGCAGGCCGGCCTCGAGAGGAGCGCGCAGTTCCTGGCTCATGCGGATGCCTCCTCGCCCTTCGCGTCTGTCACATCAGGGGCAAAGCCCCGAAAGCCCCCCTTCTTCAGGTGCACCATCAGCAGCGAGATCGCCGCTGGCGTCACGCCCGACATGCGCGATGCCTGGCCCAGCGTCTCGGGCCTGTGCTTTTGCAGCGACTGGCGCACCTCGAAGGACAGGGCCGGCACCTGCATATAGTCCAGCTCGGCCGGCAGGCGCAGGTTCTCGAAGTGGGCGGCGCGCTGCACCTCGTCCTTCTGGCGGTCGATGTAGCCTGCGTACTTGGCCGCGATCTCCACCTGCTCGACGACGGAGGCGCTGAGATCGCCCAGCACCTCGGGCTGCACATCGGCCGAGGCATAGCGGCCTTCGTTCAGGCTCATCAGCTTGCCGTAGCCCACATCGGGGCGGCGCAGCAGGTCGAAGAGGTTGTATTCACGCTCGATGGACTTGCCCAGCACCCGCTCCGATTCCTCGGGCGCGACGATGCGCGGATTGACCCAGGTGGACTTCAGGCGCTCTGTTTCACGTGAAACAGCATCGCGCTTGCGGCTGAAGGCATCCCAGCGCGCATCGTCCACCAGGCCCATGGCGCGGCCGGCCTCGGTCAGGCGCATGTCGGCGTTGTCCTCGCGCAGCTGCAGACGGAACTCGGCGCGGCTGGTGAACATGCGGTAGGGCTCGGTCACGCCCTTGGTGATCAGGTCATCGACCAGCACGCCCAGGTAGGCCTCGTCGCGGCGCGGCAGCCAGGCTTCCTGGCCGCGGCACTGCAGCGCGGCGTTGAGGCCGGCGAACAGGCCCTGGGCCGCCGCTTCCTCGTAGCCGGTCGTGCCGTTGATCTGGCCCGCGAAGAACAGGCCCTGGATCTGGCGCGTCTCGAAGCTGCTCTTGAGCGAGCGCGGATCGAAGTAGTCGTACTCGATGGCGTAGCCGGGACGCAGGATGTGCGCGTTCTCCAGCCCCTTCATGCTGCGCACCAGTTCGTACTGGATGTCGAAGGGCAGGCTGGTGGAGATGCCGTTGGGATAGAACTCGTTGGTGGTCAGGCCTTCGGGCTCCAGGAAGATCTGGTGGCTTTCCTTGTCGGCAAAGCGGTTGATCTTGTCCTCGACGCTGGGGCAGTAGCGCGGGCCCACGCCCTCGATCTTGCCCGTGAACATGGGGCTGCGGTCAAAGCCGCTGCGGATGATGTCGTGCGTGCGCTCGTTGGTGTGGGTGATCCAGCAGGGCATCTGGCGCGGATGCATGGCCGCATTGCCGATGAAGCTGAACACGGGCAGCACGCCTTCGTTGACACCGCCGGGCATGCCGTCGCCGGGCTGCTCCTCGCACTGCGAGAAGTCGATGCTGCGGCCATCCAGGCGCGGCGGCGTGCCGGTCTTCAGGCGGCCCTGGGGCAGCTGCAGTTCCTTGAGCCGCGACGACAGGCTGACGGCCGGCGGGTCGCCCGCGCGGCCTGCCGCGTAGTTGTTCAGGCCCACGTGGATCTTGCCGTCCAGGAAGGTACCCGCCGTGAGCACCACGGTGCGGCTGCGAAAGCGCACGCCGACCTGCGTGACGGCGCCCACCACGCGGTCGCCTTCGACCATGAGGTCGTCCACCGCCTGCTGGAACAGCCACAGGTTGGGCTGGTTCTCCAGCATGTCGCGGATGGCGGCCTTGTAGAGAATGCGGTCGGCCTGGGCGCGCGTGGCACGCACGGCCGGGCCCTTGGAGCTGTTGAGGATGCGGAACTGTATGCCGCCGATATCGGTGGCCAGCGCCATGGCGCCGCCCAGCGCATCCACTTCCTTGACCAGATGGCCCTTGCCGATCCCGCCGATGCTGGGATTGCAGCTCATCTGGCCCAGGGTCTCGATGTTGTGGCTCAGCAGCAGCGTCCTGCAGCCCATGCGCGCAGCAGCCAGCGCGGCCTCGGTGCCGGCGTGGCCGCCACCGACCACGATCACATCAAATTCCTGTGGGTACAACATGCTTATCACTCCGGGGGCCTGCCCGGCCCAAGCCCCCGACACGGAGCACTCACGCTCCGGCGCTCATGGCAGGTGGCCCTCGTTCATGTAGCGAGGGGAACCCAGCGGGGAACCCGCGATTTTCCCACCTTTGCCGCACCAGTGCCTTGCAAGGGGTCGGCCAGCCCTGCCACCGGGCCGGTACTCTGCCGGTGTTCCACGTGAAACAGGGCGGCGGGCGGCGGCATTCTCCGCAGGATGCTGCGCGCCGCCGCCCGCAACGCGGCCCGCTTGCAAGAAACATGTGCAGGGCCTGTGATGCAATGGCGGCCATGCAGATCCTCATCTTCGCGGGCAGTACCCGCCAACAATCGCACAACCGGCGCCTGGCCGCCGCCGCCGCCGACATGGCGCGCGAACTGGGCGCCCAGCCCACGCTGCTGGAGCTGTCGGATTTCGACATCCCCATGTACAACGCCGACCTGGAGGCCAGCGGCACACCGCCCAACGTGCTGCGCTTCAAGGCCGCGCTGCACAGCCACCCGGCCTGGCTGATCTGCTCGCCCGAGTACAACGGCAGCTACCCCGCCCTGCTCAAGAACGCCATCGACTGGGCTTCCAGCCCCGTGGCCGGTGATGCGGTCTGGTCCGACGGCACCCTGCCCTTTCGCGGCAAGGTCGTGGGCATGGCCAGCGCCTCGCCCGGCGGCCTGGGCGGCCTGCGCGCCCAGTCGCACCTGGCGCCGCTGCTGCTGAACCTGCAGTGCTGGCTGGCACCCGTGAGCCACGCCGTGGGCCAGGCAGGCCAGGCATTCGACGACGCCGGCCGCCTGCAGCGCCCCCAGGACCAGCTGGGCATGAAGGCCGTGCTGGAACAGGTGCTCTGGGCTGCACGGCGCCTGTCGGCCTGAACCCTGGCGCCAGCGCGGTCCCATCATGCGCAGCCCCGCCACATGGGGTTAGCATGGGCGCTTGTCTTTCTTACCCTGATCGGAAGCCATCCACCATGAAGCTCTACTACAGCCCTGGCGCCTGCTCTCTGTCTCCCCACATCGTCCTGCACGAGGCAGGCCTGACCTACGAGCCGGTCCTGGCCAGCACCAAGACGCACAAGCTGCAGGACGGCACGGACTACTACGGCATCAACCCGCTGGGCTATGTTCCCTTCCTCGTGCTCGACGACGGCGACACGCTGCATGAAGGCCCGGCCATCGTCCAGTACCTGGCCGATCTGGTCCCCGAGAAGAAGCTGGCGCCTGCCAACGGCACCATGGCCCGCTACCACCTGCAGGAGTGGCTGAACTTCATCGGCACCGAGCTGCACAAGGGCTTCGGTCCCCTGTTCAACCCCGCCACGCCCGACGACTACAAGCCCGTGGTGCGCCAGCGCGTGCTGGACCGCCTCAAGTGGGTGGACGGCGAGCTCAATGGACGCGACTACCTGATGGGCGAGCAGTTCACCGTGGCCGACGCCTACCTGTTCACCGTGACGGGCTGGGCCCAGTTCGTGGGCGTGGACATCTCCGAGCTGACCAACCTCCTGGCCTACCGCGAGCGCGTGCTGGCCCGCCCTGCCGTGCAGGCCGCGATGAAGGCCGAAGGCCTGCTCAAGTAAGCAGCGCCGAGCCCGGGCTCGGCGGCACAAGGGGCCGACAAGGGGCCGGCTGGTGTAGACCAGCCGGCCCCTTATCTTTTGCGCGTGCGGATGCGCTGCTCTATCTGGGCCGCCGCAGCGCGCACCTGCTGGGCGATGCGCCGCACGCGCGCCGCCGTCATGCGCTGGGTCAGCGCGGCCACGCTGACCGCCCCCATGGCCTGGCCCATGCTGTCGCAAAAATGCGCGCCCACGGCCGTCACGCCCAGGCTCACGCGGTTCTGTATCACGGCCACGCCTGCGCGGGCCGTTTCCTCGCAGGCCAGGCGCAGTCCCGCATCGGTGAGCTTGCCAAAGGCCGGCAGGGCGGGCGCCACGCGCTCGATGATGGCCTCGCGCTCCTCGGGCGCAATGGCGGCCAGCACGGCCAGCCCACCGGCGCCCACGCCCAGCGGGCGCCGGCTGCCGACCTGCAGCACCAGCGTGCGTATGGGGAAGTCGCCTTCGAGCCGGTGCAGGCACACGGCCTCGAATCCGCTGCGCACCACCAGGTAGGCCGTGTCCTCGGTTTCACGTGACAGCGCCGCCATGGCCGGCTCGCACAGGTCGCGTATGTCGTGCAGCATCGACCCGGCCAAGCCCAGCTCGAAGGCCAGCGGCCCCAGCCGGTAGCGGTGGGTCTGGGCGTCGTGCACCACCAGGCGCTCGGCAATCAGCTGCTTGAGGATGCGGTGGGCCGAAGGGTGGGGCACGCCGGATTTTTCGGCCAGTTCGCTGAGCGGGCAACCGCGCACGCCCCCGGTCGCCAGCAGCTTGAGAAAGGCCACGCCCCGCTTGAGGGAGCCGGCATCGGACGATGAGGTCATGTTCGTTTATCGGACAACTGAGTGGCGCCGCCGGGCGATTTGAAAACAATCGGAATGGCCGATCAACCACGGCCCGGCCAGGGCACGGCAAGGCCGGGCGCCACGGATTTCCGAATGATGCAACTCTCCCATCCGCCATTGCAAGACAGAATCGCCGTCGTCACCGGCGCTAGCAGCGGCATAGGCGCCGCCACGGCGCGGGCCCTGGCCCGCGAGGGCGCCACCGTCGTGATCGGCTACCACCAGGGCCGCGACCGCGCCCAGGCGCTGCGCGAGGAACTGCCGGGCAGCCACCACACGCTGCAGCTGTCGCTGCAAGACGAGGCCAGCCACGCCACCGCCGCTCAGTGGCTGCAGCAGCACCTGGGCCGGGTGGACCTGCTGGTCAACTGCGCGGGCTTCACCGAGCGCATCGCGCACGCGCAGATCGATGCGCTGGAGCCCGCGCTGTTCAACCGCATCCTGTGCGCCAATGTGGGCGGCACCTATGCCGTGACGCGGGCCCTGCTGCCGCTGCTGCGCGCCTCGCAGGATGCCGCCGTGGTCAACGTGTCCTCGGTCTCCGCCTTCACGGGCCTAGGCAGCAACATGGCCTATTGCGCCGCCAAGGCCGCGCTGGACACGCTGACGGTGTCCATGGCGCGCGCCTTCGGCCCGGTGCGCTTTCTCTGCGTCTCGCCCGCCGCCGTGGACACGGGCTTCGTGGGGGGCCGCAGCCGCCAGGAGCTGGAGAAAAAGGCCGCGCACACGCCGCTGGGCCGCGTGGTCGAGCCCGGCGATGTGGCGCAGGCCATCCTCGCCTGCGCCACGCATCTGCGCACGGCCACGGGCACGCGCATCGTGATCGACGGCGGCCACAGCCTCGGTTGAAAAAAGGCACGGCATGCTCGTCGAACAACGCACCTACACCGCCCACCCCGGCAAGTGGCGGGACTACCTGGCGCTCTACCAGGCCGAGGGCCTGGAGCTGCAGCAACGCATTCTGGGCCGCATGGTCGGCTACTACACCAGCGACTCGGGGCCACTCAACCAGATCGTCCACCTGTGGGCCTATACGGACCTGAACGAGCGCGCCGAGCGCCGCGCCCGCCTGCTGGCCGAGCCACGCTGGCAGGCCTATGTCGCGCGCATGCTGCCGCTGCTGCAAAGCCAGGAATCGAAGCTCCTGGTCCCGGCCCCCTTCTTCCAGCCCCAGTGGAGCGGCTGCCAGGAGCCGCTCCACGGCGCCACAGGCCCCGCGTCCACTTCCGGCCCCTTTTCCACCGACTGACAGGAGACATCCATGCTGTGCAAAAAGCTTCACCACGCCGCCTACCGCTGCAAGGACGCGGCCGAGACCGTGCGCTTCTATACCGAGGTGCTGGGCCTGCGCTTCACCCACGCCATGGGCGAGGACCATGTGCCCTCCACGGGCCAGTACAGCCCGCACATCCACATCTTTTTCGAGATGGAGGACGGCAGCTCCATCGCCTTCTTCGAGTGCCCCAGGGACCCGGGCCAGATGAAGGACATGGAGTCGCCGGGCTGGATACAGCACTTCGCCTTCGAGGTCGCCGACGTGGACACCGTGCTGCGCGCCCGGCAGGACCTGCTGGACCGGGGCATTGACGTGGTGGGCCCCACCAACCACGACGACTTCATCACCTCCATCTACTTCTTCGACCCTTCGGGCCACCGCCTGGAGCTGACCGCGCGCACGGCCGACGCGGCGCGCCACCAGGTCTTCGAGCAGGAGGCCATGCAGGTGCTGGCCCTGTGGAACGAGACCCACGACTGGTCGCAGCGCGCAAAGCTCTACGGCGCCCAGACCGGCTACGCGCGCGCGGACCGCTAGCAGCAACGCCAGCGAAGCCACTGGACACGTCCGCCGCGCGCAATACAAAAAAAGGAGACACGACATGAATGCCATCACCCGACGCGCGGCCCTGCTTGCAGGCGCCGCCTCACTCGCCCTGCCCACGGCCCGGGCCCAGGGCGGTTTTCCCAACCGGCCCATTCAATTGATCCACGGCTTTGGCGCGGGCGGCAATGCCGACGTGGTGGCCCGGCTCGTGGCCCAGAAGCTGCAGGAATCGCTCAGGCAGCCCGTGGTGGTGGAGATCAAGAGCGGCGCGGGCGGCTCCATTGCCAGCAACTTCGTGGCCAAGGCGGTGCCGGACGGCTACAGCCTGGTCATGCTCACGGGCGCGCACACCGTGTCGGCCGCGCTGCGCAAATCGCTGCCCTACGACGCGGTCAAGGACTTCGCCTTTGTCTCCACCGTCTCGTCCTTTCCCTTCGTGGTGGCCGTGCGCGCCGAGCATCCCGCCAGGACCCTCGCCGATCTGCTGGCCATGGCCCGCAAGGAGCCGGGACGCATCACCTTCACTTCGGTGGGCGTGGGCTCCACCCAGCACATGGCCGGCGAGCTGCTGGGCTCCACGGCCAAGGTGCAGCTGCTGCACGTGCCCTACCGGGGCGGCGGCGCACCCGTGCAGGCCGTGATAGCGGGCGATGTGGACGTGCTCAGCGACACGCTGACCGTGGCCATGCCGCACATCAAGTCGGGCCGGCTGCGCGCCCTGGCTGTCACCAGCGCCCAGGCCTGGCCCACTCTGCCCGAGGTGCCGCCGGCCTCGGCCGTGCTGCCCAGCTTCGAGGTGCGCTCCTGGCTGGGCCTGGCCGCGCCCGCAGGCACGCCCGCCGACGTGGTGCAAAGGCTGGCCGCCGAAACCCACAAGGCCCTGAAGGAGCCCGACCTGCTCCAGGCCCTGGCCAGCGCCGGCAGCGCGGCCACGCCCTGCAGCCCCGAGGAGATGCGTGGCATGGTGGGCGCCGAGATCGCGCGCTGGCGCGGCGTCATCCAGCAGGTCGGCATCGCGCTGCAGGCCTGACGCCATGGACATCATCGGACTGTGCGGCAGCCTGCGCCGCCATTCCCTGAACCGCCTGCTGCTGGAGCTGGCGGGCGAATGCCTGCCACCCCAGGCCACGATGCAGGTCTGCGACTGGCGCGCGCTGCCGCCGCTGGATGCCGACCTGCTGGCCACGGGCATGCCGGAACCCGTGCACCAGTTGCGCGAGCGCATCCGCCGTGCCGACGCCGTGGTGCTGGCCACTCCCGAGTACAACTTCTCCATTCCAGGCATGTTCAAGAATGCGCTGGACTGGATCTCGCGTGGCGACGACCAGCCCTTTCGGCACAAGCCCGTGGCCCTTGTCTCGGCCTCGCCGGGCCCGCTGGGCGGGGCGCGCGTCCAGTACGAACTGCGCAAGGTATTGCAGTGCATGGAAGCCGACGTGCTGGCCCGGCCCGAGGTGTTTGTGGGCCAGGCGGCGCAGAAATTCGACAGCCAGGGCCTGTGCACCGATGCCGCCACGCGCAGCTTCGTGACAGCGCAGATGCAGGCGCTGGGCCGACTCGTGGCACAGCACCGTCGCCTGCACGACAGCGCGCAAATCCCTGGCCTGCACGATTGATTCCATGGGCGTAATCTGTGCCGTACGCCGCGCCGCCCGCACGGGTGGCGCTTTTGCTTCACGCACAGAAAGCCCCGTTGCATGACCTCTCTGTTCGAACCCATACAGGCTGGCGAACTGCGCCTGCCCAACCGCATCGCCATGGCACCGCTGACGCGCAACCGCGCACCCCAGGCCCTGCCCAACGACATCATGGTCACCTACTACGCCCAGCGCGCCAGCGCCGGCCTGCTGATCAGCGAAGGCACGGCCATCAGCCACCAGGGCCAGGGCTATGCCCATGTGCCGGGCCTGTACGGCAGCGAGCAGCTCGACGGCTGGAGGCGCGTGACCGACGCCGTGCACAAGGCCGGCGGGCGCATCGTCACCCAGCTGTGGCATGTGGGCCGGGTCTCGCACACCTCGCTGCAGCCCGAAGGCCAGGCGCCCGTGGGACCGTCCCCGGTGGCGGCCAGATCCAAGACCTATGTGATCGACGAGGACTCGGGCAAGGGCCAGTTCGTGCCCACCTCCGCGCCGCGCGCGCTCGCCCAGCACGAGCTGCCCGCCATCGTCCACAGCTTCGCCGTGGCCGCGCGCAATGCCGTGGAGACGGCCGGTTTCGACGGCGTGGAGCTGCACGGCGCCAACGGCTACCTGCTGGACCAGTTCCTCAAGACCGGCGCCAACCGGCGCGATGACGACTACGGCGGCAGCATCGAGAACCGCGCCCGCCTGCTGCTCGAATGCACACGCGCCGCCGCCGATGCCGTGGGCGGCGGCCGCGTGGGCATCCGCCTGTCGCCCGTGACGCCGGCCAACGACATCGCCGATGCCGACCCCCAGCCGCTGTTCGAATACGTGGTGCGCCAGCTGGCGCCGCTGGGCCTGGCCTACATCCACATCATCGAAGGCTCCACCGGCGGCCCGCGTGAGTTGCCCGACCGGCCCTTCGACTACGCGGCCCTCAAATCCGCCTACCGCGAGGCCGGCGGCCAGGGCGCCTGGATGGTCAACAACGGCTATGACCGCGACATGGCCCTGCGCGCCGTGGAAAGCGGCCACGCCGATATCGTGGCCTTCGGCAAGGCCTTCATCTCCAATCCCGACCTGGTCCACCGCCTGCGCGACGACCTGCCGCTGAATCCCTGGAACTCCAGCCTGTTCTACGGCGGCGGCGCAGAGGGCTATATCGACTACCCGTTCGCGCGCCAGGCCTGATTGGCGGCCGCACAAACAAAAAGCGGAGTGCATCGCACTCCGCTTTTTTTATCCAGACGATTCACGTGGAACAGGGGCCGGGCCCCTGTCCCTGCGTCCGCTATCTCAGGCGTGTTCCAGCAGCTGGGTCTCGCGCGTGTCACGGCCAGAGGCCAGCGAGGCGCGGCCTGCGGCCGGCGCCAGGCTGGGCTGGCCCTGGGAGGGACGGCCGTAGGAAGCATGCGAGCCCATGGATGCCACGGCCGCACCGGCAATGCGGAACTGGCCCACCACCTGCGCCAGGCGCGCGGCCTGCTCGCGCAGCGACTCGGCGGCGGCAGCCGATTCCTCGACCAGGGCTGCGTTCTGCTGCGTCATGCGGTCGATATCGCCCACGGCCTGGTTGACCTGGCCGATGCCTCCCGACTGCTCGCTGGAAGCCGCCGTGATCTCGCCAATGATGTCGCCCACGCGCTGCACGCTGTCCACGATTTCCTTCATGGTCTTGCCCGCGTCCTCGACCTGGCGCACGCCCACGTCCACGGCCTGCACGCTGGTCTGGATCAGCGCCTTGATCTCGCTGGCCGCCTGGGCCGAGCGCTGGGCCAGGGATCGCACCTCGGCCGCCACCACGGCAAAGCCGCGGCCCTGCTCGCCGGCACGTGCCGCTTCCACGGCGGCGTTCAGCGCCAGGATGTTGGTCTGGAAGGCGATGGAGTCGATCAGGCCGATGATGTCGCCGATCTTGCGGCTGGAGGTCGTGATCTCCTGCATGCTGACCACAGCCTGGGCCACCACGTCGCCACCGCGCGTGGCCGTGGTCGAGGCAGAGGCCGCCAGCTGGTTGGCCAGCTGCGAGGACGATGCCGTCTGCTGCACCGTGGCCGTGAGCTGGGACAGCGAGGCCACGGTCTCCTGCACATTGCTGGCCGTCTGCTCTGTGCGCGAGGACAGGTCCTGGTTGCCCGTGGCGATCTCCTGGCTGGCCGTGGCGATGTTGCCGCTGGCGTCGCGCACCTGGGTCACCATGGAGCCCAGGCTCTGCTGCATCTGGTCCAGCGCGCGCTGCAGGTCGGCCACCTCGTCCTTGCCCTCCACCTTGACGCTCTGCGAAAGGTCGCCCTGGGCGATGGTCAGCGCCGTCTGGCGCGCCTGCACCAGGGGGCGGCAGATGGACAGCATGTTCATCAGCGTCAGCGGCACCACCACCAGCACCGTGAGCACCACGGCGGCGACGAAGATCCACTGCGTCTGCTCGGCCACGCCCTGCTCCTCGGCGGCCATGGCATCGACCTGCTGGCGCAGCAGCTGGTCGAGCTGGGCGATGAGCTTTTCGACCTCGGCCACCTCGGCCATGGCCTTGCCGCTCATGCGGTTGGCCGTGGTGGCCGTGTCGTAGCCACCGGCCTCCAGCTGGCGCGCAATGTGCTCGAACTGCTGGCGGTAGCGGTCCACACGGTCGGAGATGCCGCTGACGATGGCATCGTCGGCAGGGTCCTCGTCCTTCAGAAAACGCCCCGCCACGGCCTTGACGCGCTCGATGGCCGCCAGCCACTGCCCGTGGGCCTTGCGCACCTCGTCGGCACGCTCGTACTGGATGATCATGTCCTTTTCATGGGCGCGCACCGCGCCCAGCTCGGCGCGCAGCTCCACCATGTAGCCCATCTTGGCGTACGAGGTATGCATGAACTGCTGACTCATGCCATGGATGCGGAACATGCCCAGCATCCCGGCTCCGCCCAGCAGACCCAGCAGCACCAGCACCATGGCGATGGCACCCAGCATCCGCGTGCGGATCGTGAAAGCCCGCATCATTCCCAACAAGTTCATGACCGTTTTCCTCTCTGTCAGTCAGGGCGCACGCACGGTCTCCAAATGCATAGCGCCAACGTAAATACAAATTGTTGCAGTTTGTCAGATGATCGCCAATGGTCTATGACGGTTTTTGCATATTCACGGCTCTTTTCGATCTATCGGCCATTGCAGCGGATCATTGAGCCGGCCGACTCACATCGAGTTGGGCCAAATCAACCCTTGCCCAGCCAGGCGCTTGACCTTGCCATGGTGTCAGGGTTCAACATGCCGTCCATGGCTTGCGCCACTTCGGCGCGCCCCAACCAGGAGCTAGAAATGCAACATGTTTTCACCGTGCAGGGCATGACCTGCGGCCACTGCGAACGCGCCGTCACCCAGGCCGTGCAGGGCGTGGATGACCAGGCCCAGGTAAAAATCGATCGCGCAGCCCAGCGCGTGGAAGTCGACAGCAGCGCCAGCCGCGAGGCGCTGGGCGCGGCCATCGCCGAAGAAGGCTACAAGGTCGCCTGAGTCCCCGGAGTGACACGCACCATGTCCGCCCAAGCACAGCACTGGCCCGTCTCCATCGGCGAGGCCGCGCGCCGCGCCGGTGTCTCGGCGCGCATGGTGCGCCACTACGAAGCCCAGGGCCTGCTGCCGCCCATGCACCGCACGGACGGCGGCTACCGCCAGTACGCCGAGTCCGACGTGCACGCCCTGCGCTTCATCCGCCGCGCCCGCGACCTCGGTTTCTCCATGGACGAGATCGCCACCTTGCTGGGCCTGTGGCAGGACAAGAGCCGTGCCAGCAGCCAGGTCAAGGACATCGCCCAGCGCCACATCGACGCACTGACCGAGCGCATCGCCGCCATGCAGGCCATGCAGCGCACGCTCAAGACCCTGGTGCACTGCTGCCACGGCGACGACCGGCCGGACTGCCCGATATTGGATGATCTGGCAGCGCAGGACGAGGGCAGTACGGCGCCCTAGCCTGCTGCCCCGCCGGGCGGTTGTCCTGGGCCTCGGGCCTCGGCTGCTGCACGTTTCGAATCCGGATTGCGCGCCCGCTTCTTTTGCTGTGCAGGGGCCTGGTCCCTGCGCAACACCCCCCCCATCAAGGTATCAATGCACTGCTGCGCCACTTCCTCGGCCGAGTACTGGCCGCCGGGCTGGTACCAGCGGCCTATCCAGCTGAGCGCGCCGGCAATCACGAAGGCCGTCATCTTGGGGTCGCAGGGGGCCAGGGAGCCCTCCTGCACGCCGGCGGCCACCAGGCGGCGGAAGGCCTGGTCTATGGCGGCCTTCTGGCGGCGCAGTTCGCGGCGGCTGTCGGGGGGGACCTGTTCGTCGCCGACACGGATCAGGCACATGCCGAAGTCCATGGTGACGATGCGCGCATAGACCTGCATGCAGGCGCGCAGCTGGTCCACGGCCTGGCCACCTGCGCGGCGCGAGGCCTCGATGCCTTTCAGCGTCATGGCCAGGCCCTGGTTCACGCACTGCAGCAGGATCTCGTCCTTGTTCTTGACGTAGTAGTACAGCGTGGGCTTGCTCACGCCCAGCCGCGCGGCGATGTCGTCCAGCGAGGTGGCGGAGAAGCCGCGCTCGTTGAACAGCTGCGCGGCGGCCTGCAGCACGGCTTGGCGCTTGGCCTCGCGCTGCTGCTCGCGGTCGGGCGTGCCGCTCCAGGGCGAGTCCACGGCGGGCGCCGCACGGCCTTTGCGGGCGCGGGTTCCGGGGCTGGGTCGGGTCTTGGTTTCAGGGCTCGATGGCTTCATGGCGGCGGGTGCACCGGGGAAATCACCGATGCTGCATGCGGTGGGCGACAACCAGAATCTACTCCAAAGTAAACAGCCTACGCACCAGTAGGCTCCTGCCCGGCTCGACGAACCAACGCACGAGACAGCCATGGAGACACACCCCGACGGCGGCCCGCCCGCCCCCTTGCTGCAGGTCGATGGCATCACGCTCGCCTTTGGCGGCGTGAAGGCGCTGTCGGGCGTGGGCTTCGATGTGCAGCCCGGCTCGATCACGGCCGTGATCGGTCCCAACGGCGCGGGCAAGACGTCGCTGTTCAACACCATCTCGGGCTTTTACCGGCCGACGGGCGGCTCCATCCGCTTCCAGGGCGAGGACATCACGCGCGTGCCGGCGCCGCGCCGCGCGCGGCTGGGCCTGGGGCGCAGCTTCCAGAACATTGCGCTGTTCCGGGGCATGACGGTGCTGGACAACATCAAGCTGGGCCGCCACGCCCACCTGCGCACCAACGTGTTCGATGCCCTGCTCTATCTGGGCCGCGCTCGCCGCGAAGAGGCCGAGCTGCGCCGCGACATCGAGGAGCGCATCATCGATTTCCTGGAGATAGACCACATCCGACATGCGCCCGTGGCCGCCCTGTCCTACGGCCTGCAAAAGCGCGTGGAGATGGCGCGCGCCCTGGCCATGCAGCCGCGCATCCTGATGCTGGACGAGCCCGTGGCCGGCATGAACCGCGAGGAGACCGAGGACATGGCGCGCTTCATCCTGGACGTGCGCGCCGAATGGGGCGTGACCGTGCTCATGGTGGAGCACGACATGGGCATGGTCATGGACCTGTCCGACCATGTGGTGGTGCTCAACTTCGGCCAGGTCATCGCCCAGGGCACGCCCGCCGTGGTGCAGGCCGATCCCGAGGTGAACCGGGCCTACCTGGGCGCCGGTGATGTGGGCGAGCTGCGGCGCCGGCTGCGCGGCGCGTCCGCCCGGCCGGAGCCCGCCACGCAGCAGCCTGCCCTGGCACAGGAAGCCGCATGATGGACTGGGCCTACCTGTTCGAGATTGCCCTCACGGGCCTGGCCGGCGGCGGCCTGTATGCGCTGGCCGCGCTGGCCTTCGTGGTGGTCTACAAGGCCACGCGCGTGGTCAACATCGCCATCGGCGAGCTGCTGATGGTGGGCGCCTACCTGTTCTTCACCTTCGCGGCCATGTTCGCGCTGCCGCTGTGGCTGGCCATTCCCGCCGCCGTGCTGGGCACGGGGCTGCTGGGCGCGCTGATCGAGCGCACCATGATCCGGCCGCTGCTGGGCGAGCCGCCGATCTCGGTGTTCATGGTCACCGTGGGCCTGGCCTCGGTGCTGGTGGGCCTGGTGGAGCTGATCTGGACGGCCGACCAGCGCCGCCTGCCCGAGTTCATGCCCACGCAGCCCGTGATGATCGGCGAGGCCTTTCTCGCGCCCAAGGTGGCCTGGGGCGCAGCCGTGGCCGTGGTCTTCATCGCGGCCGTGCTGCTGGTGTTCCGCTACTGGCGCGGCGGCGTGGCCCTGCGTGCGACGGCCAGCGACCAGGCAGCGGCTTATTCGGTGGGCATCAATGTGCCGCGCGTGTTCTCGCTGGCGTGGGCGGTGTCGGCCATGATCGCCGCCGTGTCGGGAATCATCGTCGGCTCCATCGGCGGCATCTCGTCGAGCATGGGCGTGTTCGGCCTGTCGGTGCTGGTGGTCGTCATCGTGGGCGGGCTGGACAGCGTGCTGGGCGCCCTGGTCGGCGGCTTGTTCATCGGCCTGGTGGAGGCGCTGGCCGGCGCCTACCTGGGCGGCGAATACAAGCTGCTGGCCACCTTCATCGTGCTGGTCGTGGTGCTGATGCTCAGGCCCTACGGCCTGTTCGGCACGCACGAGATCGAGCGGCTCTAGACAGTTTCGCAAGGACGGCAGCATGCGCATAGGCACCCTCAAGGAAAGCTACATCGCCGACGCGGCGCTGTTCGACTCCCGCACGCAACGCATCTGGCTGGCCGTGGCCGGCGCGCTGCTGGTGCTGTTCCCCTTCATGGCCAGCGACTACTGGCTGTACCTGGCCTGCCTGGTCAGCATCAACGTGGCCAGCGCCACGGGGCTGAACATCCTCACGGGCTACACGGGCCTGGTGAGCCTGGGCCAGGCCGCCTTCATGGGCCTGGGCGCCTACACGGTGGCCATCGTGCAGGCGCGCTGGGGCACGCCCGTGCTGTTCAACCTGCTGGCGGGCGGCTTCGTGGCCATGCTGGGCGGCATCGTGGTGGGCCTGCCCTCGCTGCGCGTCAAGGGCCTGTACCTGGCGATTGCCACCATCGCGGCCTCGTTCATCGCGCACTTCCTGTTCGCCAACCTCAGGCTCACGGGCGGCACGGCCGGCCTGACGCTGCAGCCGGCCACGGTGTTCGGCGTGGCGCTGGATACGTCGTTCCGGCTGTACTGGGTGATCGTGCCGGTCACGCTGCTGATGCTGCTGGGCGCGGCCAACCTGTTTCGCACGCGCACAGGCCGCGCCTTCATCGCCATCCGCGACCGCGACATCTCGGCCGAGGTGCTGGGCATACCGCTGCTGCGCTACAAGCTGCTGTCGTTCGGGCTGTCCTCGTTCTACGCGGGCGTGGCGGGCGGGCTGTGGGCGTACTTCTTCCGCGTGGTCACGCCTGAGAGCTTTCCGCTCTTGATGTCCATCTTCTTTCTGGCGGCCATCATCGTCGGCGGCATGGGCTCCATCCTGGGCTCCATCCTGGGCGCAGTCTTCATGACCATGGTGCCGGAGCTGCTCAAGCTCATCGTGGACCTGCTGCCCGGCGGCTCCGAGCTCACCGTCTTCCTGTCGCCCGTGCGCACCATGGTGTTCGGGCTGCTGATCATCGTCTTTCTGGTCTTCGAGCCGCAGGGGCTCGCACAAATGTGGCGGCGCCTGCGCCGCTTCTTCCACCTGTGGCCCTTCCGCAATTGAGGCGGCGCCGCGCACGACAAGCAAAAGGAGACAAGCAATGCAGCAACACCCGACTTCCTCGCGCCGCCGCAGCCTGCTGCTGGCGGCCGGCGCCAGCCTGGCCGCGCCGCTGGCGGCCCGCGCCCAGGCCGGTGGCGAAGACATCGTGATCGGCGGCTCCATCCCCATGACGGGCGTGTTCGCCTTCGCGGGCGTGGGCATCAATGCCGGCATGGGCGACTACGTGAAGATGGTCAACGAGGCCGGCGGCATCAAGGGCCGCAAGGTCCGCTACGTGCCCGAGGACACGGGCTACAAGGTCGATGTCTCGGTGGCCGCGTTCAAGAAGATCACCAGCCAGAACAAGGTCAACCTCTACTACGGCGACTCCACGGGCTTTTCCAAGACCATCAACCCGGAGCTGGACCGCAACGGCGCCATCCTCATGGCGGGCGCCTCCTTCGCCACCGAGCTCAACAACCCGGCCAAGTACCCGAACCAGTTCCTCGTGGGGCCCGACTACACGGAGATGTTCGGCATCCTGCTCAAGCACATCGCCAAGGAAAAGCCGGGCGCCAAGGTGGCCTTCGTCTACTCCGACTCCGAATTCGGCCGCGACCCCATCGAGGCCAGCGAAGCGGCGGCCAAGAAGCTGGGCCTGAACATGGTGGCCAAGCTGATGACGCCGCCCGGCAGCGTGGACGTGTCCACCGAAGTCATCAAGCTGCGCCGCGCCGCGCCCGACTACACCATCTTCCACGGCTACATCCTCGCGCCCATTCCCGAGTTCATCCAGCAGGGCAAGCAGATGGGCATGACCAGCCGATGGATGGGCACCTTCTGGACCATGGACAGCTCCACCGTCATGAAGATGGGCGAGGCCGGCGACGGTTTCATGGGCGTCATGCCCTACCGCTACTACTACGACACCTCGGCCAAGGCGCCCATGCTGGACAAGATCCGCGCGCTGCGCCCCGAGTACCAGAGCACGGCCTATATCCAGGGCTTTCTGGCGGCCATGCTGTTCGTGGAATCGGCCAGGCGCTGCCTGGACGCGGGCAAGCCGCTCACCGGCCCCAACCTCAAGGCAGCGCTCAACTCCATCAAGGACTTCGACACGGGCGGACTGATCGGCGTGCCCATCACCATCAAGGGCAATTCGATTCCCGTGGGCCGCGTCTACAAGGCGGACATGAAGGCGCAGAAGATGCTGCCTGCGTCCGACTGGATCGCACTTTGACCGTCGTCCGAACAGACGCCCGCACATGACCGAGCAGCCCACGGACAAGGTCCTCGAAATCAACAACATCGAGGTCATCTACAACAAGGTCGTGCAGGCCCTGCGCGGCCTGTCGCTGGCCGTTCCGCGCGGCCAGATCGTGGCGCTGCTGGGCAGCAACGGCGCGGGCAAGAGCACCACGCTCAAGGCCGTCTCCGGACTGCTGGCGCTGGAGGACGGCCTGCTGGCCAGCGGCAGCGTGCGCTACAACGGCCAGTCCACCGCGCAGTACGCGCCCCAGCAGCTGGTGCGCCTGGGGCTGTCGCATGTGATGGAGGGCCGGCGCGTGTTCGAGGACCTCACGGTGGAGGAAAACCTCGTGGCCGCGACCTACGCGCTCACGGGCCGCCATCAAGTCAAGCCCGACTTCGACCTGGTCTACAGCTACTTCCCGCGCCTGCATGAGCGACGCAAAGGCCTGGCCGGCTACCTGTCGGGCGGCGAGCAGCAGATGCTGGCCATTGGCCGCGCGCTGATCGCCGAGCCCCAGCTCATGCTGCTGGACGAGCCCTCGCTGGGCCTGGCGCCCAAGCTGGTGGAGGACATCTTCACCATCATCGCGCGCATCAATGCCGAGCGCGGCACCTCCATGCTGCTGGTCGAGCAGAACGCCACCGTGGCCCTGGCCGTGGCGCACAGCGGCTACATCATGGAGAACGGCAAGATCGTCATCGACGGCCCGGCCGAACGCCTGGCCCAGGATGCCGACGTGCGCGAGTTCTACCTGGGCATGGGTGGTGGCGGCGAGGCAAAAAGTTTTCGCGACCTGAAGCACTACAAGCGCCGCAAGCGCTGGTTGTCATGAAGCACCCCCTGAGTCGCTTCGCGCCTTCCCCCTCTCTCCCGCTTCGCGAGGGAGGGGGACAGCACCCTGGGTGCGGGGCGGCCCTTCCTCGGTGCTCCCGTGTGGGGGCACGCCAGTGTCACAGGCAGCGCGATGGGTCATTGATATGAAGAACCTTCCCGAACTCACCCTGCCCCAGATGCTGGCCGAACGCGCGCGCAGCGATGCCCGGCGCGTGGCCATACGGCAAAAGGACTTCGGCATCTGGAAGCCCACCAGCTGGGCGCGCTACCACGAGCGTGCCAGCCACTTCGGGCTGGGCCTGGCGCAGCTGGGCCTGCCGCCAGGCGGCCACATGGGCGTGATCTCCGAGAACCGCATCGAGTGGGTGCTGGCCCAGATGGGCGCGGGCCTGATCGGCGCCATCACCGTGGGCGTCTACCCCACCAGTCCCACGCCCGAGGTCGCCTACGTGGCCGGACACGCGGACATCGCCATCATGGTGTGCGAGGACCAGGAGCAGACCGACAAGCTGCTGGCCGCCCTGCCCGAGCTGCCGCAGCTGCAGAAAATCATCGTCATGGAGACCAAGGGCCTGCGCAGCCTTGCGCCCGAGCTGCGCGCCCTGATCACCACCTTCGACGAGGTCGAGCGCCTGGGCGCCCAGGCCGCCAGCCGCGCCCCCATCGAAGAGGCGCTGGCACGCCAGACGCTGGATGACGTGGGGCTGATGATCTACACCTCGGGCTCCACCGGCAAGCCCAAGGGCGCCATGATCACCTACCGCAACATCCGCGGCGTGGTGCCCGGCATTGCCGAGCGGCTGAGGCTGGATGGCGGCACGCGCCACCTGTCCTACCTGCCGCTGTGCCACGTGGCCGAGCAGATGCTGACCAGCTTCGTGCCGGTCTACCTGGGCTCGCAGGTGCACTTCGGCGAGTCCATCCGCACGGTGCAGGAAGACCTGCGCGAAGTCGCGCCCAACATGTTCCTGGGCGTGCCACGCATCTGGGAAAAGCTGCATGCGGCCATCAGCATCAAGATGCAGGAGACCGGGCCGCTGCGCCGCACGCTCTACCGGCGTGCCATGGCGGCCTGCGCGCCGCTGGCCGAAAAGCCCCGCAGGCAGTGGAGCCTGGCCGAGCGCCTGACCTGGGCCGCCAGCTACTGGAGCGTGCTGCGCGCACTGCAGAACTTCATCGGCCTGCGCCAGGTGCGCGTGGCGCTCACGGGCGCCGCGCCCATACCGCCCGACGTGGTGCGCTTTTTCCGCACGCTGGGCGTGCCGCTGATCGAGGTCTACGGCCTGACCGAATCCACGGGAATGGTCACAGGCCACCGGCTGGACGACGTGTCCGTGGGCAGCGTGGGCGTGGCCACCGAAGGCGTGCAATGGCGCATTGCCAGCCTCGGCAGCAACGCGGGCCACGAGGGTGACGACAGCGGCGAACTGCAGATCAAGGGCGACATGGTCTTCGCGGGCTACTACAAGAACCCCGAGGCCACGGCGCAAAGCATCCAGGACGGCTGGCTGCACACGGGCGACGTGGTGCGCGTGCAGGGCGGCCAGCTGCGCATCGTGGACCGCCTCAAGGACATCATGATCACCGCCGGCGGCAAGAACCTCACGCCCTCGGAGATCGAGAACACCATGAAGGCCAGCCCCTTCATCAAGGAGTGCATCGTCGTGGCCGAGGGCCGCAAGTTCGTGGGCGCGCTGGTGCAGATCGACTACGAGACCGTGGGCCAATGGGCACAGGCGCGGCGCATTGCCTTCACGCATTTCCGCTCCCTGGCCGAGATGCCCGAGGTGCGCGCGCTCATCGAGGCCGAGATCGCGCAGGGCAATGCGCGCCTGGCCCAGGTCTCGCATGTGCGGCGCTTCCATCTGCTGACCAAGGAGCTGGACCACGACGATGGCGAAGTCACGGCCACGATGAAGGTGCGCCGTTCTTCCATCTACAAGACCTACGCCGCCGAAATCGACGCCCTGTACCACTGATCCGCTCCCATGACCGACACGCAAGACACCCCGCTGCGGCTGCACCGCGAAGGCGCCATCGCCACGCTGACCTTCCACCGCCCCGCCGCCCTCAACGCCATCGACGTGCCCATGGCACTGGCGCTGCGCGACGCCGTGCGCGCCCTGGCCCAGGACCGCGCGCTGCGCTGCGTGGTGCTGGAAGGCGCAGGCCGCGCCTTCATGGCGGGCGGCGACCTGGACACGCTGGCCGCCGACCCCGTGCGCGGCGCGGCCGAGCTGCTGGGCCCGCTCAACGAGGCCGTGGCGCTGCTGGGCCAGCTCGATGCGCCCGTCATCGCCAAGGTGCATGGCGCGGCGGCAGGCGCAGGCCTGTCGCTGATGCTGCAGGCCGACTTCGTCTACGCGGCCGAGGGCACACGCTTCAACCTGGCCTACATCAACCTGGGCGCCAGCTGCGACGTGGGCGCCTCCTGGGCGCTGCCGCGCATCGTGGGCCTGCGCAACGCGCTGGAGATCGCCATGCTGGGCGAGACCCTGGACTGCGCCCAAGCGCAGCGCCTGAGCCTCATCAACCGCGTCCTGCCGCGCGCCGAACTCGACGCCGCCGTGCAGCAGCTGGCCCAACGCCTGGCCGCCGGTCCCACGGTGGCGCTGGGCCATATGCGCCGCCTCATGCGCGCGGGCCTGGACCGCAGCCTGCGCGACCAGCTGGCCGCCGAGGCCTGCGCCTTCGACGCCTGTGCGCGCACGGCCGACCTGCCGCGCGGCATTGCGGCGTTCCACGCCAAGCAGGCGCCGCAATTCGAGGGGCGTTGACCTGCGCCCGGAACTGACGCCGAGGCGGCTGCGCTGCCTGCCGCCTGCCCGGCACAATGCACTCCATCCCCCGTGTTCATCGCTTCGAGGAGCTTCACCATGACCCCACGCGACGTCTTCGTCGTCGGCACTGCGCGCACCGCCATCGGCACCTTCGGCGGCAGCCTCAAGGACGTACCCAACACCCAGCTGGCCACCACGGCCGTCAAGGCGGCCATGGAGCGCGCGGGCCTGGCGCCCGACGCCGTCGGCCACGTGGTCATGGGCAATGTGATCCCCACCGATACCAAGGACGCCTACCTCTCGCGCGTGGCCGCCATCGATGCGGGCTGCCCCATCGAGACGCCGGCCTTCAACGTCAACCGGCTGTGCGGCTCCGGCCTGCAGGCCATCGTCTCTGCCGCCCAGGCCATTGCGCTGGGCGATTGCGACGTGGCCATCGGCGGCGGCAGCGAGTCCATGAGCCGCGGCCCCTACTTCGACCAGGCCGCGCGCTGGGGCGCGCGCATGGGCGACGCCAAGAGCATCGACTACATGCTGGGCATCCTGCACGATCCCTGGCAGAAGATGCACATGGGCATCACGGCCGAGAACGTGGCCGAGCGCTATCACATCAGCCGTGAAATGCAGGATGAACTGGCAGCGGCCAGCCACCAGCGCGCGGCCGCTGCCATCGCGGCCGGCCACTTCAAGGAGCAGATCGTTCCCGTGGAAATCGCCACGCGCAAGGGCGTCGTGGTCTTCGACACCGACGAGCATGTGCGCGCGGCCACCACCATCGAAGTGCTCAGCGCCATGAAGCCGGCCTTCCGCAAGGAAGGCGGCACCGTGACGGCCGGCAATGCCTCGGGCATCAACGACGGCGCGGCCGCCGTGGCACTGGCCGCAGGCGATCGCGTGGCTGCCCTGGGACTGAAGCCGCTGGCGCGCCTGGTCGGCTACGCCCATGCCGGCGTGGACCCCGCCTACATGGGCATAGGCCCCGTGCCGGCTACGCAGAAGGTGCTGCAGCGCACGGGCCTGAAGATTGCAGACATGGACGTCATCGAGGCCAACGAGGCCTTTGCGGCCCAGGCCTGCGCCGTGATCCAGCAACTGGCGCTGGACCCGGCCAAGGTCAATCCCAACGGCTCGGGCATCTCGCTGGGCCACCCGGTCGGCGCCACGGGCGCCATCATCACCACCAAGGCCATCGCCGAACTGCAGCGCACGGGCGGCCGCTATGCGCTGGTGACCATGTGCATAGGCGGCGGCCAGGGCATCGCAGCTATCTTCGAAAGGGTCTGAGCGCCCTGGGGGCGTGGCGATGTTTCACATGAAACATTGCCGGCCCGGGTGCCTTGCTGCTGGCTCAGAACGGCGCTTCTTCAGGCGCCGTGTCCACGGGTGCAGTGGCCGGCCCCGTCAGCGCTCCACGGCCCGATGCCGCTGCGCGCGGTGCCGTCGCGGGAGCGTGGGCAGCAGGCGTCTGCAGCGATGCGGGAAGATCCTGGCCCAGGCCCGTGCGCCCTTCCCCGCCCAACGCCTCGATCAGATCGGGGATGAGCCTGGACAGCTCGCCCGTGGCAATCGCCACGTCGGCATCGAAGCCGCCGTCGTCCTGCGACTGGCCTTCCATCACGGCATCGAGCAGCGCGATCTTGCGGATCTGCAGACCCTCGGTCAGCACAAAGCTCACGCGGTCGTCCCAGGTCAGCGCCAGGCGCGTGGGCAGCTTGCCGTGCTCGATGTGCTGGCGCACCTCGTCGATGTCCAGCGGATGGCGCGCATAGCGCACCACGGCCTTGGATTCGTCGGCGGCCTTGAGCTCGCATTCACGGTCAATCGAAAAGCCGGCCGGGCTTTCCTGCGTGGTCAGCCAGTGCGCCATGGCGGCCTGTGCGCTGGTCTGCGTATCGACCAAGGCCAGCGCAAAGCCTGTGAGGCCCTCCACCAGCGAGCTGACCACCTCGTCGGCGCGCGCCTGGCTGCCGGTGTCCAGCACCAGGGTGCGGGCCTGCGGGTCCAGCCACACCCACATGGAGCCCTGCTTGGTGAAGGCCATGGGCAGCAGGTCCAGCTTGGCCTCGTCCTTGAGTTCCTTCTTTTCCTTCTTGCCGGGCTTGCGGCCTTCGGTGGCCTCGATGTGGGCGGCCTTCTCGTTGACGCGGCGGTTGAGCACGCTGGCCGGCAGCATCTTGGCCTCGGTCATGAAGCGCATCACCCACTGATTGGCCACGGACTCGGCCAGCGGGCCATGGGGCTCGCCGCGCGGCGGCACCCAGCCGGCACTGCGTTCCTGCGTGGCGCCGCACTCGGCAAACGGGCTCTTGCCCAGGGCTTCTTCAAGCTGCTGCAAATCGCCCTGCCAGCTCTCGGCAATGCGATAGACGATCATGTTTTTGAACATAGCGAACCTTTGCTCGGACGGACTGCGGCTGCGCCGCAGCAGGGGTGTGCAACACCGGGCTGCGCCGCCTCCATCCAGAGGGAGAAAACAGAAAAAACAGCAGGGGCGCCATGCCTTGGCGCCCCGCCCGGCCATTGTGCATGCCTGGCACCGGACGGCGCTGCACAAGCTTGTCAATTCTTTACAAGCCGTGCGCAAAACCTCACTGCCCCGATACATCGGACGACCACACTTCAACCATCCGCTGCACAGGGCCCGCCAAGTGCCTTGACGGCGGCCTTCAGTCACCCTCTCCAGAAAGGATTTTGGAATGACCACCACCTTCCGCCGCACCCTCGCCAGCGCCGCCGCTGCCACCGCCTTGCTGGCCTCGTTCGCCCTGCCCTCGTACGCCCAGACCGCCGCGCCGGCAGCCCCCGCCGCCGCCGCTACCACCACAGCGCCCAAGCCCGATCGCGCCATGCACAAGCACGGCGACCGCATGGAGCACATGCAGCAGCGCATCGCCAAGCTCAAGGCCGACCTCAAGCTCACGCCGGCCCAGGAAACCGCATGGAACACCTATGCGGCCACCTTCAAGCCCGGCGAGCGTCCCCAGCGCATGGAGCGCGAGGACTTCGCCAAGCTGACCACGCCCCAGCGCATCGACAAGATGCGTGAAATGCGCGCCCAGCGCGCGGCCGATGCCGATCGCCGCGGCGAAGCCACCAAGGCCTTCTACGCCCAGCTGGATGCCAGCCAGCAAAAGACCTTCGATGCCGCCACGCTGCACAAGGGCCACCCCGGCCACCACGGCATGGACCACGGCCCGCGCCATGACCACAAGAGCGGCCAGGCCCGCCCTGCCCCGGCACCCGCCCAGTAAGCAGCCACCTGGCCTGCCCGCCACCAGCGGGCAGCCGGATTGCTTGCGCCAGCCCTTGCACGGACGCCTTGTCGGGCGACCGACAGTGCAAGGGCTTTTTTGCTGACGCCCCGGTCTTCACCAGCCTCCCTAGAGTGCTACAGGCACAGCAACGTGTGCCGCTCCCGGAGAAGATCATGGCCCTCAAAATCATTCAAACGACGCCATCCAGCTACCAGCGCCTCGCCAAGGCACGCATCCATCCGCCAGCACGCCTGGCAGCGACCGTGATGCTGGCCTGCGCAGGCGCTGTCCTGCCGATGGCGACCCAGGCGCAATCCTTGGCGCCGGAATCCACCCCTTCCCTGTACCTGCAATATGGCGCGGCCGAGCGCAGCGCCGACAGCTGGACCCTGGGCGTTACCGTGCCTTGGCGCAACTGGCGCCATGCGCTGTGGGGCGGCCAGCTCAGCGGCTACTGGGATATCTGGGGCGCGCGATGGTCAGCCCCCCTGGAAGGCAGCCACCGCAGCACCTGGGTGGTGGGCATCAATCCCACGCTGCGCTGGCGTGGCAGCAACGGACAGTCGCCCTGGTTTGCAGAAACCGGCGTGGGTCTGAGCTGGGCACTGAACCGGCGCTACGTCACGGACGAGAAGGAATTCCCGACCCGCTACAACTTCGCCACCCATATCGGCGTGGGCTACCTGTTTGGCAACCAAGGCCAGCATGAACTGGTGCTGAGGCTGGAGCACCATTCCAACGCTGGCATCAAGAAGCCCAACCCCGGCGAAAACTTCCTGCAGCTGCGCTACGCCCACCATTTCTGACCATCGCTGCAGCCCAGCCCCGACCACCCGCGAGGTGGTCTTTTTTTTGCCCGCTGCAGGCCTGTGGAAAAACCTGGGTGTAAAAACCTTGTAAATCCATGCTTATCCACATGATGGATGCATCGCGGAAAGTTGTTCCCAAAACGGGTGCAGCTGCAAGGCAGCATCCACCACAGGGTTTGCATACTCATAACTTATTGATTTTCCATGTGAAAAATCAGTTATCAACAATTAAGCGCTTCACTTACTACTACTACTAACTAAAAAATAGAAGAAATAGGAATAACAGCCGAGCTCGGTTTTTCACAGCACGAACGCCGATCTGGATAAAAAAAGCAGCCCCCTTGCCCAGGAAAAGCTGCTTGTCAACAGATCACAGCATGGTCAGACCCTGTGTTCATCCATGCATCACAGGTCTGTCTTCTGACTGATAAACGCTTAAATTTCTTTTAAATCAATAACTTACGAGAAAACATCACAAAAAAAGCCTGTCATGCAAAACTGTGGATAGAAGATGATCAACTTTCAAGTTATCCACAGAAAAATCCGTGACATGCAATCTATCCCCGTTGGCAAGACACCGGGAACAGGGCGTTGACCACATATTTTTCAGTACGCTAGATCCTTGTTTTTTTTAAGGTAATGGCAGTTATCCACAGAGATATCATGCCTCTACTACTACGACTATTCTTTATAAGAAGATCAAAGAACAACCAAAGGCGAAGTCACGCCGGGAAGCCAAGGCAGCCAGGTTTGCCAAAAAAAACAGACGCGTGAGCTTGGCTGGAGCCAGGCATGTGCAAAGAAGGACTGCGCTCCAGCGAAATTGGCGCGCCTGTCTGCAAAAAATCCGCAAGACTCCTGGGCGATGGCCTTGCTCATGAAGACAAGACGTCACCCGTCACCCGGTTGGCATGCAGGTGAACGACGGCCTTTTTCACGCCAGGCTGTGAACAACCAGGGAAAACTTCGAGGAAACGGCGTCTCTCGCACGGGCACATGCGGACACGCCAGAGGCCGCCGTTGTTCATTCAAAAAAATTCAATCCTTGATCTGGGCCCTGCCAGCGGCCTGTGCATCCGAATCAGGAGCAGTTGATCCAGCACTGGCAAGGGCAATCACGAAAAGTGATGGCTGCAGCACTGCAGGGAGAAAGGATGGGAATCAGGCCGTCTCTCCAACGGCCCGCAGACAGCGCAAACACCAGGCAGATGCCAGGACCCCTGCAGGGGCGCCAAAGCGCTTCCTGGGGCCGCCTGATGGCCTGTGGGCCGAGATCTACGGGGGTGTGGCCTGCGAGGTCGCGCAGGTCCTTTGAACCTGTTGCCGGGCGCCGCATGCATGAACGGATCCCGTGGAGTGAAGTTGCCCACAGGCTGTGTGCAAATGGCCTGTGGGCAATCGGGAGGATGGTTTTCAGGAAAATTGCCTGAAATCAAGGACTTGTGTGGATGGGGGAAGGTGGAGGAAACGGAGAGGGGCTGGTTTCCCCGTTCTTTCCACAGCTTTCGTCTCAGCGTGCCGGGCGGCGCTGCAGGGCAAAGGGCGGCAGGCCCTTGAGCAGCTGCTGGCCATAGCTGGTGTTCACCAGGCGCCGGTCATAGCAGTAGACATGGGCCTGGTCTTCCTCGGTGCGGATGGCGCGGCCCACCCACTGGGCCAGCCGTATCGCCGTGGCCGGCACCACGAGTTCGTTGAAGGGGTTGCGGCCGCTGCTGCGCAGCCATTCGGCGCGGGCCTCGCCCACGGGGTCGTCGGGCGGGGCAAAGGGCAGTTTGGTGATGAACAGGGACTCGCACAGTGCGCCGGGCAGGTCCAGTCCCTCCCCGAAGGACTGCATGCCGAAGATGATGGAGGGCTCGCCCATCTCCACGGCATCGCGGTGGCGTGCCAGCAGCAGGGCGCGGGGCATGGCCGTCTGCACCAGCACCTGCGAGCGCATGGCCGTGGACAGCGCATCCACCGCCAGGCGCATCTGCTCGCGCGAGGTGAACAGCACCAGGGCGCCGGCCTGCACACGGGACAGGTCGCCCAGCAGCGCATCCACCATCTCCTGGGTGAAGCGGGCGGCTTCCTTCGGATCGGCCACGGTTTCGCGCGCCACCAGGGTGCCCTGGCGCGCGTAGTCGAAGGGGCTGGGCACTTCCAGCGTGGTCACGGCCGCATCGTCGTGCAGGCCGGCCTCGCGTAGGAAGAAGTCGAATTGTCCACAGCTGGTCAAGGTGGCCGACGTGAGCACCGCGCCGCGCACCTGGGACCACAGGTGATGGCGCAGCGTGGCGCCGGGCAGGATGGGGCTGGCATGGGCCTTGACCACGATGTACTCGCCATCTGTCTCCAACGTGAACCATTTGGCATTGGGTACGCGGCTACTGTCGTCATCCTGCGCCGGCTGCTGCATCAGCAACTGGGCCGTGTCATAGACGGATTCCAGGCGGGGTGCCAGTGCGCCAACCTGTGCATAAGCTGCAGACAGCCTGCGTGCTTCCTCTGGATTGTCCTTGATGGCGGCGCGCAGCGCCTTGGAGATGGCGCGCAGCGCGTCCAGAAAGCTGTTGGCATGGTGGGCCGCCCTGCCCAGCGGCTCCAGCAGGGGCTCGGGCAGCATGCCGCGCGGCACGCGCACCCGGGCCGGCCCCCAGCTGTCCTTTTGTGACTTGAGCGTATCTCCGTACAGCTCCATCACCAGGCGCGCCAGTTCCTGCAGCTGCTGGCGCAGCTGGCTTGCATGGCTGGGCAGGTCGGCCAGTTCCTCCACTTCGACCAGGGTGTTCACGCGCAGGGCGCGGCTGGTCAGCTTGTCTATCCAGCCCAGGCGGCTCAGGTCCATCTCGCCGGCGAACTGGCCCAGCGCCGTGGCGGGCAGATGGTGGGCTTCGTCCAGCACCAGAAGGCAGTTGTCCAGCTCGGGCAGCAGCCGCGCGCCCAGGGAGGACAGCAGCAGATCGTGGTTGGCCACGATGACCTGGGCGGCCACCAGGTCCTTGCGGCGCTCGTAGTAGACGCAGTTGCTGAAGGCCGGGCAGTGCTTGCCCGTGCAGGACGAGGATTCAGCCGCCACGGGGCTCCAGGCCTCGGCCTCGGGCGGGGTTTCCAGAGAGTCGCGGTCGCCGTCCCAGGCCTGGCTGGCCAGCGCGTTGGCCATGCTTTTGTAGAACTGCATGCGCGCCTCCAGCTCCAGGGCCGGGCGTGCCACGCGGCTTTGGGCCTGGGCCTTTTCCTCGGCGAACAGATCGTCCAGATCCTCGTCCTGGGCCTCGCCGGTGCTGGCCAGCCGCTCCAGCTTCAGTTTGCAGACAAAGCGGCCCCGGCCCTTGGCCAGCGCGAACTTGAAAGGCTGCTCCAGCTGCTGGGCCAGCGCGGGCAGATCCTTGTTCACCAGCTGTTCCTGCAGCGCCACGGTGGCCGTGGAAATCAGCACCCGGGTGCCGCGCGCCAGCGCCATCGAAATGGCGGGAATGCTGTACGCCAGCGATTTGCCCACCCCCGTTCCGGCCTGCACCACGGCAATGGACCGGGTGGGCTCCGGCGCGCCCTCATCGATTTTTCCCAGCTGGGCCTGGCTGAAGGTCTGCGCGACCTGGGCTGCCATTTTTCGCTGCCCCTCACGATTTCGGAACCCCGGGATGGCTCCGACCACGTCATCGAAGGATTTCAGGGCTTGGTCAGCCCATTTTTTTTCATGCATTTCGGCGTATTTCGACCAGATGGATCACTTTGGTCCGTCTGTTTATAAGGATTCGTACAGTGATATGTATTAAATAAGATGCGAAATCTTATGGAATACAGCGCACAAAGCGCGTTTTTCGTATGCCGTACAGCCTACAAGCTGCACGTCATATGGATCACTGCACCCGCCAATCGCATGTGCGTACAGGTGGGTATCGGTGGCCGGGATGGACATCTGTCCACCGGCTGTTCCTGGATTGTTCCCATGGCCGTTGATGGCTGTGCGCGTGGCTGCATCCACAGTCTTGCCCACAGCTGCCAGGGTGTGCGGCCTGTGGTCAATCTTGTGTGCATGCTGTTGGCATGCCTGTGGATTGATGGAGTGATTGTCGCGATTCATCGTTGATTTGCAACGAATTTTTCGCGGATTCAGGTTTGCTGCAATTTGCAGAAGGTGATGGAAGTTGTCACCACTGTGGAAAACAGGGCCTGTGCAGATCTCTGGCTTTGCAGGGTGCATTTTTCCCCGGGATATCCACAGGTCTGCCGCCGCTGCGGCCTGGCCTGGGTCCCACGCCAGGCGGCAGGTCCGGGGCCGCGCAGGCTGTGCGCCGCGGACCGCGCCGGATCTCGCAAAAGTCCGGCAAAGGCACAGACCATCCCCGCCGGGAACAGGTCCCGGGGGCGAGCCCAGGGCATGCGAGTGCCTTACCAAACGGTAATGAAGGCTTCACGCACGCCGGAAGATGCGTTTTCTAGCATCTGTTTCATCTCAGGAGACAAGGGTCGGCTCGCTGCAGTCCCTGCGCTCCAGGCATGGATTGAAGGGGCAAGAATGATCAAGACACTTGCGGGCCTGCCCACGGCAGCCCGGTTTCCGGCGGCCTCGGCATGCGCCGTCATCGCCGTGGCCTGCCTTGTGGCGGGCTGCGATGCATCCAAGGCATCGGCACAGAACGAGCCTGCCGCTCAGGCACCCGCGCCCGCCGGCGTGGTGCGGGTCAAGCCCGAGTCGCTGAAGATGCTGGACATCGCCGCGGTGGCCGATCCGCAGGGCACGCAGATGGCCTGGGCGCCGGCGCGCGTGACCTTTGCCGAGGACCGCGTGGCGACCGTCTCTGTGCCGCTGGCCGCGCGCGTGGTGTCGGTTCGTGCCCACGTGGGTGACATCGTCAAGGCCGGCGACGAGCTGGCCACCCTGGTCAGCCCCGAGGCGCTGCGCGTGCGCTACGAGGTGGAAGCTGCCCGCAGCGCGCATGACGTGGCCACCGTGGAAGTGCGGCGCCAGCAGACCATGGTGGACAAGGGCGTGGGCGTGGAGGTGGATCTGCGCGCGGCCCAGGCAAAGCTGCGCGAGTCGGCCCAGGAGCTGGCGCGTGCCCAGGGCACGTCGGCGCTGCTGGGGCAAGGCGGCGGCGACCGGCTGGTGCTGCGTGCGCCGCGCGCCGGCGTGGTGGCCGAGCGCAAGGCCGTGGTCGGCGCCTCGGTCGAGCCCAGCGGCGAGCTGTTCCTGATCGGCGATCCCGCCGCCATGAACGTGGTGGCCGATGTCTTCGAAAGCGATCTGCCCGGCATCCGCCTGGGCAGCGCCGTGCAGGTCGATGTGCCGCAGCTGCCCAAGCCCCTGACCGGCACGGTGCGCCACCTGGGCGCCACGCTGGACAAGGAATCGCGCCGCGCCTCCGTCATCGTGCAGCTCGATGCGCAAAACCCCGTGCTGCGCTCCGGCATGCAGGCGCGCGTGGGCCTGCAGGTCTCCAACGAGCACGAGATGCTGATCCCCGTGACGGCCGTGCTCATCAAGGATGAAAGCCGCAGCATCGTCTTCGTGCAGACCGGCGAGCTGCAGTTCGAGGCCCGCACCGTGGTGCTGGGCCGGCCCTCGCGCGGCATGGTGCCCGTGGTGTCGGGCCTGAAGTCGGGTGAGAAGATCGTCGTGCGCGGTGGCCTGCTGCTCGACGGCGCAGCCAGCCAGCTGCTCTGATCGCGGCAAGGAGTCCCATCAATGCTGCGTTCCCTGATAGCGTTTGTGGTGCACCGGCGGCTCGTCGCCCTGTGCGCCACCCTGATCATCGCCATCTATGGCGTGTATTCGTACCTGCACACGGCCATCGAGGCCTATCCCGATGTGACCAATGTGCAGGTGGGCGTGATTGCCCAGGCGCCGGGCCTGGCCCCCGAGGAGGTGGAGCGCCAGATCACCCAGCCGCTGGAGCGCGAGCTCAACGGCACGCCGGGCCTGGTGTCGCTGCGCTCGGAGAGCTACTTCGGCCTGGCCATGATCAACCTCGTCTTCAATGACGAGGCCGACAGCTTCCATGCGCGCGCCGAGGTGTCGCAGCGCCTGCCCCAGGCCAATCTGCCCGACGGCGTCACGCCCGAGATGGCGCCCGACTACACGCCGCTGGGCAAGATCTTCTACTACCGCCTGAAGAGCGACCGCCACACGCTGGCGCAGCTGCGCACCGAGCAGGAATGGCGCGTGGTGCGCGTGCTCAAGCAGGTGCAGGGCGTGGCCGACGTGGTCAGCATCGGCGGCTTCGTCAAGGAGTACCACGTCGAGGTCGATCCCGAGAAGCTGTATGCGCTGGGCCTGTCGCTGGAAGACGTGAGCGATGCCCTGTCCAAGTCCAACCGCAACGTGGGCGGCGGCCTGATGCGCCGCGGCGAGCAGTCGCTGATCATCCGCGGCATCGGCCTGCTGCGCACGCCGCAGGAGATCCAGGGCGTGGTCGTGGCCATGCGCGGCAGCGCGCCCGTGACCATTGGCGACGTGGCGCGCGTGGTGCAGTCGCACACGCCGCGCCAGGGCTCGGTGGGCATGGACGATGCCGACGACGTGGTCCAGGGCATCGTGCTGCTCAAGCGCGGCGAGAACCCCTCGGTGGTGCTGGACCAGATCCATGCCAAGGTGGCCGCGCTCAATGACGGCGGCCTGCCCGAGGGCATGCACATGGAGACCAACTACGATCGCTCCGATCTGGTCGGCCACACGCTGGGCACGGTGCAGCACAACCTGCTGTTCGGCGCCACGCTGATCGTGGGCGTGCTGTGGCTGTTCCTGCGCAGCCTGCGCGGCTCGCTGATCGTGGCCACGGTGATCCCGCTGTCACTGCTGGTGGCCTTCATCGGCCTGCACCTGCTGGGCATGCCGGCCAACCTGATCTCCATGGGCGCCATCGACTTCGGCATCATGGTGGACGGCGCCGTGGTGCTGGCCGAGAACATCATCCGCAACGCCCGCCTGCGCAAGCCGCAGACGCAGGCGGACATGCGCCACATCATCATCGACTCGGCCGTGGCCGTGGCCAAGCCCACGCTGTTCGCCATGGCCATCGTGATCGCGGCGCTGATCCCCGTGTTCTCGCTGGAAAGCATCGAGGGCCGCATCTTCCGTCCGCTGGCCATGACCTACAGCTTCGCGCTGCTGGGTGCCCTGGTCTTCGCCATGGGCCTGGTGCCGGCGCTGTGCGCGCTGTTCCTCAAGCCCCAGCACGTAATGGTGGAAGAGCCCAAGATCTTCGACCGCGCGCACCACGGCTACCAGCACTGGATCGGCAGCCTGCTGGGCGCCGGGCGGCGCCGTGTCATGGTGGTGGTCGCCTCGCTGGCCATCCTGGTGGCGGCCGGCCTGTCGGCCGCCTGGCTGGGCACGGAATTCCTGCCCGAGCTCGATGAAGGCGACGCCTACGTGCTGGTGCAGATGCCGGCATCGATCTCGCTGGAAAAGGGCCAGGAAGTGCTGCGCGACGTGCGCCTGCGCCTGAAGACCTTCCCCGAGGTCATCACCGTCACCACCGAGCAAGGCCGTCCCGAGTCCGGCACCGACAACGAGACGCTGAACCTGGCCAAGGTGCTGGTGCGCCTGAAGGGCCACGGCGAATGGCGCAAGGGCCTGACCAAGCCCCAGCTCATCGAGCAGATGCGCGCCACGCTCAGCGAGATTCCGGGCGTGTCGTTCAACTTCGCCCAGCCCATCCGCGACAGCGTGGAGGAATCGACGTCCGGCGCGCGCGGCCAGGTGGTGCTCAAGGTCTTCGGCCCCGACATTCCGCAGCTGCGCTCCATCCTGCAGCAGACCGTGGACCTGGTGAAGGACATCGACGGCGTGGTCGACCTGGGCCTGTACCGCGACGCGCCTGCGCCCCAGGTGCACGTGGAGTTCGACCGCCAGGCGCTGGCGCGCCAGGGCATTGCCATGGAGACCGCGCAAAAGACGCTGGAGGCGGCGCTGGCCGGCAACATCTCCACCACGCTGTGGGAAGGCGAGTACCCCGTGCCCGTGCGCGTGCGCCTGCCCTACGTGGACCGCATGGACGAGGAACGCATCCGCAACATCGCCATCCCCCTGCCCAATGGCGCTGCGGGCGGCTCGGTGCCGCTGCACTCGGTGGGCCAGGTGGCCATCAAGATCGGCAACTCCTCCATCTTCCGCGAAGGCAATGCGCGCTACATGGCGCTCAAGTTCAACGTGGAAGGCCGTGACATCGGCTCCGTGGTCAAGGACACGCTGGCCACGTTCAAGAAGAACGTGAAGATCCCCGAAGGCTACCAGGCCGTCTGGGGCGGCGAGTGGGAGAACCAGCAGCGCGCGGCCGCGCGCCTGAAGATCGTGGTGCCGCTGTCGCTGATCATCGTCTACGCCCTGCTGTTCGGCGCGCTGGGCCAGGCGCGCAGCGCCGGCATCATCTTGCTGTGCGCGCCCTTCACCATGGTGGGCGGCATCGCGGCCCTGCACTTGGCGGGCATCGAGCTGTCCATCAGCGCGGCCATCGGCTTCATTGCCTTGCTGGGGCAGGTGGCGCTGGCCGGGCTGCTGGTGATCTCGGCCGTGGAGGAGCTGCGACGGCAGGGCATGCCCATGATGCAGGCCCTGGTCGAGGGCGCTGCCGAGCGCATGCGCTCCATCGTGCTCGTGGCGCTGCTGGCGCTGCTGGGCCTGCTGCCCATGGCGCTGTCCACGGGCGTGGGCAGCGAGACGCAAAAGCCCTTCGCCTCCGTGATCGTGGGCGGCATGGTGGTGCTGCCCCTGGTGGCCCTGGTGCTGCTGCCCGTGCTCTATGCGCTGCTGGGCCCCAAGAACATGTTGACGCAGGAAGAACTCGATGAAAAAGAGTAAGCACCCCCTGAGCGGCTGCGCCGCTTCCCCCTCTCTCGCTTCGCGGGAGGGGGACGACGCCATCGCCGCGAGGCGGCTCTTGCTTGGCGTCTCTGATTTGGGCCGTGCCGGTTTTGCGGGTCGTTCACCTTATCGGGCCCTGTTTGTGGCTGTGGCGCTGTGCTGGGGGACGGGTTCTGCGCTTGCGCAGCAGGCTGTGCCCGCTGTGCCGGCCATCACTGCGGCGCCTGCCTCCGAGGTGGCTCCGGCGGCTGCGCCGCAGCAGCCGGTGGGGATGCAGGAGTATCTGCAGATGGTGGTGCGCAACCAGCCCCAGCTGGCTGCGCAGCGGCTGCAGATCGGGATTGCGCAGGCGGACAGCCGCACGGCGGCGGCGTTTCCCAATCCTTCGGCGTCGTACAGCAGCAAGCCGGGCGAGAAGCAGTGGGGCATAGAGCAGCCGCTGCCCATCTTCGGCCAGCGGCGCCTGCGCATGGAGAACGCGCGCAAGGGCGAGACGGCGGCGCGCGCCAATGTCGAGGTGGCCGTGGCCACCACGCTCAACGATGCAGCCACGGCCTTCATTGATCTGCTGATGACGCAGCAGCGCCTGAAGGTCTGGCAAGAGGCGCAGGAGGCCCTGAACAGCGCGGGCAATATCGTGCGCGGACAGATCGAGGCCGGTGCGCGCAGCCGCTATGACGGCGCGCGCCTGAGCCTGCAGCAGGCCCAGATGGCCATGCAGGTCAGCCAGGCCCAGTCGGACTGGCAGGATGCCGCCTCGCACGCCGCCGCCCTGGCCGCCCTGCCCCAGTGGGCACCGCGCGCCACGGGCAGCCTGCAGGCCGTTCCCGTGGCCCAGCTGTTGCACGAGCAGGAACTTTGGGAGGCCGCGCGCCTGCGCCTGCCGGCCCTGGTGGCCGCCCAGGCCGAGCTGGACCAGCTGCGCCACAAGGTCGAACTGGAACGCCGCGAAGCCCTGCCCACGCCCAGCATCAGCGTGGCGCGGGTGCGCAACCGGCTGGACGGCAACTACAACCAGATCGGCGTGTCGGTGGAGCTGCCGCTGTTCGATCGCCGCGAAGGCCCCATCGCGCGTGCCCAGGTGGAGGCCGAGCAGGCCCAGCTGCGCTACGACGCCGCGCTGATCGAGGCGCGTACCGAGCTGCAGCGCGCCATCAGGCAGCTGAAGCTGCGCCGCGATGCCGTGCGCGCCTACGAAAAGCAGGGCCTGGCCCAGATCGCGCCGCTCAACCAGATGGCCCAGGATGCCTACAAGCTGGGCCAGGGCTCCATCCTGGAGCTGATCGATTCGCTGGGATCGATCAACGAGCACCGCCTGGAGCACCTGGACCTGGTCAAGGAAATGATGCTGGCCGAGTGGCAGGTGCGCGTGGCCAGCGGCGATCTGCCGATGTGGGCAGCGCCCTGACGGTTTCATGCGGCGCGGTGCTCTGGGATGCCGCGCGGCCCTGCCCCTAGCTGGAAAGAGGTGGTCAACATGCCGGCACCCCCACCGATCTCGGCGGAGTCTGGCGCGCCGTATAGTGTCTGCCTCAGTTTCGAGTCAGGCCCTGCCGCCCGCATGTACCGCTATCTCATCATCGAAGACGACGCGCTGAACGCGCGCTACATCGCCGAAGGCCTGCGCCAGCAGGGCGCGCAGGTGGCGGTGTGCAGCGATGGTGTGCAGGGCATCGCCATGGCCGTGGGCGAGAGCTGGGATGTGATCATCCTCGACCGCATGCTGCCCAACGGCTTCGACGGCCTGCAGATCCTGCAGACGCTGCGCTCCATGGGCAAGCAGACGCCGGTGCTGGTGCTCAGCGCCCTGTCGGCCACGGACGAGCGCGTGCGCGGCCTCAAGGCCGGCTGCGACGACTACCTGACCAAGCCCTTTGCCTTCTCCGAACTCTCGGCGCGCCTGGAGGCCCTGGTGCGCCGCGCCCAGATCCCGGCCCCTGCGCGCGAGATGCGCCTGGCCGACCTGCGGCTGAACCTGCTCACGCGCAGCGCCGAGCGCGCGGGCCAGCCGCTGGCGCTGCAGCCGCGCGAGTTCCGCCTGCTGGCCTTTCTGATGCAGCACGCGCACCAGATCGTCACGCGCACCATGCTGCTGGAGTCGGTGTGGGACTACCGGTTCGACCCGCAGACCAATGTCATCGACGTGCACATCAGCCGCCTGCGCGGCAAGGTGGACAAGGGCTTCGAGCCCGCGCTGATCCACACCGTGCGTGGCGTGGGCTACAGCCTGTCGGACCGGCCGCAGGACCTGCCGCAGGTGGCCTGATCCCATGTCGCTGGCCAAGCCCTGGAGCTCCACGGCCTTCCGGCTGGCACTGACCTACGGCGTGCTGCTGGTGCTGACCATGTCCATCGTGCTGTCGGTGTTCTACGTGCAGACCGTGGGCGTGCTGCGCATGCGCATGGACCGGCAGGCCGAGAACCACATGCGCCGCCTGGTCGAGCACCGCGACAAGTACGGCGAGCCCGCGCTGGAGGCCGAGATCCAGCAGACCCTGCTGGACGGCGTCAACACCGATACCGAAATCCTCATCCTCATGGATGGCGACGGCAATCCCATCATCGGCAACGCCGACGTGGTGCCCGCACGCCGCCTGACGGAGATGGGCGTGCGCGATCTCAAGGTGCGGCGCAACGGCCGCATCATCGCGGGCCGCGTGGCCGTGGCCCAGCTGTCCGACGGCAAGCTGCTGGCCGTGGGCAGCGACATGCAGGTGCAAAGCGATGTGGAGGAGCTGTTCGGCCGCGCCAGCCTGCTGGCCGGCCTGGTGGCCCTGGGCATGGCCGTGCTGGGCGCCGGGGCCTTCCGGCGCGTGGTGGAAGAGCGGGCCGCCGACATCCGCAGCACCATGGCGCGCGTGGCCACGGGCGACCTGCGCCAGCGCATTCCGGTCACGCGCCGCGACGATGAGTTCACGCTGCTCAACCGCGACATCAACACCATGCTGGACCGGCTGGAACTGCTGATGGACGGCATACGCCATGTCTCCAACACCATCGCCCACAACCTGCGCACGCCGCTGACGCGCATCCTGCTGCGCCTGCGCAATGCCCAGCAGGCCACGCCCGAGGAAAAGAACGAGACGCTGGCGCTGGTGGCCCAGGAAGTGGCCGAGCTGGGCGTGGTCTTCGACAAGCTGCTGCAGATTGCCGAAGTGGAAAGCGGCGCCAGCCGCAAGAACTTCGCGCCCGTGGACCTGCGCGCCCTGCTGGTCGACGTGGTGGAGTTCTACGAACCGCTGGTCGAGGACGCAGGCGGCGTGCTGCGGCTGCAGGTCGAAGGCACGCCCATGGCGCTGGGCGACGGGGACCTGCTGGCCAGCGCCGTGGCCAACCTCGTGGACAACGCCATCAAGTACGGATCACTGCCCGACAGCGACCACGGCGCCGACATGCTGCTGCGCGCGGGCGTGGCCCACGAACACGGCATGGACGGCGGCGCCTGGGGCGTGGAAATCATCGTGCAGGACCGAGGCCCCGGTGTGGACGCGCAGACGCGCGAGAAGATGAGCACCCGCTTTTACCGCGCCGAATCGGACCGCGAAGGCTACGGCCTGGGCCTGGCCAGCGTGCTGGCCATCGTGCAGCTGCACGGCGGCAAGCTGGGCTTCGAGAACATGCATCCGGGCCTGCAGGCGCGCATCTGGCTGCCCGGGTTGCCCACGGCCTGAAGCCGTTTCAGCGGTCCTTGTGACCGTAGGCGCAAAAGCCGGGCTTGGGGCCCTTCTTGGGGTGCAGGCGACAGGTTTCGGGCCGCTTGTCGTAGACCGTGCAGCGCCGCGACTTGGCATCCAGAAAATTGCAGTCCCCGCTGGCGCGCCGCGCCATGGTGAAGATGTTGTGCTTGGGGTTGTAGTGGTCGATCAGCCGCATCTTCATCAACCGCTTGGCGATGAGCTTGGGCTCCACGTTGTCCACCTCGAACGGATCCACCAGTTCCAGCCGCACCAGATCGGGCAGCTGCACCTCCAGCGGCATGGTGCAGCAGTTGGCCGCACAGCTGTCGCACATGCCGGGCTTGTATTTGCTCCAGGAGTCGAGGCGGTCGACGTCGACGATGCTGATGGGGGATCTCATGGTGGGGGGATGGGCGTGTGCAGGGCCGCTATTTTTCGCCAGAAAGCCCGGCGGCGGTTGCCGCGCCGGCGTAGCCAAGCGAGGGGGCGGGTCTTTGGGGGACGCCGCCCCTGCATCCATCCCCTGGCCTTCAGGCCGGCCGCTTCCTCAACAGGTATTTCTGAAACCCGTCGGACACCCGCTCGGCGCGCTGGTTCAGCACCTCGGTGGCCAGGGTCAGCACGCCCGTGGTGTTGCCGGGCTTGAGCTCGGACACCGTCAGCGTGCAGTACAGCGTGTCGCCTACATAAACGGGGGCCAGGAAGCGGCTGCCCTGCTCCAGAAAGCCCTTGAGCGATTCCTCGACCATGTGCGGGAACAGGCCGGCGCCTGCCGCCGTCTGTATGGCCACCTGGTAGCCGTGGGCCAGCATATGGGGCATGCCGCGCGCGCGGCAGTACTCCACGTCGTAGTGCACGGGATGGTTGTCGCCGCTGGCCAGCTGGAAGGCGGCGAACAGGGCGTCGGTCATGGTGCGCGATGGCAGGGCGAAGACCTCGCCCAGCGCGAAGTCTTCAAAGTAGCGCTGGGCGCACAGGGATGGATGGCGTGGCATGGCGACTCTCCTCAGTTCGCGCTCATGTGGGCGGCCCGGGCGACCTTGCCCCATTTGTCCAGCTCCTGCTTGAGGAAGGCGGCCAGCGCCTGGGGGCGCGGCTGCTTTTCCAGCACCAGGCCCATGTCGTAGGCCTTTTTCTGCAGCCCGGCATCGTCCACCGTGGCCTGCAGGCTGGACTGCAGGCGGGCAATCAGCGCTGGCGGCGTGCCTGCGGGGGCGAACACGGCGTTCCAGGTATAGGCCTCGTAGCCGGGCACCTGCTCGGCAATGGCAGGCGTGTCGGGCGTCTGCGGCAGGCGCTGGACCATGGTGGTGGCCAGCAGGCGCACCGTGCCCGCCTTGACCTGGGCCAGGCCCGTGGGCGCGCTGTCCAGCATGAAGGCCAAGTGCCCGCCTATGAGGTCCTGTATGGCTGGCGCACTGCCCCGGTAGGGCACATGCTGGGCCCGGGTGCCCGCCATCAGGTTCAGCAGCTCCGCGCCCAGGTGCGGTGCGCTGCCCACGCCCGCCGATGCATAGCTGACCTGGCCGGGCCGCGCCCGCAGATAGGCCAGGAAATCCGGCAGGCTCTGCACGGGCAGCCGCTTGTCCACCACCAGCACCAGCGGCGCCCTGGCGAGCAATCCCACAGGCGCGAAGTCTTCCTCCGTGCGGTAGCCCAGCTTGTCGTGGATATAGGGATTGACGGCATGCGCCACCGTGGTCAGCAGCAGGGTGTAGCCGTCAGGGGCTGCCTTGGCAACCGCCTCCGTGCCCACCAGGGTGCCGGCGCCCGTGCGGTTTTCGATCACCACGGGCGTGCCCAGCTTCTGGCTCCAGACATCGGCCATGGCGCGGCCGAAGGTGTCGGTGGGGCCGCCTGCCGCGTAGGGAATCACCAGCTTGATGGGGCGCGCCGGATAGTCCTGCGCTGCGGCCGCGCCTGCGGCCAGAAGCAGGGCGGTGAGAAGGGTTTGGCGTCTTGCCGTCTTGAAGTCCATAATTTTCTCCGTTGTCTCCTGGCGCCGACTATAGAAATGCGCTGCCAATGCAGCCAGTCGAATCATTGATAGGGCGGTTAGAAACCGTCTAACACCAAGGAAATGCTCCCGGCGGGCATGCAACGGATGCGATATGAATTGACGGATCTCAGGGTTTTCCTTGCGATTGCCCAAGCCAAAAGCCTCAGCGCAGGCGCGGCTGAAATGCATTTGACGGCGCCATCGGCCAGCTACCGGCTCAAGAATCTGGAGCAGGCCATGGGCGCATCGCTGTTTGAAAGAACGTCCAAAGGCATGGTGCTGACCCCGGCGGGAATGACGGTCAAGAAATACGCCGATTCCATTTTCGGCAGCGTGGACCGCCTGCACGGAGAAATGCAAAGACACATCAACGGAATATCAGGCCATATCCGCGTCTTTGCCAACAGCAGCACGCTGACGGGAATCGCGCCCGTGCTCAGCCGCTATCTGGCCCATTATCCGAACGTCAATGTGGACCTGGAGGAGCGCCTGAGCGAAGACACGGTGCGCGCCGTGCTCGACGGCAGTGCCGACGTGGGCCTGGTGGCTGGCCAGATCGATCTGCATGGCCTGCACGCCATCACCTATGGCCGCGATGAACTGGTGTTTGTGGTGCCCGCTGGCCACCCCTTGGCCGCCAGCAGCAGGGTGCCGCTGGAAACCGCGCTGACCTACGACCTGGTCTCGATCGGCCGCAAGACCAGCAACTTCCTCTACCTCCAAGGCATGGCATCCAGGCTGGGCATGAATCCCAGGGTACGTGTGCACGCACCAACATTCGAGGCCGTGCTGCAGTGCGTGCAGGAAGGCGTGGGCATTGCGCTGGTGCCGCGCTCCATTGCCCGGCCGGCGCTGCAGGCGCGCAGGCTGGCTGCCGTGGGCCTGGACGAGGCCTGGGCGCAGCGCGAGCAGAAGGTGGTCACGCGCGAACCCGAAACCCTGCCCGCCTATGCCCGCGATTTCGTGGCCTATGTGGCGGCCCAGCCTTTGCCCGAGGAAGGCGCCGTGCAGGAATCCCTGCCTTAGAAGATTTGGAATTCCGCTTAGAAAATGCCGACTGGCTGGGTGATGGTCGCACTTCTAGAATGCGGCGAATCGAATATTCGCCTCGTTCAAGAAAATGCAGACACGCCCATTGGATGGTTTGACGGTATTGGCCATGGAACACGCCGTGGCAGGGCCTTTTGCCAGCCGGCAACTGGCGGACCTGGGGGCCAGGGTCATCAAGCTGGAGCGATTGCCCGATGGGGATTTTGCGCGGGGCTATGACGACAAGGTCCATGGTGAATCATCCTTTTTTGTCTGGGCCAATCGGGGAAAGCAAAGCCTGGCCGCAGATATCAAGACCGCCGAAGGGAAGCATATCGTCGGGAAAATACTGGAAAAGGCCGATATCCTGATCCAGAACCTGGCCCCGGGTGCCATGCAGAGAATGGGCATGGATTTCGACAGCCTGCATGAGAAATATCCGCGTCTCATCGTCTGCGATATATCGGGCTATGGCGAAGGCGGCCCGCTCAGCGACAAAAAGGCCTACGACCTGCTGATCCAGGCGGCAGCCGGCCTGATCTCGGTCACGGGCACGCCCGACCAGCCCGCGCGCGTGGGCATTTCCATCGCCGACATCGCGGCCGGCATGTATGCCTACTCGGGCATGCTGTCCGCCCTGCTGCAGCGCGCCCGCACCGGCCGGGGCCTGCGCGTGGAGGTGTCCATGCTGGAGGCGCTGGCCGAATGGATGGCCTACCCGCTGAACTTCGCTCACTACGGCGGCGCGGCGCCTGCGCGCAGCGGGCTGACCCATCCTTCCATCGCGCCCTATGGCCAGTACACGGCCGGTGATGGCCAGAGCCTGATCTTCGGCCTGCAGAACGACCGCGAATGGCACAGCTTCTGCACCCATGTGCTGCAGCAGCCCGCGCTGGCGCAGGACACGCGCTTTGCCACCAACCTGCAGCGCGTGGCGCACCGCGCGGAACTCGATGCGGTGATCGCCTCCGTGCTGGCCTACCTGAGCCGCGAACAGGCCATGCAGCGCCTGGATGCAGGCGGCATCGCCAACGCGCCGCTCAACGACATGCACGCGGTCTGGAACCATCCGCAATTGCAGGCGCGCGAACGCTGGCGCGAGGTGGCCACGCCCGCCGGCAGCATCCAGGCCCTGCTGCCCCCGGCCACGCTGTCGGATGCCGAAGCCGCCATGGGCGCCGTGCCCGCGCTGGGCGAGCATACGCAGGTGCTGTGGGAGGAGTTTGGCGGGCGGTGAACATGGCCAGGGGCGCCAAGGTCCGGCCATGAAAAAAGCGCTCCTTGCAGAGCGCTTTTTGCAGTGTGCCGTTCGGCTGGATCAGACGTCGATATTGCCCGCCCGCAACGCATTCGTCTCGATGAAGTCCCGGCGCGGCTCCACCTCGTCGCCCATGAGCATGGTGAACACGCGGTCGGCCTCGATGGCGTCGCCGATCTGCACCTGCAGCAGGCTGCGCACGGTGGGGTCCATGGTGGTCTCCCACAGCTGCTCGGGGTTCATTTCGCCCAGGCCCTTGTAGCGCTGGCGGGCCGTGGTGCGTTCGGCCTCGTGCAGCAGCCATTGCATGGCCTGGCGGAAGTCGGTGGCCTTGTCGCTCTTGGCCTTCTCGCCTTCGCCGCGCGTGACCTTGGCGCCTTCGCCCAGCAGGCCGTTGAAGTTCTGGGCTTCGTCGGCCAGTGCGGCGTAGTCGTGGCTGCGCACGAACTCCTGGGTGAGGATGGAGCTCTTGATGTTGCCGTGGTGGTGGCGGCTGATGCGCAGCACGGGCTTTTCGGAGACCGGGTCGATTTCGGCCGTGACCTCGGCGGGCACGCCCGTGGTGGTCAACTCGCGCAGCTTGGCCTCCAGGATGGGGGCGCAGGCCTGTGCCGCCTCGATGCTGTCCAGCGTGATCTGCACGCCGTCGGCGATGGCGCGCAGGGCCTCGGCATCCATGAAGTTGGACAGGCGGTCGATGACGGTCTCGGCGGCCAGGTGCATGTTGGCCAGCTTGGCCAGTTCCTCGCCGTCCAGCGTGCGCGGGTTGGCGCCGCCGGTGCTGACGCTGGCGTTCATCAGCGCGATGCGCAGCAGGTACTGGTTGAGCGCGGGGCCGTCCTTGATGTACAGCTCTTCCTTGCCGTTCTTGACCTTGTACAGCGGTGGCTGGGCGATGTAGATGTGGCCGCGCTCGACCAGGTCCGGCATCTGGCGGTAGAAGAAGGTCAGCAGCAGGGTGCGGATGTGGGCGCCGTCCACGTCCGCGTCGGTCATGATGATGATGCGGTGGTAGCGCAGCTTGTTGGGGTCGAAGTCGTCGCTGCCGCTCTTGCCCGATTCGGCCGTGGCCTTGCCGATGCCGGTGCCCAGGGCCGTGATCAGGGTGACGATTTCGTTGCTGGACAGCAGCTTCTCGTAGCGGGCCTTTTCCACGTTCAGGATCTTGCCGCGCAGCGGCAGGATGGCCTGGAACTTGCGGTCGCGACCTTGCTTGGCGGAGCCGCCGGCGGAGTCACCCTCGACGATGTAGATCTCGCACAGCGCCGGGTCCTTTTCCTGGCAGTCGGCCAGCTTGCCGGGCAGGCCCATGCCGTCGAGCACGCCCTTGCGGCGCGTCATCTCGCGGGCCTTGCGCGCGGCTTCGCGGGCACGTGCGGCATCGACGATCTTGCTGCACAGGATCTTGGCGTCGCCCGGCTTTTCTTCCAGGTAGTCGGTCAGCGCCTTGGCGACGATGTCTTCCACGGGCGCGCGCACTTCGCTGGAGACCAGCTTGTCCTTGGTCTGGCTGCTGAACTTGGGTTCGGGCACCTTCACGGACAGCACGCAGCACAGGCCTTCGCGCATGTCGTCGCCGCTGACTTCGACCTTGGCCTTCTTGGCCAGTTCGTTCTGCTCGATGTACTTGCCGATCACGCGCGTCATGGCCGCGCGCAGGCCCGTCAGGTGGGTGCCGCCGTCGCGCTGCGGGATGTTGTTGGTGAAGCACAGCACCTGCTCGGCGTAGCTGTCGTTCCACTGCATGGCGACTTCGACGCCGATCTCGGTGCCGGGGATGCCGCCGTAGCTTTCGGCAGGGCGGCTGCCTTCGGCGTGGAAGGCCGTGGGATGCAGCACCTTCTTGTTGGCGTTGATGAACTGCACGAAGCCCATGACGCCGCCGGCGCCGGAGAAGTCGTCTTCGCGGCCGTCGCGCTCGTCCTTGAGGCGGATGCGCACGCCGTTGTTCAGGAAGGACAGTTCGCGCAGGCGCTTGGCCAGGATCTCGTAGCGGAACTCATGGTTCTGCGTGAAGATTTCCGTGTCGGGCAGGAAGTGGACCTTGGTGCCGCGCTTGTCGCTCTTGCCGACCACGCGCATGGGCGAGACCTCGACGCCGTCCACGATCTCGATCGGGCGGTTCTGCACCTGGCCGCGCGAGAAGTCGATTTCGTAGACCTCGCCATCGCGGCGCACGCTGAGCTTGAGCCAGATGGACAGCGCGTTCACGCAGGACACGCCCACGCCGTGCAGGCCGCCCGAGACCTTGTAGCTGTTCTGGTTGAACTTGCCGCCCGCGTGCAGTTCGGTGAGGGCGATTTCGGCCGCCGAGCGCTTGGGCTCGTGCTTGTCGTCCATCTTCACGCGCGTGGGGATGCCGCGGCCGTTGTCGATGACGGACAGGGAGCCATCGGCATGGATGGTGACAAGGATGTCGTCGCAGTAGCCGGCCAGGGCTTCGTCGATGGAGTTGTCCACCACTTCGAAGACCAGGTGGTGCAGGCCCGTGCCATCGGAGGTGTCGCCGATGTACATGCCGGGGCGCTTGCGCACGGCCTCCAGGCCTTCGAGGATCTGGATCGCACCTTCGCCATAGCCGCTGGAGTCTGAGCCTTCGGGGGCAATGGTCTGGTTTTCTGGCTTGTTCTCGTCGGTCATGGAAGGCCCTGGGGTAGTTCCGTCGGAAGCTGTCGCTTCGCTTGAAAATGTTCGATTCGGCCGCTGGCGCGGTGCGTAGGGACGCGCGCTGCGGGCTACGAGTCGGATAGGGTGGTTGCGCGCCTTGCACCGGCTTGTGCCACCGGGCGGCGGGTGCAGGGGCTGCGCAATGTGTCAGGCATCGGGTAGGTGTGGCGCGCGCTCAGATGCGCATCGGCATCACGACGTACTTGAAGCTGTCGTTCTCGGGGATGGTCAGCAGCGCCGAGCTGTTGCCGTCCTGCAGGTCGATCCTGATCATGTCCTGGCCCATGTTGGACAGGGCGTCGATCAGGTAGGTGACGTTGAAGCCGATCTCGATGGTGTCGCCACCGTAGTCGATGTCCAGCTCGTCCATGGCCTCTTCCTGCTCGGCGTTGTTGGAGGCCACGCGCAAGGTGCCGGGCTCCACCGTCAGGCGCACGCCCTTGAACTTGTCGCTGGTCATGATGGCCGTGCGCTGCAGGCTGGCCAGCAGCGGGGCGCGGCCCAGGGTCACGCTGTTGGTGTGGTTGCGCGGGATGACGCGGTTGTAGTCGGGGAACTTGCCCTCGACCAGCTTGGTCACGAACTCCATGCCGCCGAAGGTGAACTTGGCCTGGTTGTTGGCGAACTGCATCTCGATGTGGGGCTGGTTCTCGCCGCCGGCATCCGACAGCAGGCGCTGCAGCTCCAGCACGGTCTTGCGCGGCAGGATCACTTCCTGCTTGGGCACTTCCACGTCCAGCTGGCTGCTTGCAAAGGCCAGGCGGTGGCCGTCGGTGGCCACCAGGGACAGCTGCTTGCCCTCGGCCACGAACAGGATGCCGTTGAGGTAGTAGCGGATGTCCTGCACGGCCATGGCGAAGGAGACCTGGCCCAGCAGGTCCTTGAGCACCTTCTGCGGCACGCTGAACGACGGGCCGAAGGCCGCAGCCTCCTGCACCAGCGGGAAGTCCTCGGCCGGCAGGGTCTGCAGCGTGAAGCGGCTCTTGCCGCCCTTGAGCACCATCTTGGCCTGCTGGGTCTCCAGGCTCACGGTCTGGTCGCCGGGCATGGTCTTGAGGATGTCGATCAGCTTGCGCGCGCCCACGGTGGTGGTGAAGTCGCCGGTGTCGCCGCCGAGTTCGGCGGTGGTGCGGATCTGGATTTCCAGGTCGCTGGTGGTCAGCTGCAATGCGTTGCCGGTCTTCTTGATCAGCACGTTGGCCAGGATGGGCAGCGTGTGGCGGCGTTCGACGATGCCGGACACCGATTGCAGGACCGCGAGAACTTTGTCTTGTGTGGCTTTCAGGACGATCATGTCAACCTCTGATTTAAGGATGCGGGTCTCGGTGGGAGCGGCGGCTCACACATGAGCCCCCTCTTGCCGCTCGAATCCCCCATTTTGCCGCGTACGCAGGGCCTGAACGGGGGAGTTTTCATCAACCTTTGAGAGTTTGCTCCAGCACGTGCAGCTGCTGGTTCAGCTCGGTCAGCTGCTGGCGTTCGCCGGCGATCTTGCGCACCGCGTGCAGCACGGTGGTGTGGTCGCGTCCGCCGAACAGCTCGCCGATCTCGGGCAGGCTCTTCTGGGTCAATTCCTTGGCCAGGTACATGGCAATCTGGCGCGGCCGGGCAATGCTGGCCGGGCGCTTCTTGCTGTACATGTCGGCCACCTTGATCTTGTAGTAGTCGGCCACCGTCTTCTGGATGTTTTCCACGCTGATCTGGCGGTTCTGGATGGACAGCAGATCACGCAGGGCCTCGCGGGCCAGCTGGATGGAGACTTCCTTCTGGTTGAAGCGCGAATAGGCCAGGATCTTGCGCAGCGCGCCTTCGAGCTCGCGCACGTTGGAGCGCACGTTCTTGGCCACGAAGAAGGCGACTTCCTCGGGCATCTCGGCGTTCTCGGCGCGGGCCTTGTTGATCAGGATGGCCACGCGCATCTCCAGCTCGGGCGGCTCGATGGCCACCGTCAGCCCGGAGTCGAAGCGCGAGACCAGCCGCTCGTGGATGTTGGCCAGACCCTTGGGATAGGTGTCCGAGGTCATCACGATGTGGCTCTTCTTGGCCAGCAGGGCCTCGAAGGCGTTGAAGAACTCCTCCTGCGTGCGGTCCTTGTTGGCGAAGAACTGCACATCGTCGATCAGCAGCAGATCCAGCGAGTGGTAGCGCTCCTTGAATTCGTCAAAAGTGCGGCGCTGGTAGGCCTTGACCACATCCGAGACGAACTGCTCGGCGTGGATGTAGAGAACTTTCGCGTCGGGCTTGTCGGCCAGCAGCTTGTTGCCCACGGCATGCACCAGGTGGGTCTTGCCCAGGCCCACGCCGCCGTAGATGAACAGCGGGTTGTACAGGTGGCCGGGCGAGCCCGCCACATGCATGGCGGCCGAGCGTGCCATGCGGTTGGCCGTGCCTTCCACCAGGGTTTCAAAGGTCAGCGCGGCGTTCAGGCGCGTACGGAAGACCGGCGCTGCCGCGTCTTCGCCAGTGACCGTGGGCACCGAGGTGACAATGGTTTCCGGTGGGGCCGAGCGCTCGCTGGAAGATGGGCGAACATAAGTACGCACAACGCTTTCCCGTTGAGCGAGCGCTAACTCAAGTGTCACCGGCTGGCCATAGAGCGACTCCAGCATGGCCGAGATGCGGCCTGCATATTGGGCGCGGATCCAGTCGAGCTTGAAGCGGTTGGCCACGTAGACGGTGACTTTGGAGAAGTCTTCGGCGACGTGCGCGGTCAGGGGCTTGATCCAGGTGTTGAACTGCTGCTCAGGCATTTCCTGCCCCAGTTGCTCAACGCAGACTTGCCACAGGCCCTGGCCTGCATCGTTCGTAGGTTCCTCTGTCATTGTCGAAGTCTAGTTGTGGATAGGAGGAACTGTTGCGAGGCTGCCATTGTAGCTTTTGCGGAAGTTATCCACAAAATATCAGGAGCTTGTCCTCTGCCCTGTCGCAAAATGGGCAGGCATCCTTCGGGTTCGAAGGGCATTGCATCAAGTGGGCAACGCTGTGATAATCGCGGGTTTCCCTGAATGTGTTCAGGGTGATATGTCCCGCCCGTCTGCATCGGGTCTGCATGCTGCTGCTGGTTGCCTTGGGCGAAACCTTCCCGGTTCGCGCTCCTGGCCGCACATGGCAAGTGCATCGTGCAGATTTTTGGCAGGTGGCCTGGCGGTTTGCCTTTGTGGCGGCTGCTGGCTGCACTGCGTGTAGCGTGCCGGATACGGGACCGGTGCAAAACTGAACCTTCTCTAGGAACCAACATGAAACGTACTTACCAACCCTCCAAGACCCGTCGCGCCCGCACCCACGGCTTTCTGGTCCGCATGAAGACCAAGGGCGGCCGCGCCGTGATCAACGCTCGCCGCGCCAAGGGCCGCAAGCGTCTGGCCGTCTAAGGCCAGCCATTGCTGGGCGGTTTGCTCGCTGCACTGAACCCCTGAAAGGGGTGCTGGAATGCAACGGCTGAAAACACGTCCGCAGTTTCAGGCCGCCATGGCTGCCGGTACGGTTTCGCGTACCGCGCACTTCGCCCTGCACCGTCTCGTTCTGACGGAGCAGGTCGCTGCCATGCCGCCACCGACAGGGCCCGGATCGCAAGATCCGCAGGCCCTGTTCGGCGTTGGCGCGGTGCGCCGGGATGCCTGGCTGGGTGCCATGGTGCCCAAGCGCTGGGCGCGCCGATCGGTGACACGCCACACCATCAAGCGGCAGATCTACGCCGTGGGCGGCGAGCACGAGGCCTTGATGCTCCATGGCGCGCATGTGGTGCGATTGCGCTCGGGCTTTGACCGGCGCCAGTTCGTGAGCGCCACGTCCGATGTGCTCAAGCAGGCGGTTCGTGCCGAGCTGCAGCAGCTGTTCGCCCATGCCGCGAAACGCCTGTCGCAGCCGGCACCCGGGTTGCCTCAGCCAGCGCAGGAGCCGGCCGCTGCCGCTGGCGAGCCTGCCGGAGCCACGCCATGATGCAGCGGCTGCTGATGGCGCTGGTGCGTGGCTATCGGCTGATGCTCAGTCCCTGGCTGGGCTCGGCCTGCCGCTTCACGCCGACCTGCTCTGCCTATTCCCTTGAAGCGCTGGAGCAACACGGCGCTGCGGTAGGCTCCTACCTGACACTGCGCCGACTGGCGCGCTGTCATCCGTGGTGTGACGGGGGGCATGACCCTGTGCCAGAGCACAAGCCCAGGCTGTTCACCAGCCTGACGGCTGCGCCCGAAAACACCCAACCTTCCTCACCTAAGAAGTCTTCATGAACGATATTCGCCGCACCATCCTGTGGGTGATATTTGGCTTTTCGCTGGTCTTGCTATGGGACAAATGGCAAGTGCACAACGGCAAGAAGGCCACTTTCTTCCCCGCGCCGGCCGTGGCCACGGCCCCGGCACCTGAAACGGGCAAGGCGCCCGGCGACGCCAGCGTGCCCTCGGCAGCGACTGCGGCAACGGCCGGTGCCGGCGAAGTGCCTGGCGGCGCTGCCGCGCCCGAGGCTGCTCCGCGCCAGAACGTGACCATCAGCACCGACGTGCTGCGCCTGACCTTCGACAGCCAGGGCGGCACGCTGCGACATGCCGAGCTGCTCAAGTACGCCGATTCCGCCCACAAGGACAAGCCGGTCGTGCTGTTCGACGAGAGCGTGCACCGTGTGTACCTGGGCCAGTCGGGCCTGATCGGCGGCGGTTTCCCCACGCACAAGACGACCATGACCGCGCTGCCCGGTGCACGCGAGCTCAAGGACGGCGAGGACCAGATGGAGCTTCGCTTCGAGTCGCCCGACATGGGCGGCGTGAAGCTGGTCAAGATCTGGACGCTCAAGCGCGGTGCCTACGACATCGGCGTGCGCCATGAAGTGGTGAACACCGGCACGACTGCCGTGAACCCGCAGCTGTACCTGCAGCTGGTGCGCGACGGCAACAAGCCCGAAGGCGAAGAGTCCACCATGTACTCCACCTTCACGGGCCCGGCCGTCTACACCGACGAGAAGAAGTACCAGAAGGTCGAGTTCAAGGACATCGAAAACGGCAAGGCCAGCGTCGAGAAGTCGTCCTCGGGCGGCTACGTGGCCATGGTCCAGCATTACTTCGCCAGCGCTTGGCTGCTGGCCGAAGGCGTGCAGCGCGAGAACTTCCTGCGCAAGGTGGACAGCAACCTCTACGCCGTCGGCATGATCACGCCCGTGGGCACCATCGAGCCCGGCCAGAGCAAGAGCGTGGAAGCGCGCCTGTTTGCCGGACCCCAGATCGAAAAGCGCCTGGAGGCTCTGGCCCCCGGCCTGGAACTGGTCAAGGACTATGGCTGGCTGACCATCCTGGCCAAGCCGCTGTACTGGCTGCTGGACAAGCTGCACGGTTTCCTGGGCAACTGGGGCTGGTCCATCGTGGCCCTGGTGCTGCTGCTGAAGATCGCCTTCTACTGGCTCAATGCCAAGGCCTACTCCTCGATGGCCAAGATGAAGGCCATCAACCCGCGCATCATGGAAATGCGCGAGCGCCTCAAGGACAAGCCCCAGCAGATGCAGCAGGAGATGATGCGCATCTACCGCGAGGAAAAGGTCAACCCCATGGGCGGCTGCCTGCCCATCATCATCCAGATCCCGGTGTTCATCGCGCTGTACTGGGTGCTGCTGTCCAGCGTGGAAATCCGCAACGCCCCCTGGATCGGCTGGATCACCGACCTGTCGGCCAAGGACCCGCTGTTCATCCTGCCCGTGCTGATGACCCTGTCGTCGCTGCTGCAGACCGCGCTGAACCCCGCTCCGCCGGATCCGATGCAGGCCAAGATGATGTGGATCATGCCCCTGGTCTTCAGCGTGATGTTCTTCTTCTTCCCGGCCGGCCTGGTGCTGTACTGGCTGACGAACAACATCCTGTCCATTGCCCAGCAGTGGATCATCAACACCCGCATGGGCGTGCCGCCGCAGTTCAATCTGCCCAACTTCGGCAAGACCAAGCCTGCCAAGTAAGCCTGCGAAGGCCCTGGCTCC
>NZ_JAQOTI010000008.1:333709-403599 GCF_028401915.1 Delftia sp. DT-2
CATGGGCGGCCTATCATCGGCGGCCTGAAATCCCTTCCCAAGAAAGCTCCATCCATGCTGCCCCGCCACAACGACCCCATTGCCGCCATCGCCACCGCTCCGGGGCGCGGCGCCGTGGGCATCGTGCGCGTCTCCGGCAAGGGGGTGGCGCCGCTGGTGCGGGTGCTGTGCGGGCGCGACCTCAAGCCGCGCGAGGCCACCTACCTGCCGTTGCGCGATGCCGCAGGCGGACCCATAGACCACGGCCTGGCCCTGTTCTTCCCGGCGCCGCACAGCTACACCGGCGAGGACGTGCTGGAGCTGCAGGCCCACGGCGGCCCGGTCGTGCTGCAGCTGCTGCTGGCACGCTGCCTGGAGGCGGCGCAAGAGCCTCTCGAAGGCCATCGCAGCGTACTGCCTGGCCTGCGCCTGGCCCAGCCTGGGGAATTCACCGAACGTGCCTTTCTCAACGACAAGATCGATCTGGCCCAGGCCGAAGCCATTGCCGACCTGATCGACGCCAGCACCGAGGCCGCCGCGCGCAGCGCGAGCCGCTCGCTGTCGGGAGCCTTCTCCGAGGAGATTCATGGCCTGCGCGATGCGCTGGTGCACCTGCGCATGCTGGTCGAGGCCACGCTGGACTTTCCCGAGGAAGAGATCGACTTCCTGCAAAAGGCCGATGCCAGCGGCCAGCTCGCGCGGCTGCGCGGCAAGCTGGACCAGGTGCTGTCGCGCGCCCACCAGGGTGCGCTGCTGCGCGAAGGCATCAAGGTCGTGATCGCAGGGCAGCCCAATGCGGGCAAGAGCTCGCTGCTCAATGCGCTGGCCGGTGCCGAGCTGGCCATCGTCACGCCCATCGCCGGCACCACGCGCGACAAGGTGCAGCAGACCATCCAGATCGAGGGCGTGCCCCTGCATGTGATCGACACGGCAGGCCTGCGCGAGAGCAGCGACGAGGTCGAGCGCATCGGCATCGCGCGCGCCTGGGACGAGATCGCCGCGGCCGATGCCGTGCTCTTCCTGCACGACCTCACGCGCATGGGCGACAACGACTATCTGGCCGCAGACGCGGCCATCGCCGAAACCCTGGCCCAGAAGCTGCCGGGCCAGGTGCCCGTGATCGATGTCTGGAACAAGACCGATCGCGCCGAGCCGGCCCAGCTGCAGGCGCATGGCGGGCGCGAAGGCAGCGTGGCGCTGTCGGCACGCACTGGCGACGGCCTGGATGCGCTGCGCCGGCGCCTGCTGGATGTGGCCGGATGGCAGTCCGCCCCCGAAGGCCTGTACCTGGCGCGCGCACGCCATGTGGAGGCGCTGCAGGCCGTGGCCGCGCACCTGGAAGAGGCCGAGCTGCAGCTGGCGGCCCAGGCCGCCCATCTGGACCTGCTGGCCGAGGAACTGCGCCTGGCCCAGGTCTCGCTGAACTCCATCACCGGGGAATTCAGCTCGGATGACCTGCTGGGTGTGATCTTCTCGAGCTTTTGCATTGGCAAGTGACAGAGGGGATGCGGGCTGAGCGCGGCATGCCCAGCACGGCTGATGGGATGGCGGCAATATTTATCTTTTGCTACAAAATTTGCCGTCGAAAACCCACGCGCCGGCATTGGCGTGCCCGCTGCCGTCGCTTAGCATGCGGCGTGCCGCAGCGGCCCTTGCCGCTGCCTGTCGCCGGGTGCCGTCCCGGAGCGGGTACGCGGCCCACTTCGAACCGGATCCGCCATGTCTTCTTCCTCCCACAATGATTTGCGGCCTTTGGCCCAGGCCATGTCGTCGGCCGTGGCTGTCGACGGTGTGCAGAACGCGCTGACCTCGGAGCAGTGGGATCTGCTGGCACCTTACCTGGTGCCCGTCACTATGGCCGCGGGCGAGCTGCTGTTTGCCGAAGGTTCGCTGGACCGCAATCTGTACTTCGTGGAGTCCGGCAGCCTCAGCGTGCACTACCAGGATGCCAAGGAGCGTATCCGCCTGGCCATCGTCGGTCCGGGCTCCATCCTGGGCGAGGGCGCCTTCTTCGCGCACCGGGCGCGCCACGCCACCGTGCAGGCTGCTGCGCCGGGGCGCCTGTGGTGCCTGACGGCCATGCGCTTCGCCGAACTCAGCAACCGCCAGCCCGGGGTGGCGCTGGCCCTGGTCATGGCCGCCGGCCAGGTCCTGGCGCGACGCGCGGTGGACAGCCGCCGCCGGGTGGCGAGCACCTGAGCAGCACCTGAACGGCACTTGGGCGAAGGCTCTCCGGGGGCCGGGTGGGATTACAGACCGGGCTTTGCTCTGCGACAAATTGATACAGCGGTTTTTGCAACACCTGTGCTCAAAATGTCGCCAAGTTGCAGGCACAATGCCGCGAGTTTGTGACTATTCGTGACAATGAGAGCCCCCATGTCTGTGTTCAACTGGTTTTCCCGCAAGCCTTTGCCCGAACAGGGCCGTGGTTCGCCTGGAAACGATGGCCAGGCCAACCCCGCGGCACGCCGTGATGCCGTCGCGGCCGGGCGCCGCAGCGAGCGGTCCGAGCGCCGTGAGCAGCTCTATGGCGTGGTGCGCGATGTCATGGTGCGTGCCGGGGTGTTGTCGGCCAGCTACAAGTTCAAGGTGCTCTCGCTGGACAGCGTGGGCCAGCGCTTCGTGGTGATGATGGACCTGGCACGGGCCTATGCCAGCGAAACCGCTCGGCTCAGCGAGATCGAGGCCATGCTGGCCCAGGCGGCCAAGGCCCGCATGGGCGCGGTCGTGACAGCCGTGTACTGGCGGGTCAGCGACCAGAACGCCGCCGCCCAGGCCCAGGTGCATTCCGTGGCCGTGCGCACACCGCGTCCCGTCCAGCCCGTGGCCGTCCCCGCCGTGGCTGCGATGGAGGCCGTGGCGCCCCAGCGCCGCAGGCAGGACACGGCGCCGTTCGAGCCCATAGACGATCAGGAAATGGCCGCCTTCAAGATGGCCGTGGCGGCCATGCCCGCTGCAGCCCGTGGTGCGGGCTCTGCAGCTGCGGCGCCCGCCGGCGTGCGCCGCTCGGGCCCCTTGCTCGGGCCAGGCGCAGGCGAACGCGGCGCGGACTTTCACCACAGCACGCTGGACCATCTGGACCTGGGTGTCACCCAGTACGGCGAACTGCGCTGACCGGGCGCCGGCCTGATTCAGTGGCCGGCGAAATCCACCAGCGTGAACAGCGGCAGGCCGCCATCGCGCAGCAGGGTGGAGCCGCCCAGTTCGGGCAGATCCACGATGGCCGCGCCCTCGATCACCGTGGCGCCCAGCTTTTCCAGCAATCTCTTGCCGGCCATCATGGTGCCGCCGGTGGCGATCAGGTCGTCGATCAGCAGTACGCGATCACCGGTCTTGACGGCATCTGTGTGCAGCTCCACCGTGGCGCTGCCGTATTCGAGCTCATAGGTTTCCTCCACCGTGGTGAACGGCAGCTTGCCCTTCTTGCGGATGGGCACAAAGCCAACGCCCAGCTCGTGGGCCACCACGGCACCCAGGATGAAGCCGCGTGCATCGAGCCCTGCCACCACGTCGGGGCGCATGCCGCGCTGCATGTAGCGGTGCACGAAGGCGTCGGTCATCACGCGAAAGACCTGGGGATCCTGCAGCAGCGGCGTGATGTCGCGGAACTGCACGCCGGGCGCCGGCCAGTCGGGCACGGTGCGTATGTGCGATCGCAGGTAGTCGTTGACGCTGAGGGTGGTGTGCATGGCGCTGGATCGGGGGCTGGAAAGAACGGGCCAGTGTACCCAGACGCCCGATGGGGCCGCCGCCGCCGGGTAGCCAGACCGCCTAAAATCTTCCAGATGAATTCTGATGCTGCCACCTTGAATGCGCTGGATACGTCCAGGGTCCTGCGCCTGGCCCGCGACACCCTGGGCATCGAGGCCGATGCCCTTCTTGCCATGTCGCAGCGCCTGGATGGCGTGTTCGGTGAAGTGGTGCAGCGCATCCTGAGCCTGTCCGGCCGCGTCGTCGTGATGGGCATGGGCAAGAGTGGCCATGTCGGGCGCAAGGTGGCGGCCACCCTGGCATCCACGGGCACTCCCGCCTTCTTCGTGCATCCGGGCGAGGCCAGCCATGGCGACCTGGGCATGGTGACCGGCATCGATCTGGTACTGGCGCTGTCCAACAGCGGCGAGGCCGATGAACTCACCGTGCTGCTGCCTGCCATCAAGCGCCAGGGCATACCCCTGGTGGCCATGACCGGCGGCGCGCAGTCCACGCTGGCCCGCCATGCCGACTGGGTGCTGGACACCCGTGTGGAGCGCGAGGCCTGCCCTTTGAACCTGGCACCCACGGCCAGCACCACCGCGCAGATGGCCATGGGCGACGCCCTTGCCGTGGCACTGCTCGATGCACGCGGCTTTGGCGCCGAGGACTTTGCGCGCTCCCATCCGGGCGGCGCGCTGGGCCGCAAGCTGCTGACCCATGTGCGCGATGTCATGCGCAGTGGCAAAGAGCTGCCCAAGGTCGGGGCCGATGCCAGCTTTGTCGAGTTGATGCGCGAGATGAGCGCCAAGGGCCTGGGCTGCTCGGCCATCGTCGATGCGGCAGGCGTGCTGCAAGGCATCTTCACCGACGGAGACCTGCGCCGCCGTGTCGAGGCCGGCACCGACCTGCGCGCGCTGCAGGCCGGCGATGTCATGCACAAGGGGCCCCGCACCATCGCCGAAGACGCGCTGGCCGTCGACGCCGCCAGCATGATGGAGGAGCACGGCATCACCGCCGTGCTGGTGGCCGATGCGCAGCACCAGCTGCGCGGCGTGGTCCATATCCGCGACCTGATGCGCGCCAAGGTAATCTGATGGCACGCGCTCCCTTGACGCCCGTGCAGAACTGGGACGCACCACTGCTGCTGCTGGCGCAGGACGTGCGGGTGGCATTCTTCGATGTCGATGGCGTGCTGACCGATGGCGGCCTGCTGTTCTCTGGCGAAGGCGAAGTGCTCAAGCGCTTCAACACGCTGGACGGCCATGGTCTGAAACTGCTGCAAAAGGCTGGCATCACGCCCGCCGTGGTGACGGGCCGCGATTCGCCCGCGCTTCGCCTGCGGCTGAGCAATCTGGGCGTCACGCATGCGCGCTTTGGCACGGAAGACAAGGTGCCTGCCGCCGAGGCCATCCTGAAGGAGCTGGGCCTGCAATGGCACCAGGCGGCAGCCATGGGCGACGACTGGCCGGACCTGCCCGTGATGCGGCGCTCCGCCTTCGCCTGCGCACCGGCCAACGCCCATGACGAAGTGCTGGCCGTGGCCGATTGGGTCACGCCGCGCAGCGGCGGTGAAGGAGCGGTGCGCCAGCTGTGCGACCTGCTGCTGGCCGCGCGTGGCGCCTATGCCGGGCTGCTGGCGGAATACGCATCATGACCCAGGCCTGGCGCCGCGTCGGTGACCGGCTTTCCCTGTACCTGCCCGTGCTGCTGATGGGCCTGCTGGCGCTGGGCACCTGGTGGCTGGTGCGCAATGCGCCGCAGCCCCTGGCCAGCGGCACCGAAAAGGCCGTGGCGCACGAGCCCGACTATTTCATGAAGGATTTCTCGATCAAGAGCTTCGATGCCACGGGGCGTCTGAAGAGCCAGATCGAGGGCAGCATGGGCCGCCACTATCCCGATACCGACACGCTTGAAATCGACAACGTCCGCATGTTCGCGGTCTCGCCCGAAGGCCGCATCACGCGCGGCAGTGCGAACCGGGCGCTGAGCAATGCCGATGGTTCCGAGGTGCAGATGTTCGGCAATGCCATCGTCACGCGCGAGCCATTTGTGACAGCAGGTAAACAGCCGCAGCCGCAGTTGCAATTCCAGGGCGAATTCCTGCACGCCTGGCCCAACGAGGAGCGCGTGAGTTCCAACCAGCCCGTGGTGCTGACCCGTGGCAAGGACCGCTTCACGGCCGACAGCATGCAGTACAGCAACCTGGATCTGGTCATGAAACTGCAGGGCCGCGTGCGCGGCACCCTGCAGCCTTCCAGGACCAAGTAAGGCGCCAGCGCAAGCGCAGGCATGCCGATGGAGAACAAGCCATGACGACATCCTCGCGCAGCCCGGCACCCCTGGCCTTCATCACCGGCGCATCCAGCGGCATAGGCCAGGCCCTGGCCTGGCACGCCTACCAGCAAGGCTGGTCGCTGGCGCTGGTGGCTCGGCGCGGCGACGTGATGGCGCAGTGGGCTGCGCAACAGGGCCTGGACTCCTCGCGTTTCGCCCTCTACGAGGCTGATGTGGGCGTGCCTGACAGCATCATCGCCGCCGCCCGGCGCTGCGAGCAGCAGCAGGGCCTGCCCGATGTCGTGATCGCCAATGCTGGCGTCAGCTGGGGCGTGGACACCTCGATGCGCGAGGACATCGACACCATGCAGCAGGTGCTGGCCGTCAACACGATGGGGGTTGTGGCCAGCTTCCACCCCTTCATCGCACCCATGGTGCAGCGTGGAAGCGGGCAACTGGTCGGAATTTCCAGTGTGGCCGGGCTGCGCGGCCTGCCAGGACACGGCGCTTATTGCGCCAGCAAGGCTGCAGTCATTGCCTATTGCGAAAGCCTTCGCGGTGAATTGCGCAGTAGTGGCGTAAAAGTCACGACATTGCTTCCTGGCTATGTGGATACACCCCTCACGCGTGGTAACCGCTATGGCATGCCATTCCTATTGGAGCCGCAGGAGTTTTCCGCAAGGGCCTGGCGTGCCATTGAAGCTCGCCGCAGTCTGGTCATCATTCCATGGCAAATGGCCTGGGTGGGGCGGTTGATGAAAATTCTCCCCAACGCGATATTCGACAGGCTGCTTGTAGGACGGAAGCGCAAACATCGGCATTTGGAAAATCCCTGATGCCCATTGCCGTTCGGAATATGCTCATGCACGCATCTTGTGCGTAAAAAAGGCTCCATGAAGGAGCCTTTTTGATTCGGGGTAACACTGAGAACCGTGGAACTCATTCCCCGTTGTTATTGTTGTTTCCCCAGCCGCCGCCACGGCCGCCATTGCGGGGGCCGGAGCCATAAGGGCTGCGGAATCCGCCGTCGCCACGACCGCCGTAGCCGCCGCCACCGCCGCCGTCGCCACGGCCATAGCCGCCACGGTCGCCACCGTCACCGCGTCCGTAGCCACCGCCATCACCGCGGCCACCGCCACCGTAACCGCCGCCGCCACCATCACCACGGCCATAGCCGCCGCCACCGCCGCCAAAGCCGCCCGAACGCGGGGGACGAGGCTCCATGGGACGTGCTTCGTTCACCACGAGGCTGCGTCCGCCCAATGGCTGGCCATTCATGCCCTGAACGGCAGCCTGAGCCTCGGCATCACTGCCCATCTCGACAAACCCGAATCCCTTGGAACGGCCTGTGTCGCGCTCCATCATGACCCGGGCGCTGGTGACAGCGCCGAACTGGCTGAATGCCTGCTCCAAGTCGTTGTCACGCACACCATAGGGAAGGTTGCCGACGTAAAGCTTATTGCCCATCAAAAACTCCTCAACTCCTCAATGCTCACTGGTTTGCGCTCGGCTTCAGGACGCACAGACATCAGGTTCCTTGTATACAAGAGCCTGGCCAACCTTCCTAAACACATAGCGTTCGAACGGGTCTGCCCGAAACTAAATTATGAAGCACAAAAATCAAAAAGATAAATGCTCGAAAACACAAGCTGATAACGTTTGGCAACAAAAAAGGGGCCCAGAGGGCCCCTTTTTTTGCTAACGCATGCTCTAAGCGAGAGCTTAGTAGCTGTTGCGACGGCCACCGCCGTAGCCGCCGTCGCGGTTGCCACCGCCGAAGCCGCCACCGCCGCCACCACCGAAGCCGCCGCCGAAGCCGCCGCTACGGGGAGCGCGGGGCTCCATCGGGCGGGCTTCGTTGACCACCAGGTCACGGCCGCCGCGGTTTTGGCCGTGCAGGCCTTGGATAGCAGCTTGTGCTTCGGCATCGCTGCCCATTTCGACGAAGCCGAAACCCTTGGAACGGCCGGTGTCGCGCTCCATCATTACCTTGGCGCTGTTAACGGCGCCGAATTCGCTGAAGGCTTGCTCCAGATCGCTGTCACGGAAGGTGTACGGCAGGTTGCCGACGTAAAGCTTGTTGCCCATGGAGGACTCCTGAAAAAACTGGAAAACGCGATGGAGCCCTAGGGAGTCAACACGGGATGACAACGTTAGAGACGCAAACGCACTAGCACTCATTGAGCCGAAGCCCGAACGAAAGCTCGCCCATTATGTGGCAGAAGTTTTCGCACGTTATTACTGTTTCGCAAAAATTCGTCGTGCCCGCCACAGAATGCCCCTGGGAGTTACCCTGAAATTGCGGCAGCGCATAAGCAAGTGCCTTGGCGGCAGTGGGGGCCGGCATGCAGATCCGAGGGCTGCTATGATCGCAGGCTCAGTCTTTGGGGAGTAGATCGTTCGGCTCAGCAGCCGGATGCATGCGTCAACAAACTTGGGCCTTCGCTGGCCTATGGCGTATGCGGCGCGCAGTGCAATGCTGCGTGTGACCGATCGAGACCATTGACCGCGCACCGATCCAAAGGCCGGAGTCGGAGCGTGGTCAATGCGTGCTCTATCCGGCCGGATAAATCCCCACACCATGGAAGCCTTCCTGATTTCAACCTCCGTCGTCGCGCTTGCCGAGATGGGGGACAAGACCCAGCTGCTGTCGCTGGTGCTCGCCGCGCGTTTTCGCAAACCCTGGCCCATCGTTGCGGGCATTTTCGTGGCCACCCTGGTCAACCATGCGCTGGCCGGTGCCGTGGGCGCCTGGATCACCAGCTATCTTGGCGAGAACGCCATGCGCTGGATTCTTGGCCTGTCCTTCATCGCCATGGCGGTCTGGATGCTGATCCCCGACAAGCTCGACGAGGACGAGGTGTCCGGACACTCGCGCTGGGGCGTCTTCGGCACGACGCTGGTGGCCTTCTTCCTGGCCGAGATGGGCGACAAGACGCAGATTGCCACCGTGATGCTGGCGGCCAAGTACAACGCCTACCTTTGGGTGGTGGCGGGCACCACGCTGGGCATGATGCTGGCCAACGCTCCCGTGGTGTGGCTAGGCGACAAGCTGGTCAAGCGCGTGCCCATCCGGCTGGTGCATGTGATCTCGGCCGTGATCTTCCTGGTGCTGGGCGTGCTGGCCCTGTTCCTTCCGGGGGCAGGGGTTTTGGCATAATGATTCTTCATGCGCCGATTTGCTTCTGCTTGCGGGCGCTTTATAAATCCAGCTAAAGACGACACCAGAGAACCCGGCCTCGTTTTTAGCGATGCCGGGTTTTTTCATGTCCTTCATCGCCACACCACAATCCATGCACTTCGACGAGCCGCTGCCGCTGCAGGGCGGCGGCTCGATCCGTGACTACGACCTCGCCTACGAGACCTACGGGCAGCTCAATGCCGACCGCAGCAATGCCGTGCTGGTCTGCCATGCGCTCAACGCCTCCCACCATGTGGCCGGCGTGTACGAGGGCCAGCCCAAGAGCGAGGGCTGGTGGGACAACATGATCGGCCCCGGCAAGCCCGTGGACACGAACCGGTTCTTCGTGATCGGCGTGAACAACCTGGGCTCGTGCTTTGGCTCCACGGGCCCCATGCACCCGCATCCGGACACCGGCAGGATCTATGGCGCCGACTTTCCCGTGGTCACCGTGGAGGATTGGGTGGACGCCCAGGCCCGGCTGCTGGACCGGCTGGGCATAGCGCAGCTGGCCGCGGTGCTGGGCGGCAGCCTGGGCGGCATGCAGGCGCTGTCCTGGTCGCTGCGCCATCCGGACCGCATGCGCCATGCCGTGGTCGTGGCCAGCGCGCCCAACCTCAATGCGGAGAACATCGCCTTCAACGAGGTGGCGCGGCGCGCCATCGTCACCGATCCGGATTTCCATGGCGGGCATTTCTACGAGCATGGCGTGGTGCCGGCGCGCGGCCTGCGCATCGCCCGCATGATCGGCCACATCACCTACCTGAGCGACGACGTGATGAACCAGAAGTTCGGCCGCCAGCTGAGGGAGGGCCTGGACCTGAAGTACAGCACGCAGGACGTGGAGTTCCAGATCGAGAGCTACCTGCGCTACCAGGGCGAGAAGTTCAGCAGCTACTTTGACGCCAATACCTACCTGCTGATCACGCGCGCGCTCGACTACTTCGACCCGGCGCGCACGCATGGCGGCGACCTGACCCAGGCGCTGTCGGTGGCCAAGGCCGGCTTTTTGCTGGTCAGCTTCACCACCGACTGGCGCTTCGCGCCCGCACGCAGCCGCGAGATCGTGAAGTCGCTGCTGGAGAACAACCGCGACGTCAGCTATGCCGAGATCGACGCGCCCCACGGCCATGACGCCTTCCTGCTCGACGACCCCCGCTACATGAACGTGATGCGCTCCTACTTCGACGGCATCGCCCAGGAAACCACGACAGCCGCCAAGGAGGCCGCATGACCGAGCTGAACACCATGCAGGCGATTGCGCGCCTGATCCCCAAGGGCTCGCGCGTGCTCGACCTGGGCTGCGGCGATGGCGCCCTGCTGTCGCACCTTCAGCGCGAGCGTGGCTGCACCGGCTACGGCGTGGAGCTGGATGACGCCAACGTGCTGGCCTGCGTGCGCCGGGGCGTGAACGTGCTGCAGCTGAACCTGGAGGACGGCCTGGCCATCTTCCAGGACAACAGCTTCGACGTGGTGCTGCAGATCGATACGCTGCAGCATCTGCGCAATGCCGAGACCATGCTGCAGGAGACGGCGCGCATAGGGCGCGCGGGCATCGTCGCCTTCCCCAACTTCGCGCACTGGCCCAACCGCCTGTCCGTGCTGCGCGGGCGCATGCCGGTGACGCGGCGCCTGCCCTACCAGTGGTATGACACGCCCAACATCCGCGTGGGCACCTACAAGGACTTCGAGGTGCTGGCCACCCGGAACCGGCTGCGCATACTGGACTCCTTCGGCCTGCAGGATGGCCGCAGCGTGCGTACCCTGCCCAATCTCATGGCGGGCACGGCCGTCTTCCATTTCGAGCACGCCTGAGCGCAGGCGGGCCATGCCCGTGTCATCCCCGGCGCGCACAATCGAATGCCCCGAGACCCCGGAGACAGACATGGACAACCTCCCACGCCGCCGCGCGCTGGCCCTGGCCCTGGCCGGCGCGGCCGCCGGCCTGCTGGCGGCCGGCTGCGCCGCACCGCAGGCGCCCGCCCGAAGCGATGCCGCTGCCGACTGGCCGCCCCGGCCCGCGCTGATCGCCCATCGCGGCGCATCGGCGCTGCGGCCAGAGCACACGCTGGAGGCATACCGCGAGGCCATACGCGCGGGCGCCGACTTCATCGAGCCCGACCTGGTCATCACGCGCGATGGCGTGCTGGTGGCGCGGCATGAGAACGCCATCGCCATCCTCGCGGCCGACGGCAGCCTCAAGGAGGCCACGACCAATGTGGCCGACCGCCCCGAGTTCGCGGCGCGCAAGACCACCAAAACCATCGACGGGCAGGCGATCACGGGCTGGTTCGTGGAGGATTTCACGCTGGCCGAGCTGAAGACGCTGCGTGCGCGCGAACGCATTCCGGCGATCCGCCCGGCGAATGTGCAGTTCAATGACCGTTTCGAGGTGCCCACGCTGCAGGAGGTCATCGACCTGGCCCGAGCCGAGAGCGCACGCACGAGCCTCACCATCGGCATCTATCCCGAGACCAAGCACCCGAGCTACTTCCAGTCCATCGGCCTGCCGCTGGAGCCCGCGCTGCTCAAGCTGCTCGCGGACAACGGCTGGAACCATGCGCAGGCGCCAGTCTTCGTGCAGTCCTTCGAGGTCGAGAACCTGCGCTGGATCCGTGCGCGCAGCAGCCTGCGCCTGGTGCAGTTGCTGGCGCCCAAGGGCAAGCCCTATGACAGCGTGGCACGCGGCACGGGCCCCGGCTATGCCGACATGGTCACGCCCGCAGGCCTGGCCGAGATTGCGCGCTACGCCAACGGCATAGGGCCGAGCAAAAGCATGGTGATCCCCGTGGTGCAGGGTGCGAATGCCGCGCCCACTGCGCTGGTGGCCGATGCCCATCGCGCGGGGCTGCTGGTCCATCCCTGGACGCTGCGGCCCGAGAACGCCTTCCTTCCCCTGAGCCTGAAATCTCCGCCCGCACAGGACGGCGCCCGGCGTGGCAATGCGCGCGCCGACATGGACGATTTCCTGCGCACGGGCATCGATGGCATCTTCACCGACGACCCGTCGGTGGGGCGAGCCGCCATTGACGCATTGCTCAAGTCGCGGCCTTGACCGGACGTGCTGCCGTGCGCCGGCCCGCTGCCTGCGCCTGCTCCAGCCACTGCTGGCGGCGTGCGGCATCGGCGCCGAGCACGGGTCCGAAACTGTGTATGCGCACGGGTCGGATGCCGCTGAACTCCAGGATGGCACGGCGCATCTGGTGATGGCCAGGCATGTGCGCCAGCCAGCGGTAATACCAGGGCGGGGAATCCATGCTCACCAGCAGATCGGCGGTGCGGCCGGCCAGCAGCCGGTCCCACAGCATCGAGCCCTTGCGGTACTTGAAGGCGAAGCCCGGCAGAAAGATGCGGTCGATGAAGCCCTTGGGCAAGGCCGGCAGGCCGCCCCACCAGGTCGGATAGACCCAGGCCAGGTGGCTGGCCCACAGGATGTCGGCCTGGGCCTGCTGCAGGTCAGGCTCCAGAGGCTGATCCTGGCGATAGCCGGCGCGCAGCAGCGGGTCGAATTCCAGTTCGCCCAGGCGCAGCGTGCGCACTTGGGCACCGCTGTCGCGTGCGCCCTGGGCGTAGGCATCGGCCAGGCCGGCGCACAGGCTGCCGTCCGACGGGTGGCCGAGGATGATCAGGATGCGCTGGGGATGATGGGGGTGCGTGGTGCTTGGAGACATGGCGGCCATGTTCGCCTTGCCCCAAGGGGCAGGGTCAAGACCCTGGATCAAGCCATGGCGGTTTCGCAGGCGCGTTCTCTGGAATCCGCCGGCTCCAGGCGGCATTCGAGCAGCTCACGCTCCAGTGCGGCCAGCTGCGTCTGCAGTCCCTGAAGGTGCTGCATCTGCGCCTGCACCTGCTCGCGGCGGCCGCGCAGCAGCCGGGCCAGCGCGTCCCAGCTGTCGGCGTGGTCCAGGCGCTGCAGGCCATGCAGCTCGTCGAGCCGAAAGCCCAGCCCCAGCGCCTGGCGGATGCGCTGCACCAGCACCAGATCCTGCTGTCCATACACGCGGTAGCTGCCTGCCCGCGCCACGGCACCGAGCAGGCCCCGTGATTCATAGAGCCTGACGGCCTTGGGCGAGCAGCCGGCGCGTCGGGCGAGTTCTCCAATATACATGGGGCGTGATCGTAGTCGCTGGCGCCGGGCTCTCATGGTCTGCATGGCGTTGGCGCACAATGACCGGATCGCGGCGCTGGCTTCGCTCGAACGGTGCGCCCATCCCTGACACGAGGACCCACCATGAATGCACGCACTCCTTCACAACTGCTGCAGCCCGCAGCCGCGCTGGACCGGATCAGCCGCTCCTGGGACGAGCGCATCGTCCCGGCGCTGACCGAGTACATCGCCATTCCCGCCAAGTCGCCCATGTTCGCGCCCGACTGGGAGCAGCAGGGCCACCTGGAGACCGTGCTGCGCAATGCGGCCGACTGGGTGCAGGCGCAGAAGGTGGCGGGCCTGACGCTGGAGATCGTGCGCCAGCCGGGCCGCACGCCAGTGCTGTTCTTCGAGGTGGAAGGCACGCAGGACAAGGCGGCCTCCAGCCCCACGGTGCTGATGTACGGCCATCTGGACAAGCAGCCCGAGTTCGACGGCTGGCGCAGCGATCTGGGTCCGTGGACGCCCAAGTACGAGAACGGCAAGCTCTATGGCCGTGGCGGCGCCGACGACGGCTATGCGGTCTACGCCAGCATTGCCGCCGTGCAGGAGCTCAAGCGCCAGGGCGTGCCGCACCCGCGCATCCTGGGCCTGATCGAGACCTGCGAGGAAAGCGGCTCGCGCGACCTGTTGCCCTATGTCGATGCCCTGCGTCCGCGCCTGGGCGATGTGGGCCTGGTGATCTGCCTGGACAGCGGCGCCGGCAACTACGACCAGCTGTGGCTGACCACCAGCCTGCGCGGCATGGCCAGCGGCACGCTGAAGGTGGAGATCCTCACGGAGGGCGTGCACTCAGGCGATGCCTCGGGCGTCGTGCCGTCGTCCTTCCGCATCCTGCGCCAGGTGCTGGACCGTCTGGAGGACAGCAAGACCGGGCGCCTGCTGCCCGCCAGCTTCCACTGCGAGGTCCCGGCCGACCGCATGGCCCAGATGCGCGCCACGGCGGCCATCCTCGGCGAGGAGACCTATGCGCGCTTTCCCTGGGCGCACTACGACTGCGGCGGCTCCACGCTGTTTGCCCTGCCCACCACCACCGACCCGGTGCAGGCGCTGGTCAAGCGCACCTGGGAGCCCACGCTGAGTGTCACAGGCGCAGAGGGCCTGCCCGCGCTACAGGATGCCGGCAACGTGCTGCGGCCCTACACGGCCTTCAAGCTCAGCCTGCGCCTGCCGCCCCTGGTCGATGCCGCCGCCTGCGTGCAGGAGATGAAGGCGCTGCTGGAGGACAACGCGCCCTACCAGGCCCGTGTGACCTGGCAAGGGCTGTCGGGTGCCAGCGGCTGGAATGCGCCAGCCATGGACGGCTGGTTCGAGGACGCGCTCAACGCCGCCAGCCAGGCGCATTTCGGCGCTTCCTGCGGCTACATCGGGCAGGGCGGCACGATTCCGCTGATGAACATGCTCAGCCAGGGCTTTCCCAAGGCCCAGATGATGGTCTGCGGCGTGCTCGGCCCCAAGAGCAACGCCCACGGCCCCAATGAATTCCTGCACGTGCCCTATGCCAAGAAGCTCACGGCCGCCGTGGCCCAGGTGATCGCCGCCATGGCCGTGACGCAGGCAGGTTCCGAAGCCGGTGCCGGCACTGCCGGCGTGGCGTGATGGCAGCGTCTGCCCCCGCGCCGGAAGGCCAGGTCACACGCCTGGCATCCGGCGACGGCGCCGAGCTGTCACTGTGCGATTGGCCTGCCGGCGAGGGCCCGGCGCGCGCCACCGTGCTGCTGGTGCACGGCCTGGGCGAGCACATCGGCCGCTATGCGGCACTGGCCCAGCGGCTCAATGCCTGGGGCTATGCCGTACGCGGCTACGACCAATATGGCCACGGACGCTCGGCAGGGCCGCGCGGTGGCCTGACGGGCGACAACCGGCTTCTGGACGACCTGGCGGCCGTGGTGGATGACACGCGCGCCCGGCAACCGGCCGACCAGCCGCTGGTGCTGTTGGGCCACAGCCTGGGCGGCCTGGTGGCGGCGCTGTTCGTGGCCCGGGCCATCCGGCCTGTCGATGCGCTGGTGCTGTCCTCGCCAGCCCTCGATGTGGGTCTGTCGCCGATCCAGAAATTGCTCGTTGGCACGCTGCCGCGCCTGCTGCCCGATCTGCGCGTGTCCAACGGCCTGCAGATTCCGTATCTCTCGCATGACGTGGCGGTCTGCGATGCCTACCGCGCCGATCCGCTGTGCCACGACCGCATCAGCGCACGGCTGGCGCGCTTTCTGGCGCAGGGCGGCCCGCAGGTGCTGGCCCGTGCGGGCAGCTGGAGTGTGCCCAGCCTGTTGCTGTGGGCAGGGGACGACAGGCTGGTGGCGCCGGCCGGCAGCCAGGCCTTTTCCGACCGTGCGCCGCCGGCCGTGGTGCAGGCGCAGTGCTTTGACGGCGCCTACCACGAGCTGTTCAACGAGCGCGATGCCTTCGCCGCGCCCGTGTTCGCAAGGCTGCGGCAGTGGCTGGGCCGGTTCAGTCCAGCGTGAGCGCCGCCAGCGCGGCCAAGGGCGCGGTTTCCGCGCGCAGAACGCGTGGACCCAGCGTGACGGGCACGAAACCCTGGGCGCGGGCCAGGGCCTCTTCGGCCGGAGAGAGGCCCCCTTCGGGGCCCGATAGAAAGACCACGGGCGCATCCTCGGCCATGGCGTCCACGATCTCGCCCAGCGGCCGGGTTCCCTCGCCCAGCGACAGCAGCAGCCGCAGCGTGCCGGGCGGCAGCTGTTTCGCGCCGCCCTCCAGCCAGTCTTGCAGGTCGGTGGGCGCATGCAGCGGCGGCACGCGGTTGCGTGTGCACTGCTCGCAGGCCGACACGGCCACGGCCTGCCAGTGCGCCAGCTTTTTCTCGGCGCGCTCGCCCTTGAGCTTGAGCACGCTGCGCTCGGCCACCAGCGGCGTGATGCTGGCGGCGCCCAGCTCGGCGGCCTTCTCCACCAGCCAGTCCATGCGTTCGTTGGCCGTGATGCCTGCCAGCAGGTGCACGGGGCGCAGCGGTTCGCGTTCCACGGCGTGGTGCGCGCCTATGCGCACGGCCACGTCGCTGCGGCCCATGCGCAGGACCGTGGCCTCGAACTCGCCGCCGCTGAAGCCCTCGCCGGCACGGCCCTGAAAGAGGGTGATGCCGTCGCCGGGCTGCAGGCGCAGCACCTGCACATGGCGCGCCGCACCGGGCGGCAGTTCGATGTCGTCGCCGCTGCGCAGCGCGATGGGGCAGTGAAAGCGTGGCATGGCGTACCTGTCCTCAAACGCGCCCGTAGGCCCAGCCCACCTGGGGCTGAATGTTCTCGATCTGGTCCACCAGGCGCAGCAGCGGCGTCAGTTCGCGGTAGCGGCTGCAGGTGGCGCGGATGTAGTGGATGAAGCGCGGCGTATCCGCCAGGTAGCGGGGCTTGCCGTCTCGCAATGTCAGCCGTGCAAAGATGCCGGCCACCTTGAGGTGGCGCTGCAGCCCCATCCACTCCACGCCACGGTAGAACTCGCCGAAATCGTCGCCCCAGCCGCTTTGGCTGCGCGCGCCCACCAATCCCGACTTGCGTGCCTTTTCCCAGTAACGCACGGTAATGTCGATGACAAAGTCCTCTTCCCAGCTGATGAAGGCATCGCGCAGCAGGCTGGCGATGTCATAGGTCACTGGGCCGTAGACCGCATCCTGGAAGTCCAGCACGCCCAGCGGGCCGCTGGCCGTCACGGGCTGCATGAGGTTGCGCGTCATGAAGTCGCGGTGCACGAAGACGCTGGGCGCCGCCAGGTTGTGGGCCACGATCTGGTCGAAGGCCTTGGCCAGCGTGGCCTGCTGCCTGTCGTCGAGCACGGTCTCGCGGTGGCGCGCGATGTACCAGTCGGGGAACAGCTGCAGTTCGCGGCGCAGCAGGGCGTCGTCATAGGCGGGCAGCACGTCGGGGCGCGAGGCGGTCTGCCAGGCCAGCAGCACCTCCAGCGCCGAGCGGTACCAGGCTTCCGCGTCCTGGGGCTTTTCCGGGTCCAGCGCCTCGATGACGGTGTGGCCGCCCAGGTCGGACAGCAGCATGAAGCCGTGCACGGCGTCCCAGTCCAGGATCTGCGGCACGGCCAGGCCGGCCGAGGCCATCAGCGCCTGCACCTTGGCGAAGGGCGCGCAGTCTTCCTTGTCCGGCGGGGCATCCATGACGATGAGGCTGGCGCCGGCGGCGGTGTCCAGGCGCAGATAGCGGCGAAAGCTGGCATCGGCCGATGCCGGGCGCAGGGTTTCGGGGCGCAGCGCGTGGCGGGCGGACAGCGGGGCCAGCCAGGCGTCGAAGGCGGCATGGCGGGCGGGGTCGGCCCAGACAACGCCGGCCGTGGGGGTGTTTGGATGGCTCATGGATAATCGCGATTCTACAAACCGCCACCCCGGCGAATGCCCGGCGGTGATGCTAGGCTTGCGCCTTTGTCCACCCGCCGCTGTTGACCACCGTGTACCTCCGACCGCCGCTCCCCGATCCGCTGGCTGCCCGCGCGCCCGCGCGCCCCGCTGTACGCCCGCTGGCCTGGCTTGTGGCTCTCGCATGGGCCGGTGGCTCGACGCTGGCCCAGGCCCAGCCCGCTGCGGCCGATGAAGGCCGGCTGCAGCAGGTGCGCCCGCTGCGCCCCAGCACGCTGATGCAGGAAACCTACCCTGAGGCGGTCCGCTCCCAGCAGCCCGTCTACGTGCGTGGCGACGCGCTCAGCGGCCAGCCGGACATCAATGCGGTGATCGAGGGCAATGCCGAACTGCGCCGCGGCGACACCATGATCCGCGCCGACCGGCTCGAATACCAGGTGCCCGACGACCGCGTCAATGCCTCGGGCGCCGTGCACATCAACCAGGCCGGCAATGTCTACGAAGGCTCGCAGCTGGACCTGCAGGTCGATGCCTTCAAGGGCTTTTTCGACAACGCCGGCTACCGCTTCCTGGCCAACGGGGCCTACGGCAAATCCTCGCGCGTGGACTTCATCGACCGCGACCATGCCGTGGTCCATGACGCGACCTACACCACCTGCCAGCGCGATGACGAAGCCACCTGGCAGCCGGCCTGGATGCTGCGCGCCCGGACCTTGCACATCGACATGGCCGAGGAAGTCGGCGTGGCCGAAGGCGCGGCCCTGCAGTTCAAGGGCGTGACCGTGCTGCCCGTGCCGCGCATGAGCTTTCCGCTGTCGGACAAGCGCAAGTCGGGCCTGCTGCCCCCCACCATGGGCCTGGACAAGCTCAGCGGCATCGAATACACGCAGCCCTACTACTGGAACCTCGCGCCCAACCGCGACATGACCCTGTATCCCTCGGTCATGAGCAAGCGCGGCGTCAACCTGGGCGCCCAGTTCCGCTATCTGGAGCCCACCTATTCGGGCGAGGCCTACGCGGCCTACATGCCGGGCGACCGCCAGCGCGACCGTGACCGCTGGGCCTACTCGCTGCAGCACCGGGGCGTCATCAGCTCGCCCATCGGCGGCCTGGGGTTGAACATGAACCTCAACCGCGTCAGCGACGACAACTACTGGCGTGATTTCCCGCTGGCCGCCCGTTCCTTGCGCGAGCGCCTGCTGCCCAACGACGTGAACCTGTCCTGGGCGCGTGGCGACGGGGTGCTGACCCTGCGCACCCTGTACTGGCAGACCATGCAGGACGCATCGGCGCCCATTGCCCCGCCCTACGGCATGAAGCCGCAGCTGCAATGGCGCTACACGCCGCTGGACCTGCCGCACGGCCTGGACTTCAGCTTCGTGGCCGACACCACGCGCTTCGAGATCGACAAGCCCCTGGCCGGCATGACCTACAACAACGGCCAGCGCAGCTACATGCAGGCGCAGCTGAGCCGTCCCTTCCTGTCGCCGGGCGCCTTCATCACGCCCAGGATCCAGTTGCACACCAGCAACTACCAGGTGGACCGCCTGATGAGCAACGGCAACCGCAATGCCTCGCGCACGCTGCCCACGGTCAGTGTGGACAGCGGCCTGGTGTTCGAGCGCGACACCACGCTGTTCGGCCGCCAGCTGCTGCAGACCTTCGAGCCGCGCGCCTTCTACACCTACACGCCCTACCGCGACCAGAGCTTTCTGCCGCTGTACGACACGGCGCGCAACGACTTCAACTTCGCGAGCATCTACTCCGAAAACGACTACAACGGCCAGGACCGCATTGCCGACAACCACCTGCTGACCCTGGGCGCGACCACACGCCTGATCGACGGGGCCACGGGCGCGGAAAAGGCGCGTTTCGGCATTGCGCAGCGCGTGCGTTTCTCCGACCAGAAGGTCATCCTGCCCGGCGAGGTGCCTGCCACCAGTCGGCTGTCCGACGTGCTGCTGGGTGCGGCCATCAACTGGACCGATGCCTGGTCCACCGAAGGCACGACCCAGTACAACCGCGACCTGAACCGCCCGGTGCGCACCACCTTCGGCGCGCGCTACAGCCCCAGCTCCTACCGCACGGTGAACGTGGCCTACCGTACCCAGTACGACACCGTGGCACGCACCGATGCCAGCAAGCTGGTCGATGTGGGCTGGCAATGGCCCATCAACGACCTCTGGGGCGACAAGGGCCGTGACCTGGGTGCCGGCCGTGGCCAGGGCGGCGGCCGCTGGTACACGGTGGGCCGGCTGAACTACAGCCTGAAGGACCGCAAGCTCGTCGATACCGTGGTCGGGCTGGAGTACGACGGCTGCTGCTGGATTGGCCGCGTGGTGCTGGAGCGCCTGCAAAGCTCCATCACCCAGTCCAACACCCGGCTGCTGTTCCAGATCGAGTTCGTAGGCTTCTCGCGGCTGAGCCTGGGTGCCGACCCGCAGCGCAGCCTCAAGCAGAATGTGCCGCGCTACCAGTACCTGCGCGAGTCGGTGACGCCGCCCAGCCGCTTCACCAATTACGATTAGAGCCAAGGCTCCAAACACGCTTTTTGCAAGGCATCTCTCCCATGCGTTTTCTTTCCCAGACCCATTGCTGCGCAGCGGCCGCTGTGGCGCTGGCCTTGCTGGCCACCACAGCCCAGGCGCAAGGCCTGCGTGTTCCGGGCCAGTCCAGGGCGCCCCAGGCCGGCGATGCCTCCGTCTCGCGCGCGCTGGACGCCACCAACCAGCCCTTGTCGCGTGATCGCGGCAGCAATGCCGGCGTGCGCTCGGCCGACTACATCGTGGCCGTGGTCAACTCCGAGCCCGTGACCAACAACGAGGTGCGGGCCCGCATGGCGCGCGTGGCGCAGAACATTGCCGAGCAGGGCGGCCAGATGCCGCCCGAGGCGCTGCTGGCCCGCGAGGTGCTGGAGCGGCTGATCGTGGAAAAGGCCCAGCTGCAGGAAGCCAAGGACACGGGCCTGCGCGTGGATGACTACGCCGTGGACCAGGCGCTGACCAATGTGGCGCGGCAAAACGGCCTGGACAAGGCCGGCCTGCAGTCACGCCTGCGGGCCGAGGGCGTGAACGAAAAGCAGTTCCGCGAAGAACTGCGCCGCCAGATCACGCTGCAGCGCCTGCGCGAGCGCGATGTGGACGGCCGCGTGCGCGTGACCGAAGCCGACATCGACCGCTACCTGGCCGAGCAGCGCAGCGGCGGCGCCGACAAGGCGCCGGCGGCCGTGAACCTGGGCCACATCCTGATCGCTGTGCGCGAGGATGCCAGCCCCGCCGAAGTGGCCGAGCGCGAAGCCCGCGCCAAGCAGGCTGCCGAGGCGGCCCGCACGCAAGGCGACTTCCTGGCCGTGGTCAAGGAGTTCTCCGATGTGCCCGACGGCCAGGGCGGCGGCGCCATGGGCATGCGCCCGCTGGACCGCTACCCCGAACTGTTCACCAAGGCCGTGGGCCAGACGCCGCAGGGCGGCATCGTCGGCCCCTTCCGTTCGGGCGCGGGCTTTCACGTGCTCAAGGTGCTGGAGAAGTCGCAGGCCGGCATGCCTTCCGTGGTCACGCAAAACCATGCGCGCCACATCCTGCTGCGCATCGGCGACCAGATGACCGAGGCCGATGCCGCCAAGCGCCTGGCCGACTACAAGCGCCGCGTGGACAGCGGCCAGGCCAGCTTCGAATCGCTGGCCCGCGAGTTCTCGCAGGACGGCAGCGCGCGCAACGGCGGCGATCTGGGCTGGGCCTCGCCCGGCCAGTTCGTGCCCGAGTTCGAGCAGGTGCTCAATGCGCTGCAGCCCGGGCAGGTCAGCGACCCGCTGGTCTCGCGCTTCGGTGTGCACCTGATCCAGCTCATCGAGCGCCGCCAGGCCGCGCTGACGCCGCGCGAGCAGCGCGAAATGGTGCGCAACGTGGTGCGCGAGCGCAAGCTCGAAACCGACTACCAGACCTGGCTGCAGGAGCTGCGTGGCCGCGCCTACGTCGAGTACCGCGAGCCCCCGCAATAAGACACCCCCCAAGCAGCCATGGCTGCGGCAGTCCACAATGGAAGGCGGTGCCATGGCGCACCGCCTTGCTTTTTCTATGAAACACATTCCTCGCAAACGCTTCGGCCAGAACTTCCTGACCGATGGCGGCATCATCGACGGCATCGTGCGTGCCATCGATCCTCGGCCGGGCCAGTCCATGGTCGAGATCGGTCCGGGCCTGATGGCCCTGACCCAGCCCCTGGTCGAGCGCCTGGGCCGGCTCACCGTGATCGAACTGGACCGCGACCTGGCCGTGCGCCTGCGCCTGCACGAGCAGCTCGACGTGGTCGAGTCCGACGTGCTCAAGGTGGACTTTCGCGCCATCGCCGCGCGCCTGGGCGTGCCCAAGCTGCGCATTGCGGGCAACCTGCCCTACAACATCTCCAGCCCCATCCTCTTTCACCTGCTCGAGCAGGTGGACGTGGTCGAGGACCAGCACTTCATGCTGCAAAAGGAGGTCATCGACCGCATGGTGGCCTCTCCGGCCACGGCGGCCTATGGGCGGCTGACGGTCATGCTGCAGTGGCGCTATGCGATGGAGAGCGTGCTGTACGTGCCGCCCGAGAGCTTCAATCCGCCGCCCAAGGTGGACAGCGCCGTCGTGCGCATGGTCCCGCGCGAGGCGCCGGCGGCCCTGGACGCGAAGCTGCTGGAGGAGATGGTGCAGGTGGCCTTCAGCCAGCGGCGCAAGATCCTGCGCAACACGCTGGGGCGCTGGCTGGAAGCCAAGGGCTTTGACGGGGAGTTCGACCTGCAGCGCCGCGCCGAGGAAGTGCCGGTGTCCGAGTACGAGGCACTTGCGGCCCGGTTCACGCGCAGCTAGACGCAGGTGGCGCACGGCGCCAGCGCCCACATGGGACGCTGGCGCCGTGCAATCAATGTGCGGCTCTTACAGGAAAGAGTAGAAGCAGCGGAACGGGATCTTGCGCTCGGCCCAGTATTCGGCCGCGTCGCGGAAGCTGTCCAGCAGTTGCTCGCGCACTTCCTTGTCGAACTTGGGCGTGGTCGGGATCTGGTCGAGCACGAGCACGAAGCCCGGCTGCGGGCCGGCCTTGTGGATGGGGTCGGTCAGGCAGTCGTAGAGCGCGTCGAAGTTCTTGCCGAAATGCGCGGGGAAGAAGAACTGCGTGGCCAGCAGCTCCAGGATGTCGGCCTTGGTCTGCGCATGGGCCAGGTTGGCATACAGGAAATGGCACCCCAGCGTCTCGGCCGCCTGTTGCAGATCCTCCACCCTGTAGGCGCGGATGGACTGCACGATGTTGGCGCGCACGTTCCGCAAAGGGGTGTCCGGGATCTTACGAAGTGGTGCATCCATCTCCGTGGCTCTTTCTCTAACGTGGATGTGGCCTGCGGGTACGGGCACCTGGCCTGCGGCGTCCCCGGGCTGTGGATGAAATGCAGACCCCTGCCAGCGCACTGCGTCGGACGCGGAGGGTCGAACTGGCTGCAAAGACTGGGTCGAGGTCATTCGATGATCTTGCGAAAGCTGCTGTAGTGGTCGCTGGTGTAGTAGCAGGCATCGGGCTGCTGGGGCTCTCCGCCGCAGACGATGCGGCGGGCTCCGCGGTCACGCGAGCCGGGCGTGCGCACCGTGTACTCACGGTAGTAGCCGCGCGACTGGCGCGGCAGGATGCGCTCGCGGTTGCCGAACACCGTGCCGTCCTTGTCGTGGGCAAAAGGCCCGCCGCGCAGGATCAGCGTATAGGTGGAACGGCCTTCGCGCGGCAGCTCTGACAGAGTGACGGTGGCCATGGCCGCCGTCGAATCCGCGCTCTCGGGCGCCGAGCGGCGCGCATCAGCGAGCGAGGGCGACAGCACAAAGGCGGCCCCGACGATGAGCGCTAGACCGGACTGGTACGCCTTGGCGGCGGCTGCCTTCAGCATCAACTACACCTTTCAGAAATCCAGGGAAGCCCTGAAATCTCGACCCGCTAGTGTGACGGAACACCCCTCAAAATGCAAGTTCTGCCTAAAAAACAGGCAGCTTGACCGAGGAAATGTCTGGGGATTGAACAGTGAGAAGGCAACTCTGCGCCTGAGTTGCCTTCCATTCAATGCAAATGCCGCCCGTTGTCTCAAAAACGCGCGCGGCCAAAACGAGGGACACCGAGCAAGGGCCGCCCCGCAGCGAGGGTGTCGTCCCCCTCCCGCGAAGCGAGAGAGGGCGCCGTGCACACGGGGGAAGCGGCGAAGCCGCTCAGGGGGTGCTTAACGGTTAGCGTTAGCGTCCGCCACCGTCAGCGCCGTCATGTTGACGATGCGGCGCACCGTCGTGCTCGGCGTGAGGATGTGCACGGGACGGGCGGCGCCCAGCAGCACGGGGCCGATGGCAATGCCGCCGCCAGCGGCCTGCTTGAGCAGGTTGTAGCTGATGTTGGCCGCGTCGATGTTGGGCATGACCAGCAGGTTGGCATTGCCCAGCAGCGTACTGTTGGGCATGAGCTGGGCGCGGGCCTTGCCGTCCAGGGCCACGTCGCCGTGCATCTCGCCGTCCACTTCCAGCCAGGGGGCCTGCTCGCGCAGCAGCTCCAGGGTCTGGCGCATCTTGACGGCGCTGGGCTGGTTGCTGGAGCCGTAGTTGGAGTGCGACAGCAGGGCGGCCTTGGGCTTGACGCCGAAGCGCATCATTTCCTCGGCGGCCATGATGGTGATCTCGGCCAGCTGCTCGGCCGTGGGGTCGTAGTTGACGTGGGTGTCCACCAGGAAGACCTGGCGGTCGGGCAGCAGCAGGCCGTTCATGCAGGCATAGGTCTGCACGCCGGCGCGGCGGCCGATCACCTGGTCCACGTACTGCAGGTGGTGCGATGTCTGGCCCCAGGTGCCGGTGATCAGGCCGTCCACTTCGCCCTTGTGCAGCAGCATGGAGCCGATCAGGGTCAGGCGGCGGCGCATCTCGATCCTGGCGATGGGCACGGTGATGCCCTTGCGCTCGGTCATGCGGTGGTAGGTCTGCCAGAAGTCGCGGTAGCGCTCGTCGTGCTCGACGTTGACCACGTCGTAGTCCTGGCCCTCCTTCAGGCGCAGGCCGAACTTCTCGATGCGCTGGGCAATGATGGCCGGGCGACCGATCAGCGTGGGGCGCGCAATGCGCTCGTCCACCACGATCTGCGCGGCGCGCAGGATGCGCTCTTCCTCGCCTTCGGCATAGGCCACGCGCTTCTTGGTGGCCTTCTTGGCCGTGGCGAACAGCGGCTTCATCATCGTGCCCGAGGCGTAGACGAAGGTCTGCAGATGGGCGCGGTAGGCATCCATGTCCTGGATCGGGCGCTGGGCCACGCCGCATTCGGCGGCAGCCTGGGCCACGGCCGAGGCGATCTTCATCATCAGGCGCGGATCGAAGGGCTTGGGGATCAGGTACTCAGGACCGAAGCTCAGCTGCTCGCCCACGTAGGCTGCCGCCACTTCCTCGCTCTGCTCGGCCTGGGCCAGTTCGGCGATGGCGTGGACGGTGGCGATTTCCATCTCGGTGGTGATGGTGGTCGCGCCGCAGTCCAGCGCACCCCGGAAGATGTACGGGAAGCACAGGACGTTGTTGACCTGGTTGGGGTAGTCCGAGCGGCCCGTGGCGATGATGGCGTCGCTGCGCACGGCCTTCACGTCTTCGGGAACGATTTCGGGGTTGGGGTTGGCCAGCGCGAAGATCACCGGACGCGCGGCCATCTTGACCACCATGTCCTGCTTGAGCACGCCGCCGGCGGACAGGCCCAGGAAGACGTCGGCGCCTTCGATGACCTGGCCCAGCGTGCGCAGCTCGGTGGCGCGCGCGAACTGGGCCTTGTCCTCGTCCATCAGCTCGGTGCGGCCCTCGTAGACCACGCCGGCCAGGTCGGTGACGAACACGTTCTCGCGGCGCAGGCCGACTTTGAGCAGCAGGTTCAGGCAGGCCAGGGCAGCGGCGCCCGCGCCCGAGGCCACGAGACGGACCTCCTCGATCTTCTTGCCCGCGACCTTGAGCGCGTTGACCATGGCCGCTGCCACGGTGATGGCCGTGCCGTGCTGGTCATCGTGGAAGACGGGGATCTTCAGGCGGCGGCGCAGTTCGCGCTCCACGAAGAAGCACTCGGGTGCCTTGATGTCTTCCAGGTTGATGGCGCCGAAGGTGGGCTCCAGCGCGGCGATCACATCGACCAGCTTTTGCGGGTCCTTCTCGTTGATCTCGATGTCGAAGACGTCCACGCCCGCGAACTTCTTGAACAGGACGGCCTTGCCTTCCATCACCGGCTTGGAGGCCAGCGCGCCGATGTCGCCCAGGCCCAGCACGGCGGTGCCGTTGGAGATCACGGCCACCAGGTTGCCGCGCGCCGTGTACTTGAAGGCGGCGGCCGGGTCCTTGACGATCTCTTCGCAGGGCGCTGCCACGCCGGGCGAGTAGGCCAGGGCCAGGTCATGCTGGTTGGCCATGGGCTTGGTCGGCACGATGGTCAGCTTGCCGGGCTTGGGAAACTCGTGGTATTCGAGTGCGGCACGGCGCAGCTGGGCACGTTTATCGGAAGGGGTCGGGGCCGTGTTGTCGGACATCAAGCGTCTCCAGCGAAGGCATGGCCAACGCACGCGCGGATCAGCCCGCGTGCCGTCGGCCGAGGTAGGGGGGAACCGATTGTAGGCCGACAGGCAATAGCCGGGTCCTGCTGTGAAACTGTTGTGATGCCTGGTTGCCCAATGCCCCGCAGCGGCGGCGGTCTTTGCTTGCGCGCCGCCGCAAAGCCGGGCAATCACCTGGCATCCATCAGATGGCGTCCAGCGGAAACACCGGGCGGCTGACCCGGGCGAACGGAAAGCGCGAATAGTCCGAGGTGGTCACGCCGGGGCTGTCGCACTCGACCAGACCGGCGGACAGCGGCACGAAGACGGGCCGGCAGTACATGCGCGACTTGAGCAGCACGAAGCGAAAGCGAGTCGGGTCCATGCCCACGCAGTGGAACACGCCCAGGTCCCAGGGCTCGTGCGTCTGCTCGGTGATCACGATCTGCGCGGCGCCCGTATCCAGGCAGGCCGTGCGGCCCATGTGGCAGCGCTGGCCCGTGTAGATGGGGCCGCTGACCGTGTAGGCGCCGTCGCTGACGGCGCGCACCGTGCCGCGCAGCCGCAGCGGCTGCTTGTGAAGGCCGATGCGCTCCAGCGAGACCTTGTTGCCCAGCGCGATCTCCACCTCGGCGCCTTCGCCCGCCGCCGTGAGCGAGGCAACCGCTTCGGGGTCGCACAGCGGGCCCACGGCAATGCCTGACAGGCCCAGCTCCAGCGCGGTCTGCAGCACGTCCATGGTGTCGCAGGTGCCGCCGGACATGCAGTTGTCGCCATGGTCGAGCAGCAGCACGGGGCGGTCGGCGCCGTCGGCCAGGGCCTGGGCGCGGCGCAGCGAATCGGCCAGCGGCTCGCTGCGGTAGACGAAGTCGGCGCGGCGCTGCCAGATCCGGGCGGCCAGCGCGTCCACGCTCGCCTGGGTGGCCGCGCGTTCGTCGGTCCTGCAGGTGGCGACCACGCTCACGCAGGGCGCGGCGATGTCGGCCAGCGAGAAGCCGCCGAACACCGAGACCGCGGGCAGGCCCTCCGCTTCCAGGGCGCGCGCTGCGTTCACGGCGTCCAGCATGGGGCCGTCCAGCGTGGTGCTGCGCAGCGTGTGGCTCATCAGCGGCAGGCGGTGCCAGCACACGGCATAGCGCGCGCGGCCGGCCAGCATGTCCAGCAGCAGCCGGCCCGCGTGCTCGCCGGTCTCGTACATGTCGATGTGCGGATAGGTCTTGAAGCCCACCATCACGTCGGCATTGCCCACCATTTTTTCGGTGATGTTGCCGTGCAGGTCCAGCGCCACGCCAACGGGCACGCCGGGCGCGGCGGCGCGCACGCGTTCGAGCAGGTCGCCTTCGCCGTCGGCACTGTTCTCGGCCACCATGGCGCCGTGCAGGTCCAGCAAGATGGCATCGCAGCCCGGCGCGGCCGCCACGATGCGGCGCGTGAGTTCGTCATAGGCGGCCGCATGCACGGGGCCGCTGGGATTGGAGGTGGCCGATACCGGCGTGACCAGGGTGGCGCCCGCCGCCTCGGCCAGGTCGATGAAGGCGGCCATGGCCGTGCGCATGCCCTTGTTGGCCGAATAGGCGGCCTCGCCATAGGTGGGCGCAAACGCCTCGATGGGCGTGGGCACGGGCGAGAAGGTATTGGTCTCGTGGTTGAGCCGGGCGATCAGGATCTTCATGCCGGCACCCCGCCGTCCGCTGCCTGCACCACGCCCGCAGCCGCCAGCATGGCGCGCAGCAGCACGTTGCAGCCGGCCTCCAGGTGGGCGGGCTCGGCATCCTCGATCTCGTTGTGGCTGATGCCGTCGGCGCAGGGCACGAAGATCATGGCGGCAGGCGCCACGCGCGCCAGGTAGACGGCATCGTGGCCCGCGCCGCTGACCACGTCCATGGCGCTGTAGCCCAGGTCGGCCGCATTGGCGCGCACGGCCTCCACCAGGTGCGGCGTGAAGGGCTGGGGCGGGAAGTAGACGACCTGCTCCACGCCAACGGTCACGCCATGCGCGGCCGCAATGCGCTCGCAGGCCGCGCGCAGTGCGGCATCCATGTCCAGCAACTGGCCGTCGTCCGGCGCGCGCAGGTCCACGCTGAGCTTGACGCCGCCCGGGATCACGTTGCGCGAGTTGGGAAACACCTCCAGCGATCCCACGGTGCCGCGCGCATGCGGCAGGCGGTCCAGGGCGATGCGGTTGACCTCGGCCACGAGGTCGCTGGCGGCCAGCAGGGCGTCGCGGCGCAGCTCCATGGGCGTGGGGCCGGCATGGGCCTCCATGCCCTGCACGCTGACGTCGTACCAGCGCTGGCCCAGCGCGGCGCTGACCACGCCGATCACGCGTTCATGGTTTTCCAGCACCGGGCCCTGCTCGATATGGGCCTCGAAATATGCGCCCACCGCAGGCGCCGGGCCGGCCGGCCCGGCATAGCCGATGGCGCGCAGCGCCTCGTCCACGCTCACGCCCTGGGCATCGCGCTGGGCCAGCGCATGCTCCAGCGTGAAGGCATTGACGAACACGCCCGAGCCCATCATCACGGGCACGAAGCGCGAGCCTTCCTCGTTGGTCCACACGGCCACTTCCAACGGGGCGCGCGTGCGCACGCCGCCATCGCCCAGCGTGCGCAGCACCTCCAGCCCGGCCAGCACGCCGTAGTTGCCGTCGAACTTGCCGCCCGTGGGCTGGGTGTCGATGTGGCTGCCCGTCATCACGGGCGGCAGCGCATCGTCCAGGCCTGCGCGGCGCGCGAAGATGTTGCCGATGGCATCGACGCGGATGCTGCAGCCGGCCTCGCGCGCCCACTGCACGAAGAGATCGCGCCCCTGGCGGTCCAGGTCCGTCAGCGCCAGGCGGCACACGCCGCCCTTGGGTGTGGCGCCTATGCGCGCCAGGTCCATCAGCGATTGCCACAGGCGGGCGCCGTCGGTGCGCAGCCCGGCCGCAACGGCGGCGGCTGCAAGAGGGGTACTGAGATCCATGAATGACTCCTGGGAATGCGAAAGGCGGTGGATCAGGCGATCCCTACACCGAGATACCGGTCCTTGATGGCGTCATCGGCCAGGAAAGCGGCATTGCCTGCCTCGTGCGCAATCGCACCCTGTTCGATGATGTAGTGGCGGTCGGCCAGCTGGGTGCAGACCTCCAGGTTCTGCTCCACCAGCAAGATCGCCACGCCAGCGGCCTTGATGGTCTTGAGCTGGGCCACGATCTCCTCCACGATCACGGGCGCCAGGCCCTCGACGGGCTCGTCCAGCATGAGCAGGCGCGGCGCGTTCATCAGGGCGCGGCCTATGGCCAGCATCTGCTGCTCGCCGCCCGACAGCTGGCCGCCGCCGTTGCCGCGCCGCTCCTTGAGGCGCGGGAAGATGCGGTAGATGTCGGCCAGTTGCCAGGGCGAGCGCTTGCGCTGGCCCAGCATCAGGTTCTCCTCCACCGTGAGCAGCTTGAAGATGCCGCGGTGCTCGGGCACCAGGCAGATGCCGCGCTGGGCCACCTGGTGCGTGGCCAGCCGGTGCACGGGCTCGCCGCCGAAGCGGATCTGCCCCTGCGAGGGCTGCATCACGCCTGCGATGGACTTGAGCGTGGTGGTCTTGCCCGCGCCGTTGCGGCCCAGCAGCGTGACCAGCTCGCCGTCCTGCACCTGCAGCGACACGCCCTGCAGCACATGGCTCTTGCCGTAGTGGGCGTGTATGCCCTCGACCGAAAGCAGGGGACCGCTCATGCCTTTCCTCCCGTGATCATGTTGCCCAGATAGGCGCTGCGCACACGCTCGTCGGCGCGGATCTCGTGGGGCAGGCCTTCGGCCAGCACACGGCCCTGCTGCATGACGGTGATGGTGTCGGAGATGTCCATGACGATGTTCATGTTGTGCTCGATGAGCACCACGGTGTGCTCATCCCTGAGGCCCTGGATCAGGCGCTTCATCTCGTCCAGGTCATCGATGCCCATGCCCGAGGTCGGCTCGTCCAGGAAGATGGCCTTGGGCCGCGCGGCCAGGGCCATGCCCACCTCCAGCCGCCGCTGCTGGCCGTGCGAGAGGTTGCCGGCCGGCGTGTCCGCATGGCGCTCCAGGCCCAGGCGCGAGAGCACGCTGGCCACGGTGTCGGCCAGGGCGCGAGCACCCACGGGCGCGTTCCAGCAGTCCAGCGCCCTGGCGGGCGCCACGCCCTGGGCGGCCAGGCGCAGGTTCTCGCGCACGGGCAGGGTCAGGAACAGGCTGGTGACCTGAAAGGACCGTGCCATGCCACGCCGCACGCGGCGGTGGTCGGGCTCGCGCGTCACGTCGTGGCCGTCGAAGACGATGCGCCCGCCGCTCACGCTCTTGGTGCCCGTGAGCATGTGGAACAGGGTGGTCTTGCCCGCGCCGTTGGGGCCGATCACCGAGTGCACGGTGTGGGCGCGGACCTTGAGGTCCACGCCGCCCAGGGCGACGAACTTGTCATAGCGCTTCTCGACGCCCACGGCCTCGAGCAGGATGGGAGATGCTGTGGCGCTCATGCCTGGCCTCCTTTGGTTTCTGCAGCGGCCGCCTCGGCATCTGCCGGCCCTTTGCGGCGCACCAGGGCCCACAGGCTCTCGCCCAGGCCCCACAGGCCGCGCTGCAGGCCCAGGCTCACGATCATCAGCACCACGCCCAGCAGCAGCAGCCAGCGCGGCCACAGCGTGGACAGCCAGTCGCCCAGCAGCACATAGAAGGCCGCGCCCAGCACCGAGGCCAGCAGGTTGCCCGTGCCGCCGATCACGGTCATCACCAGGATCATTTCGCTGGTGTGGTACTCGGCGTTGGACAGCGGGGCGATGCCCGTCATCATGGCGTGCAGCGCGCCGGCCAGGCCCGTGACCGCGCCCGAGATCACGAAGGCCTGCAGCTTCAGCAGCCTCAGGTCGTAGCCCACGGCGGCGGCGCGCTCCTCGTTGTCGCGCACGGCCAGCAGCGTGCGGCCGAACATGGAGTCGCAGACGCGGCGCAGCAGCCAGAACACCACCAGAAAGAGCACGGCCACAAAGCCGTAGTACTGCCAGGGCGTGGCCAGCGGCCACAGCGTCTGGCCGGCCACCGCGAGGGCGGGGCGGGGCACATCGAGCAGGCCGTTGTCGCCGCCGGTGATGTCCGTGGCCGAGTAGGCGATGAAGTAGAACATCTGCGCAAACGCCAGGGTGAGCATCACGAAATAGGTGCCGCGCTGGCGTATGGCCACCCAGCCGACGATGGCCGCGCCCACGGCGCCCATGGCGGTGGCGGCCAGCAGGGCCAGCGGCATGGGCAGGGGCCAGCGTGTCAGCAGCAGGGCGATGGTGTAGCTGCCCAGCCCGAAGAAGATGCCCTGCCCGAAGGACAGCAGCCCCGTGTAGCCCAGCAGCAGATTGCAGCCCATGGCCGCGAGGCCGAAGATCAGCACTTCGCTGGCCAGCGAGCCCGACTGCATGCACAGCGGCATGGCCACCACGATGGCCAGCGCGAGAAGGAGATGGGAATGCCTGGTCATGGTCTTCATCCTTTGCGGCCCAGCAGGCCATGGGGTCGCAGCAGCAGCACGGCGGCCATGGCCACGTAGATCATCAGGCGCGCGCCCTCGGGCCACAGCGTGCTCATCACGCTTTGCACGATGCCGATCAGCAGGCCGCCGACCAGTGCGCCGCCGAAGCTGCCCAGCCCGCCCACGACCACGATCACGAAGGCCACGCCCAGCGCCTCCACGCCCATGAAGGGCTCTGCGCCGCGTATGGGCGCGGCCAGCACGCCGGCCAGCGCCGCCGTGGCTGCGCCCAGCGCGAACACCAGGCTGAAGATGCGCAGCACGTTCACGCCCAGCAGGGACACCATCTCGGTCGATTCGCTGCCCGCGCGCACCGCGCTGCCCAGCCGCGTGCCTTCCAGCAGCCACCACAGCAGCACGGCCAGCACGGCGGTGAAGCCGATCACGAACAGCCGGTACTTGGGATAGACGAAGCTGCCCCACATCACCACGCCCTGCAGCAGATCGGGCACGGCCACGCTGTCGCCCAGCGGGCCCCATTGCACGATCACCAGCTCCTGCACCACCAGGGCCAGGCCCACGGTGACGATGATGTGGAACTCATGCGCCTTGGCATACACATGGCGCAGCATGAGCTTTTCCACCAGCCAGCCCAGCGCGCCCACGGCCAGCGGCACCACGACCAGGGACAGCCAGAAGCTCATGCCCCAGCGCGTCATTTGGTAGCAGAAATAGGCGCCCAGCAGGTAGAAGGCACCGTGCGCGAAATTCACGAAACGCAGCAGGCCGAAAACGATGGACAGGCCCACGGCCAACAGGAAATACAGCATGCCTATGCCGATCCCGTTGATGGTCTGAAGCAGATAGATGCTCATACAGGGTCCGAAACGATGGACGAAGGAGGCGGCGCGGAATGCGCGATGGTTTGAACCTCGTGCGACACAGGGCTGAGCCCTTGAACTGGCACGGCCCAACTCAGGGACACCGAGCAAGGGCCGCCCCGCCGCGAGGGTGTCGTCCCCCTCCCGAAGGAGAGGGGGAAGGCGCGCAGCGCCTCAGGGGGTGCCTTCCATCTCAAACCAGCTTGCAGCCGGTCTGGTCTACGGGCAGGAAGGACTTGCCGGAGCTGACCACATCCACGTAGTCGTCCTTGTTCTTCATCTTGGACTTGGCCTTGCCCTTGAGCAGGTAGTAGTTCTTGAGCACCTGGTGGTCTGCCTTGCGCACCTCTTCCTCGCCCGTCAGGCCCTGGTACTTCATGCCTTCCAGCGCGGCGACCACGGCCTTGGGGTCGACCGTGCCGGCCTTGACGATGGCATCGATCATCAGCTTGGTGCAGATGTAGTGGCCGGCCAGGCTGTAGTTGGGATTGGCCTTGAACTTGTCGTTGCAGCGCTGCACCAGATCACGGTTGAGCGGCGTGTCCACCGTGTGCCAGTACTGGGCGCCGAAGTACACGCCGTCGCACAGGTCAGCGCCCAGCGACTCGAACTGCTCCAGCCCTGAGGCCCAGGCGATCAGGATGGTCATGTTCTTGTTCATGCCGAAGCTGATGGCCTGGCGCAGCGTGTCCGAGGACTGGGCGCCGAAGTTCAGCAGCAGCAGCACGTCGGGCTTGGCGGCCACGGCATTGGTCAGGTAGCCGCTGAACTCCTTTTCGGTCAGCGAGTGGTAACTGTTGCCCACATGCTCGATGCCCTTTTCCTTGAAGATGTTCTTGGCCGCCGTGAGCAGGCCGTCGCCGAACACGTACTGCGGCGTGATGGTGTACCAGCGCTTGGCCTTGGGCAGGGATTCGATCAGCGGGCGCACGGTCTGCTCGATGGCGCCGAAGGTGGGTGCCGACCAGCGGAAGGTGGCGCTGTTGCAGTCCTTGCCCGTGATCTCGTCTGCGCCTGCGGTGGTGATGAAGATGCCGCCGGCCTTCTCGGCCTCCTTGCCCATGGCCAGCGCCTCCGACGACAGGATGCCGCCTGCGAAAAAGCGCGTGCCCTGCTGCTGCGAAGACTCCTGCAGCTTGCGCACGGCCGTGGCGGGCTTGCCCTCGGTGTCCAGCACGGTGTAGGCCAGCGGGCGGCCCAGCGCCTTGCCGTATTGCTCTATGGCCAGCTTCATGCCCAGGTCCGCGTACTTGCCGTTGGCCGCGAAGGCGCCCGACATGGGCACGGGGCAGGCGAACTGGATGCTGTCCTTGGACTGCGCCCAGACGCTGCGGCCCAGGCCCAGCGATGCGGGCAATGCGCCCAGTGCCGAGAGTTGCAGGAGGTGACGACGTTGCATGGGATCTCCGTGATGGGGACTGAAGGCGCTGCGGCCCGGGTACGCTTTTCAGAGCAAGTTGCATGCCAGTCGAAACGGGTGCGTGCAGGCTCCTTGATTCATATTTATAGTGATAAATAGAAGGAATAGGGCGCGTGCTAACCCTAGGCGCAAACGCCCACGCGCCATGGCGGTGCATACTGCACCAAACCCGTATGCAGACTGGGCGCGGACACGATCCGGTGCCCTTCCGGAGAACACAACAATGGCTACACCCAAGTCGGCCCCCCTGGCGATCCGGCAGCTCAAGCGCCCGGATCTGGTGGCCCAGGAGATCAAGCGCCTGATCACCGAAAAGAACCTCAGCCCCGGCGACCGCCTGCCGCGCGAAAGCGAGCTGCAGGCCCAGTTCCAGGTCAGCAAGGGAACGATCCGCGAGGCTCTCAAGTCGCTGGAAGTGCAGGGGCTGATCACCATCTCCACCGGCCCTTCGGGCGGTGGCACGGTCGTCGAGGTGCCGCTGGACCGCACGCTGCAGTTCATGCAGAACTACCTGTTCTTCCAGGAGGTGACCATCGACGACATCTACACGGTGCGCCAGATGCTGGAGCCCGAGCTGGCGGCAGGCGCCGTGCCCCATCTGACCGAGGCCGATTTCGAGGCCCTGGAGCACAGCATCGCCTGCTGCGATCCCACGCAAAGCAGCGACGACCTGGTGAGCCAGCGGCGCGAGGACGTGAACTTCCACGACATCCTGGCGGCCGCCAACCCCAACCCGTTCCTGCGCTTCACCTGCGAGCTGATCAACGAGATGATCCGCCAGCTCATCGTCTTCGCCAACCGTACTCCGCAGGCCGAGCACCGGCGCTTCGGCGAGGCCAATGCGCAGTTCCACCGCAGCATCGTGCAGGCCGCGCGCGAGCGCGATGCTGCGAAGGTGCGCGCATTGATGCAGGAGCACATGCGCGATGCGGCCAGCAGCGTCAAGCGCATGAAGGGCCGCATCCAGGGCCGGCTCATCCTCGATGCCGACAGCCTGCGCAGCCCGCGTCCGCGACGCGCCGTGCAGCCGGTGGAAAAGGCCGCGGCGACAGCGCCAGGGACTGCGTCAAAAACAACGGCAAGGGCGAGCGCAAGGGCCACCGCGAAGGCCCCGGCAAAGGCCCCCGCAAAAACCATCCCAAAGGCTTCCGCAAAGACGGCTGCGAAGGCTCCGGCAAAGTCGCCTGCAAAGGCCACGTCCGCGCGTCCCGCTGCCGCACGCAAGCGCGCGGCCTCCTGAGCTGTCCCGCACCGGTCATCGGCGCCCCACGCCACGCGTTTCGCGCTGCCCGCTGCTGGTATGCTGCCGCGCGCTTGGCCTTCACGCATCCCCCTCACGAGACAACAGCATGAGACAAACCCCTTTCGCATCCTCCCGCACCCCGGTGCGCCGCGCAGCCCTGTGGCACGCCCTGGCCGGCGGCCTGGCGCTGGCGGCCACGCTGGCGGCGCCCCTCGCCCATGCCCAGGGCGCAGGCAGCTATCCGTCCAAGACCATTCGCCTGGTCGTGCCCTTCGCACCCGGTGGCTCCACCGACATCCTGGGCCGCCTGCTGGCGCAAAAGCTGGGCGAGAGCATGCACACCACGGTGGTGGTGGACAACAAGCCCGGTGCCAACGGCACCATCGGCTGCGACCTGGTGGCCAAGGCGCCGGCCGACGGCTACACCGTGGTGCTGGGCGACGTGGGCTGCATGGCCATGGCCAAGGGCCTGTATACCAAGCTGCCCTATGACCCGCTGCGCGACTTCGCGCCCATCAGCCTGGTGGCGCGCAGCCCGCTGGTGCTCACCGTGGGCGCGCAAAGCCCGTTCCACTCGCTCAAGGAGCTGACGGCGGCGGCCCAGGCCCAGCCCGGCAAGCTCAACTACCCCTCGTCGGGCACGGGCGGACCCAACCATCTGGGCGCCGAGCTGTATGCCATGCAGGCCAAGGTCAAGATCGGCCACGTGCCCTACAAGGGCAGCGCGCCTTCGGTGGTGTCGCTGGCCGCCGGCGAGACCGACTTCGGCTTTCTCACGGCCGTGACCATTGCCGCGCAGCTCAAGGCCGGCAAGGTGCGCGCGCTGGCCGTGGCCCACAACGAACGCCTGCAGTCCATGCCCGACGTGCCCACCATGTCGGAGGCCGGCCTCAAGGACTTCACGGCCGATGCCTGGTTCCTCGCGGCCGTGCCCGCAGGCACGCCCAAGCCCATCGTGGACCGGCTCTACGCCGAGATCGCCAAGGCCCTGCCCGCGCCCGAGGTCAAGGAAAAGCTGGACGCCATGGGCGTGCTGCCCTCGGGCCTCAAGCCCGATGCCTCGGCCCAGTTCCTGCGCGTGGAAGTGGACAAGTGGCGCGATGTGATCAAGAACGCGGGCATCACGCTGGACTGATTTCGCAGCCTTGCCGTTGCCATGCAAAAAAGCCCCTGTGGCCTCACGGCCCAGGGGCTTTTCTCATGTGCCGGAGATGCTCAGTTCGTTTCGGTCAGGGCATCGCCCAGGGCGCTGACCAGCCGCTCGATCTCGGCCTTCTCGCTGATGAAGGGCGGTGCGATCTGGATGGTGTCGCCGCCGTAGCGCACGTAAAAGCCCTTGTCCCAGCACTTCATGGCGATCTCGTAGGGACGGCGGGCCGGCTCGCCGGGCAGCGACTCGATGGTGAAGCCCGCAGCCAGGCCGAAGTTGCGGATGTCGGCCACATGCTTTGCTCCCTTGAGGCTGTGCACGGCCTGCTCGAAGAACGGGGCCAGCGCGCGCACGCGGCCCGGGCCGTCCTCGCGCTGCAGCAGGTCCAGCGCGGCCACGCCCGCCGCGCAGGCAATGGGGTGGGCCGAGTAGGTATAGCCGTGCGGGAACTCCAGCATGTACTCGGGGCCGCCCGCTGCCATGAAGGTGTCGTAGATCTCCTTGCTGGCCACCACGGCGCCCAGGGGCTGGGCGCCATTGGTCACCTGCTTGGCGATGTTCATGATGTCGGGCGTGACGCCGAAGGCCTCGGCTCCCGTCATGGCGCCGCAGCGGCCAAAGCCCGTGATGACCTCGTCGAAGATCAGCAGGATGTTGTTCTGCGTGCAGATCTCGCGCAGGCGCTGCAGGTAGCCGGCCGGCGGAATCACCACGCCGGCCGAGCCCGAGAAGGGCTCGACGATGACGGCTGCGATGTTGCTGGCGTCATGCAGGGCGATCAGGTCCAGCAGCCGGTCGGCCAGCGCGCGGCCATCGGTGGCAGGCATGCCTTTGTGGAAGGACCCCAGCGCCGGCTGCGTGTGCGGCAGGTGGTCGGCCTCCACGCCCTGGCCGAAGGTCTTGCGGTTGCCCACCATGCCGCCGACCGAGATGCCGCCGAAGTTCACGCCGTGGTAGCCCTTCTCGCGCCCGATCAGCCGGGTCTTGCCGCCCTGGCCCTTGGCGCGCCAGTAGGCGCGTGCCATCTTCAGCGCCGTGTCGGCGGCTTCCGAGCCCGAGCCCGTGAAGAACACATGGTCCAGGCCTGCGGGCGTCAGCTCCTTGATCTTGTTGGCCAGCGCGAACGAGGCCGGGTGGCCGAACTGGAAGGCCGGCGCATAGTCCAGCTGCTGGGCCGCGCGGCCGATGGCTTCGGCGATCTCGCGGCGGCCATGGCCCAGGCCCGAGCACCACAGGCCCGACAGGCCGTCGAAGATCTTGCGGCCGTCGGCATCGGTGTAGTAGGCGCCCTGGGCGCTGGTGATCATGCGCGGGCGCGCCTTGAACTCGCGGTTGCCGGTGAAGGGCATCCAGTGGGCCTCGAGCCAGGCGGCATCGGTGCGCGTGGCGGGGGCGGCGCTTTGTTCGGTGGGAACCAGGGTCATGGCGATCTCCTCGAGCCTAGGGAAGAAATGTGGATCGGCCCATTGTGAGCGCGCTGTTTGATTTCGCGAAGAGCACGATATCGAGGTTTACTTGCATATTTCTGCAAGTGATCAAGCGCCTGCCGGTCGCTGCATGGCGTGCGCGCATTGGGGGAATCCGTCGCCACTGCCGCCCCGTGGCTCCCCTATAGTGGCTCCCCTGTAGCGGTGGCCATGTCCGGCAAGCACACCGGGAGGCGAATGGCGATGGCGGAATTTTCTCTGGATACCCCTGCGAGCCGCCGGGCACGCGATGGCCGTGCGCGCGCGGCGCTGGGCCAGCTGGGCGACATGGATCTGCGCCTGCTGCGCGTGTTCAAGGCCGTGGTCGAGTGCGGCGGCATGTCGGCTGCCGAGCTGGAGCTGAACATCGGCAGCTCCACGCTGAGCCGCCACATGAAGGACCTGGAAGAGCGCCTGGGCCTGACGCTGTGCCGGCGCGGGCGCGCCGGCTTCGCACTCACGCCCGAAGGCCACCGCATCTACGAGGCCACGCTGCAGCTGCTGGGCGGCGTGGAGGGGTTTCTGGGCCAGGTGGACGACATCCATGGCCGGCTGGCCGGCACGCTGGACGTGGCGCTGTTCGACAAGACCGTGGGCAATCCGCAGTCACGCATTCCCGAGGCGATAGGCCTGCTGCACGATCAGGCGCCGCAACTGCACCTGCGGCTGCACGTGGCCTCGATACAGGCCATCGAGCGCGGACTGATGGAGGGGCGCTGGCAGGTGGGCGTGCTGCCCTCTGCACCCAGTTCGGGCGCGCTGGACAGCGCCCGGCTGTTTGGCGAGCGCATGCAGCTGTACTGCGCTCCCGGCCATCCGCTGCATGGCGCCGACCATGGCGGGCTGGACTGGGACAGCCTGGGCGCACATGCCTTTGCAGGCCTGGGCTACCAGTCGCCCAACATGGCGCTCAGCCACCAGGCCGGCCTGCAGCGCCAGGCCACCGGTTTTGACCAGGAGGCCATTGCCATGCTGGTGCGATCGGGCCGCTACCTGGGCTTTCTGCCCGACCACTATGCACAGGCCATGGAGGGCCAGGGTCTGCTGCAGGCCGTGGCCCCCCACCGGTTCTTCTATCTCTGCGATTTCTTCGCGGTCTGGCGCAGTGCCGTGGTGCCTGGGCGTGCAGCCCGTGTGTTCATCGACGCGCTGCTGGGCGTGCACCGTGAATGAACGGCTTTGCCACAGCCTTGGCAAGAGGAAAATCACAGGTTTGCGAAGAGGCTATACACAGCTTTTCACACAGCTTGTGCACATATTTTCCAGCGTATGCGCTTGACAATGTTTGGCATTGTGACCGGCGCCGGGGCTTCAGTCCGCCCCGATGCGGTCGAAAGGCATGTATGGATTCCGTGCCGGCCATGGGCCGCACGGGCAGCGCCTTGATACCAACGATTTCGCATTTCCCGGGTTCTTGCACCATGCGCCGCCATGTCCACCTCTCTTGCCGCCACGGCAGGGCCGGGTTTCAGCCCGTGCCGCCATCGACCATCCTTGCCAGGGTTTCGGTCAGCCAATTGCCGAATGAGGCGTCCGCGCTGAAAGACCGCAGGGGCGTGGGCATGTTCGTGCTCCTGGCGGGTTCAGGCCGCAGCCGCAGTGGCTGCTGCGGGCGGCGCCATGCCGGCGCCCGCGTCGGCACGGCGGCGCAGGCTGCGCTCCCACAGCTTTTCATGGAAGAAGAAGGCCACGGCCTGCACCGTGGGCTCCAGCAGGCTGAGCGTCAGCGCGGCCCAGAGATTGCGGGTCACGGCATAGGCCACGGCCGCTGCCACGGTGACATGGATGACGTAGTAGCTGGCAGTCTTCAACAGCGTGCGGCGGTGGTGGTGAAGGGTCTGGCGGATGCGGCTCATGGGGCTCTCCTCGGGATGAGACTCCATGCTAGGTGCGTGAAATAGTTATGGCCAATCGAAAATGATCATCAAAGTTATAAAAACTATCGATGGCCGGCGGTTGCGTGCTGCGGCCTTGTGCCATGCCGGGGGCGCGCCATGAGCTGGGACCAGATTTTCGTGCTCGGCTGGGCGCCGCATCCGCAGTGGTTCCAGTGGCTGCATCCGGGCCTGGTGACGCTGTCGGTGCTGGTGGCCGTGGCCACGTCGGTGATGGCCATGCAGATTGCCGGGCTGGCGCGCGATGCCGCGTCGCCGCGCATACGCCGCGTGGGCGTGCTCACGGGCGCCTTCTGCCTGGGCGCGGGCATCTGGGCCATGCACTTCATCGGCATGCTGGCCTTCGTGCCCTGCACCTTTGGCGACTACGACCCCTGGATCACCACGCTGTCCATGCTGCCCAGCATGCTGGCGTCCTGGCTGGCGCTGACGCTGATGGTGCGGCCGCAGCTGTCCACGCAGGCGCTGGTGGGCGGCGGCGTGCTCATGGGGCTGGGCATTGGCTCCATGCACTACATCGGCATGGCGGCGGCCCAGACCTGGACCTCGATGCTCTACGACCCCTGGGGCGTGCTGCTGTCGGTGATCGTGGCGGCAGGCATGGCCATGCTGTCGCTGTGGGTGCGCTTCAGGCTGGGCAACACGGGCCGGCTGTGGCCCACGCTGGTGGCCGGCATCGTCATGGGCTTGGCCATTTCCTGCATGCACTATGCGGGCCTGTATGCACTGCGCCTCAAGCCCGAGATCGATGTGCTGGCGCAGGTGGAGTCGCCCACGCATGCGCTGCTGGTGTTCTCCATCGTCGGCATGGTGGTGCTGATCTTCGGTCTGGTGTTCGCGGTCAACATGACGCTGCGTTACCGCCAGATCTACCGCCAGGTGCAGCGCAGCGAATCGCGCCTGCGCGCCGTGGTGGAGACGGCAGTGGACGGCATCGTGATGATCAACGGGCGCGGCAGCATCGTGTCGTTCAACGGCGCGGCCGAGCGGCTGCTGGGCTGGACGGCGCAGGAGGTGGTGGGCCGCAGCGCCAGCCTGCTCATGCCCGCGTCGGGCTGCGATGGCGATGGCGGCTCGCTGCAAAAGCATCTGGCCACGGGCTTTGCGGGCCTGCTGGGCTCCAGCCGCGATATCAACGCCATGCACAAGGACGGCACGCAGATCGCCGTGCGCCTGGCCGTGGGCCGGGTGGCGATTGCCGGCGATCCGCTGTACGTGGGCTTTGTGACCGATATCCGCGAGCGCCGCCAGATGCTGCAGTCGCTGCGCCGCAGCGAGGAGCAGTACCGCACCCTGATCAACAACGTGCCCGGCACCACGTTCCGCTGCCTGTACGACGGCAAATGGACGCCGCTGCTGCTCAGCCGCTCCATCGAGGAGTTGACGGGCTGGACCGAGCAGGATTTCACCGATGGCCTCACGGGCTGGGACCGGCTCATCCACGCCGAGGACCGCGACCGGCTGGAGGCTGCGGTGGCGCATTCTCTGGCGCGGCGCCAGACCTACAACGCCGACTACCGCCTGCTGCACCGCGACGGCAGCACGCGCTGGGTGTCCGAGACCGGGCGCGGCGTCTTCAACGAACAGGACGAACTGACCTGGATCGACGGCGTGATCATGGATCAGACGGCGGCGCGCGCGCGCAATGCCGAGTTCGAGGGCACGGTGCGCGCCATCGACCTGTCGCTGGCCACCATCGAGTACGACCTGCGCGGCCATGTGCTGCGCGCCAACCGCAATTTCCTGGACCTGTTCGGCTACCGGCTCGACGAGGTCGCGGGCCGCCACCACGGCATGTTCTGCGAGCCCGGCTATGCGCATTCGCCCGAGCATGTGCAGTTCTGGCGCCGCCTGGCCGAGGGCGAGTTCCAGGCCGGCGAGTTCCTGCGCTGCGGGCACGAGGGGCGGCGCATCTGGGTGCAGGCCACCTACAACCCCATACGCGGTGCCGACGGCCGGCCCTACAAGATCGTCAAGCTGCTCACCGACATCAGCGCCCAGCGCAAGCTGGCCCAGGAGCTGGTGCTGGCCAAGGAGCATGCCGAAGCCGCGGCCGCCGCGCGCAGCACCTTCCTGGCCAACATGAGCCACGAGATCCGCACGCCCATGAACGCCATCATCGGCTTCACCGAGGCGTTGCGCGAAACCGCGCTGCAGCCCACGCAGGCGCGCTACCTGGACACGGTGCACTACGCGGCGCGCTCCATGCTGCGCCTGCTCAACGACATCCTGGACACGGCCAAGCTCGACAAGGGCGCGGTGGAGCTGGAGATAGAGGACTTCTCGGTGCGCGAGCTGTGCCAGCAGATCCTGGCATCGCTGCGCATCACGGCCGATCGCAAGGGCCTGGACCTGCGCCTGGACTACGACCCGCACACGCCGGCCGCGCTGCGCGGCGACGGCATGCGTGTGCAGCAGATCCTGGTGAACCTGCTGGGCAATGCCGTGAAGTTCACCGAACGCGGCCATGTGCTGCTGCGCGTGCGCTACGAGCAGGGCGTGCTCCAGCTCGATGTGCATGACACGGGCATAGGCATCGCGGCCGAGAAGATCCACCGCATCTTCGACCCCTTTGCCCAGGCCGACGCCTCGACCACGCGGCGTTTCGGCGGCACGGGCCTGGGCACGACCATCTCGCGCCAGCTGGCCGAACTCATGGGCGGCAGCATCCAGCTGCACAGCACGGTGGGCGTGGGCACGGTGTTCGAGGTGCGCCTGCCCCTGCCGGTCGGCGAGAGCCCGCTGTCCGAGCGCGGGGCGGCCAGCCGCGGCCTGCCGCCGCTGCACATCCTGGCCGTGGACGATGTGCCCGAGAACCTGGAGCTGCTGCAGATCAACTTCTCCAGCCAGAACCACCAGATGGTGCTGGCCCACGACGGTGCCGAGGCGCTGCGCTGCGTGCAGGCGCAGGAGCCGCCTTTCGACGTGGTGCTGATGGACCTGCAGATGCCGGGCATGGACGGCCTGGCGGCGGCGCGCGCCATCCGTGTCTGGGAGCGGCAGCTGCAGCGCCGGCCCGTGCCCATCGTCGCGCTGTCGGCCAGCGTGCTGGAGAAGGACCGCAGCGACGCCACCGCCGCCGGCATGGACGGCTTTGCCTCCAAGCCGCTGGACATGGCGCGGCTGCAGGCCGAGATCGCACGCCTGCTGTCGCTGCAGGTGGCGCTCAAGGAGGCCAGGCCGCCCGCGCCCGCCAGCGCCCAGCCGGGGCTGCCTGATGTCACGGTGGACTGGGCCTCGGGCATTGCGCTGTGGGGCCGGGTCGATCCGCTGGTGGCCGCCATTCGGCGTTTCCTCAACGAACAGCTGGACCTGGCCGACCGCCTGCGCCGTGCCCTGCAGCGCCCCGGACCCGAGGCCTTGATCGGCCTGGCGCACCGCGTGCGCGGCGCGGCCGGCAACCTGGGCCTGCAGGCCGTGTACCGGCTGGCATCGCGCCTGGAAAGCCTGGCGCAGGAGGGCGCCGGGCAGCCGCAGCTGCTTGCCCTCATCGACCAGCTGCACCAGGCGCTGGATGCCGTCGCGCGCGAGCTGCGCCAGCGCCACCCGGCCGCCATGCCGATGGCCGAGGCGCAGGGGGCGGCATCGGGCGAGGCGCCGGGCCAGGCGCAGGGCCATGCGTGGGCGCAGGCCGACGGCGATGCGGCGCCCCAGGCGGGCGCACCCGCCCTGCCTGCCGATGCCCGGCCCTGGCTGGAGCGCATCGTGGCCGCCTTGCACAGCGGGGAGCTGGACGGGCAGGCCATGCAGGCCCTCGTGCGCATGCTGACGGCCGAACAGCTTCAGCCGCTGCAGCAGGCACTGGATAATTTCGACTTCGAGCGCGCGCAGGAATGCGCCCAGCAGTTGCAGCAGCAACTGCCCTCGAACGATGGAGACAGAGCATGAATGCGCCCAATCTATTGGCAACGGACAAGCGCCCGCGCCTGCTGCTGGTCGATGACGACCCGACCAACCTGCATGTGCTGCGCCAGATCCTGGGCGAGGATTACCGGCTCTCGTTCGCCACGGACGGGCGCAAGGCTCTGCAGCTGGCCCAGCACCAGCCGGACCTGATCCTGCTGGACATCATGATGCCCGAGCTGGACGGCTACGCCGTGTGCCGCCAGCTCAAGGCGCAGGCCGACACGGCCCGCATCCCGGTGATCTTCATCACCGCCCTGTCGGACGGACAGGACGAGGCCCTGGGCTTTGCCTCGGGCGCGGTGGACTACATCGTCAAGCCCGTGCGCGCGCCCGTGGTGCGGGCGCGGGTGCGCAACCACCTGTCGCTGGTCAAGCTCGACGAGCTGCGCAGCACGCGGCTGCAGATCGTGCAGCGCCTGGGCCGCGCGGCCGAGTACCGCGACAACGAGACGGGCATGCACGTGATCCGCATGAGCCACTACGCAAAGACGTTGGCGCTGGCGGCCGGCTGCACCGACGAATGGGCGGACGACCTGCTCAACGCCGCGCCCATGCACGATGTGGGCAAGATCGGCATCCCCGATGCCATCCTGCTCAAGAACGGCCCGCTGACGGCCGAGGAATGGACGGTCATGCGCCGCCATCCGCAGATCGGCGCCGAGATCATCGGCGAGCACGATTCCCAGGTGCTGCAGATGGCCTACAGCATCGCGCTGACCCACCACGAGAAATGGGACGGCACGGGCTATCCGCAGGGCCTGGCGGGCGAGGACATCCCGCTGGCCTCGCGCATCGTGGCCGTGGCCGACGTGTTCGATGCCCTCACCACGGAACGCCCCTACAAGCACGCGTGGACGGTGGACGACGCCATGGATCACATAGAGCAGCAGGCCGGCGCCCACTTCGACCCGCGCCTGGTGCCGCTGTTCATCGGCCTGCGCCCGCAGCTGGAAGACATACGCGAGCGCTGGAAGGATTGACGGGAGACCGATTCCTGCAGGGTGCGCCGGGGCTTGGGCAATCGCTTACCCTGGGCGGCCTGTCTCCGGCACCTGCCTGTCCTGCCCATGTCTTGTTCGCCTTCTCCCTCCTCTTCCTTGCCTGCCGCTGACCGCTTCCATGTCCGCGCACTGACCGCCGCCGACCTGCCCGGTCTGCTGGACATCCAGCGGGCCTGCTATGGCGAGGACTATGCCGAGAGCGGCGAGGTCTTTGCGCGGCGCCTGGCCGGCACGGCCCATTGCTCGCTGGCACTGGAGCAGGACGGCCGTGTGCGCGCCTATCTCGCGGCCTACCGCAGCCTCATGGCCAAGATCACGCCGCTGCACGGTGACTTCGAGGCCGTCGAGCAGGCCGACACCCTGTACCTGCACGACATGGCCGTGCACCCCGAGGCCGCAGGCCAGGGCCTGGCCCGTGCGCTGCTGGCTCCGCTGTGGGAGCGGGCGCGCGCCGAGGGCCTGCGCCACACGGCCCTGGTGTCGGTGCAGGGCTCGCGCGGCTACTGGGAGCGCCATGGCTATGCCGTGCAGGCGTTGACCGACCCGCTGCAGCAGCAGCGCCTGGTGAGCTACGGCGACGGTGCGCTGTACATGGCCCGGCCGCTGTAGGGCGGTGCTACGGGGCGCTACAGGGTGCTACAGGGCGCCGTGTCGCGTGGTGGTCTGCAAGGCGCGGTGATGGGGTTTTTGGCCGGGGACGGGCCGGCCGCCTCTGGTCATAATGCGCGCCATGCCCGATCGCTGGAAACCCAATGTCACTGTGGCGGCCATCATTGAGCGCGATGGCCGTTTTCTGCTGGTGGAAGAAGACACGGCCGATGGCGTGCGCTACAACACCCCCGCCGGCCATCTCGACCCTGCCGAGTCGCCCATCACCGCCTGTGTGCGCGAGGTCGATGAGGAGACGGCGCACGACTTCGTGCCCACGGCCCTGGTCGGCGTCTACCTGAACCGCTTCGTGCGCACGCGCACCGGCTCCGACATCACCTATCTGCGCTTTGCCTTCACGGGCGAGCTGGGTGACTTCCGGGCCGGCCAGCCGCTGGACGACGGCATCATCCGCACGGTCTGGATGACGCTGGACGAACTCAAGGCCTGCACCGCCCAGCACCGCAGTCCGCTGGTGATGCAAAGCATAGAGGACTACCTGGCCGGCCGCCGCTACCCGCTGGAGCTGATCCACACCGATCCCAGCGTGCTGCAGGCTCCGCAGCCCCACTGAGTCACCAAGGCACCGAGCACCATGCCGGCCCTGTCTGTCACACAACGCCACGCTCCCGCGTCTTGATGGCATGCAGACCTCCTCCGCCACCGACGATCCCCTGGCCCTGTTCGAGCGCCACCGCCCGCGCCTGTTCGGCCTGGCCTACCGCATGCTCGGCCAGCGCGCCGATGCCGAGGACCTGGTCCAGGAGGCCTGGCTGCGCTGGCATGGCGCCGAGCGCGCCGGCATAGAGCAGCCCGAGGCCTGGCTGGTCTCCGTGACCACGCGCCTGGCCATAGACCGGCTGCGCCGCCTGCGCGCCGAGCGCGAGCACTACCAGGGCTTCTGGCTGCCCGAGCCCCTGGTCCAGCCCTGGGCCGAGGAGTCCGCACCCTCGGCCGAAGACCTGCTGGAGCGTGCCCACGACGTGTCCACGGCGCTGATGTTCGTGCTCGAGCAGCTCACGCCCGACGAGCGCGCCGCCTTTTTGCTGCGCGAGGTCTTCGATGCCGACTATGCCGAGGTTGCCCAGGCCCTGGGCCGCAGCGAGGCCGCCTGCCGCCAGCTCGTGCACCGCGCCCGCACCCATGTTCAGGCCGGCCGCCCGCGCTTTGCGGCGCCGCCCGAGGCCCATGCCGCGCTGCTGCAGCGCTTTGCGCAGGCCGTGCAGGGTGGGGACTTTGCGCAGATCCAGGCGCTGTTCGCGCCCGATGCCGAACTCATCAGCGACGGCGGCGGCAAGGTGCCCTCGTTCGGCCGCGTGCTGGAGACCGGCCGGCGCCTGGCCCTGCTGTACTTCGCCACCACGCGCCGCATGCGGCGCAACGGCCAGCGCCAGACCCTGCACCTGGCTCGCATCAACGGCCTGCCGGGCCTGCTGCGCTGCATCGACGGCGAGCTGGAATCCGTGCAGACGCTGCTGGTCGAAGACGGCCTGATCCGCCGCATCTACACGCTGCGCAATCCCGACAAGCTGTCCGGCGTGCCAGTGCCGCCGCAGGCGCTGCCGTAGTCAGACGAGTTGCAGGTCGCGGGGCGTCGCGCCTTCGAAGACACGCTGCAGCTGGGCCGGGCTCAGTCCATACATGCGCTGGAACAGGCCGCCCAGCACGGCGCGGTACTCGTTGAGCACGGGATGGTCGCGGTTCTGGAACAGGTTTTTCTGGTTGACCTCGACCTGCTCTCCCACGATGCGACCGCCCGCGCGCGCGGAAAGCCCGCCGCCCAGCAGCCAGTAGGTCGTGCCGTGGCCGTGGTCCGTGCCCTTGTTGCCGTTCTCGCGGAAGGTGCGGCCGAATTCGCTGATCACCACCACCACCGTATGGCGCCAGGCCTCGGGACCTATCTCCTGGGCAAAACCGGCCAGGCCCCGGCCCAGCTCGTCCAGCCGTCCGGCCAGCGCGCCTGTGGCGCCGCCCTGGGCCACATGCGTGTCCCAGCCGCCTACATCGACGAAGCCCAGGTCGAAGCGCTCGCGCATCAGGGCCGCCATGCGCTGCGCCACCAGCGCAAAGCCCCGCGCGCTGATGGCGTCGCGCCCGGCCTGGTCCATCTCTTCCTGCACGCTGCGCTGCACCGCATCGCGCACGGCAAAGCCCTCCTGCACGGCAGTGCCCAGGGCAGTGCCTGCGTACATGGCGGCAATGGCCTGGCTGCGTCTATCGTCCAGCCCGCCCTTGCCCACGGACGCCAGGGCCATGTTGGCGGACGGCAGGCTGCCACGCAGCAGTAGTGGCAACTGGGGCGTGAACGACATGGGCGACACCGGGCCCCGCCCGTCCTGCCCCAGCACCTGGGCCAGCCGGTTCAGAAAGCCCGACTGGTAGCTGCGGCGCCCGTCCAGGCCCTGGCCCAGTTCGATGGAGTCCTGTGTCTCGAAATGGCTGCGCGACAGGTCGTGCGTGCCTGCAAAGGGCACGAAGCAGGCCTGGCCGGCCTGGAACAGCGGATGGATGCTGTCCTCCAGCATCGGGTGCAGGCCCCAGCGGCCATCCAGCGCCAGCGCGCCGCCGGCCTCGCCGGGACGGGGGATGGCAATGCTGGGACGGGCCTCGTAGTAGAAGTCGCTGTGCGTGGGCACCAGCAGACTGTTGCAGTCATAGGCACCGCGCAGAAACACCAGCAGCAGGCGCGGCGTGGCTGGCTGGAGGGCGGCCGCCTGCAGCCGGCCCAGGTGGGCGGCAAAGGGCAGGGCCGATGCCATGGTCAGGAAGTGGCGTCGCTGCATGGAAAGTCTCCGGGGTTCAGCGGAACATCATCTCGGGTGCGGACAGGAAGTAGGTATTCCAGTCCGCCGGATTGCGGGCCTGGGCCAGTGCCGCCTGCGTGGCCTGGCTCCACTGGGGCAGGCGCTGGCGCACGCTGGCCCGTTCCGACAGCATGGGGTAGGGCGGCTTCTCCAGCGCCTCCTTGGGGTCGGCGCGAAACAGCACGGCGCTGCGCGTGGCGATCTGGCGCGCCACCTCGAAGCGTGCCGCCATCTGGCCCGAACTGGCCCAGTCGGACTGCATCTGCGGATAGCCGTCCGGCGTCTCATGCGCGTAGAGGTTCTGGCCCAGCCGGTTGATCCAGCCCAGCACGGGCGCCACGTCGGCCGCCACGCGCTGGTCCACCGACAGCCGCGTGGCGGCCAGCACGTAGTGCAGCGGATCGCGGAACTTGCGGCCAAAGCGCGCGGCCTCCGGATCGGTCAGCAGCGCTGCCACGGTGGCTGCGATGTCGCCCCGGCTGCGCGTGAAGGCCTGTGCCGTGCGCTGCACCAGGGCCGGCGGCGGATCGTCGGCAATGAAGAACACCGCCAGCTTGTGCGCGATGAACTGCGCCGTGGCCGGCGCGGCGACGATGCGGTCCAGCGCCTCCTGGACCTCGGCCATGCCGCGTGCGTTCAGGGGCTGGCCCAGGAAGGTCTTGGCTCCGTAGTCGTGCCGGTTGGGATTGAACTCGAAGAATCCCGAGCGCAGGTAGTCGCCCTGGCGCCCGGCGCGCATGCGCGGCGGCGGCGTGCCGGCCGGCTGCAGATTGATGCCCACGCCTGTCAGGATGCGCGCCATCTCCTGCACGTCGGCCTGGGTGTAGCCGCTGCCCACGCCCATGGTGTGCAGCTCCAGCAGCTCGCGCGCGTAGTTTTCGTTGATGCGGCCCGCCGCATTGCTGGCGTTGTCCAGGTAGCGCAGCATGGCCGGGTGGCGCAGCGAGGCCTCCAGCAGGCTGCGGAAACTGCCCAGCGCATACGGGCGTATGGCCTGCTCCTCGTAGTCGCCCACCCAGGCGCGGATATCGGCCTTGCGCAGGCTGACGCTGAAATGGTTCATCCAGAACCAGGTCATCTGCTCTTGCAGCTGTGCCGGCGAGTACAGCGCGCGGATCACGAAGCGCTTCTGGGCATCGCTGCCCAGCTGGTTCAGCGTGCGCTGGTAGGCCTGCTGCCGCGCGGCCTTTTCATCGGCCGATGCGGCTTCCTGCACGGCCTTGCGCTGGTCGCCCAGCTCCAGCAGCACCTGGTCCATGGGGCGCTGGCTGATACCCAGCTCATCAATGCGCTGCTGCGCCTGCGCAGGCAGCGGCTGAGGCCCCGGCTGCAGTTGCCGGGCCAGCCAGGCCTTGAGGCCCAGGCGCTGCAGCTGCGCATCCTCGCTGTCGGTGGCGCCCCAGGTGACGCGGTCCAGCCATTGCTGGCGCTGCGCGGCGGTGAGCGGTGCCTCGGCCACTCCCTGTAGCGCGGCCGCTGCGGACGACGGCGGGGCCTGCAAGGGCGCACAGCCTGTGGCCAGGACGATGGCGGAGAAAGTGAGAGCGATGGCGAACGGCGAAGTGCGGCGCATGGTGTCTCGGTGGGTAGGGGGCATCCATTGGACGCCAGCATCCTCCACCCATGTGCTTCGCCCTGTAAAGCGCCGGTAGCAAAAAGTAAAAGGCAAAAAAAAGCGGAGTGTGAAGCACTCCGCTTTTTCTGAGGGACCCTGCCTTATTTGCTGGGCCGGCTCGCGCATTCAGCGCACTGTCCGTACAGGGCCATCGAATGGTCCTGGATCACCCAGCCCTTGGCCTTGGCGATCAGGTTCTGGCGCTTTTCGATATCGGGATCGTAGAACTCCTCGACCTTGCCGCAGCTGGTGCAGACAAAGTGGTCGTGGTGCTGGCCTTCATTGAGCTCGTAGACGGCCTTGCCGCTCTCGAAATTGCTGCGGATGAGGATGCCTGCCTGCTCGAACTGCGTGAGCACGCGGTAGACCGTGGCCAGGCCGATGTCCGAACGCTCGTCCAGCAGCACGCGGAACACGTCTTCGGCCGTCATGTGGCGTTGCGCACCCGTCTGGAAGATCTCCAGGATCTTCAGGCGGGGCAGCGTGGCCTTCAGGCCGGTACTCTTGAGTTCGTCGATGTTCTTCATGTCTGGGTCTTTGGCAGAGACTGCCCGCTGGGCTGCCACCACGGCAGGTGCGGGACGGCGAACAAAATGGCCCTGGTGCCAGGGGCGTCGCATGATCGCAAGCCCCGGGGACCAGCCGCTACAATGATCCACGATCATATCCCTATGCTGATACCAATGCATGTTCAAGCCCGTTGCCGCGCCAGTGCGGCCCTGATGCTGTTGATCGGGGTGGCGCTGGCAGGCTGCAGCAGCCTCGATGGCGCCGCGCACCGAGTCGCCAATGTCGTCACTCCCTACAAGGTCGAGGTCGTCCAAGGCAACTTCGTCTCCCGCGAACAGGTCGAGGCCCTGCAGCCCGGCATGAGCCGCCAGCAGGTGCGTGACATCCTCGGCACGCCGCTGGTCACCAGCGTATTCCACGCCGACCGCTGGGAATATGTGTTCACCATCAAGCGTCCCGGCGTCGATTCCCAGGTGCGCAAGCTGACCGTCTTCTTCAACGGCGACCTGTTCGCCCGCTCCGAAGGCGACGAGATGCCCACCGAGGCCGAATTCGTCGCCAGCCTGGGCTCCAAGAAGAAGCTGGGCAAGATTCCTCAGCTGGAAGCCAGCGAGGAGCAACTGTCCAAGTTCCCCGCTGCCAAGCCGGTCGAAGAGCCCGTGGCCGCCGAGCCGCCGCCCGCGGCGGCCAGCTATCCGCCACTGGAGCCCGGCGCCCGCTGATATCGCCGCCCGCGCGCCGCAAGGCATGCGGGCGTTTTTCCGTGGATGGCGGCTGCCGCGGTGCCTGCCGTGCGCCCGGGCAGTCCACTTTCCACGCATTGAGCCTTTGCATCTCTTTCCCGACATGAACGCCACGACCGCCACTTCCTCCAGCAACAACCAGCGCCTGCGCGTGGCCGTGGCCGGCGCCTCCGGCCGCATGGGCCGCATGCTGATCGAGGCCATCGCGCAAAGCGATGACCTTGCGCTGACCGCCGCGCTGGACCGTCCCGACAGCCCTGCGCTGGGCACCGATCCCTCGGCCTTCCTGGGCCTGGCCAGCGGCATCGTCATCGAAAGCGATGTGCGCGCCGCGCTGTCCAAGGCCGACTGCCTGATCGACTTCACGCGCCCCGAGGGCACGTTGGAGCACCTGGCCATCTGCGCCGAACTGGGCGTCAGGCTGGTCATCGGCACCACGGGCTTCAGCGACGAGCAAAAGGCCCGCATCGCCGAGTACGCCCAGCGCACGGCCGTGGTGCTGTCGCCCAACATGAGCGTGGGCGTGAACGTGACCTTCAAGCTGCTGGAGATGGCGGCCAAGGCCCTGTCCAGCGGCTACGACATCGAGATCGTCGAGGCCCACCACCGCCACAAGGTGGATGCGCCTTCGGGCACCGCCCTCAAGATGGGCGAGGTCATCGCCGAAGCCCAGGGCACGAAGCTGGCCGACCGCGCCGTCTACGAGCGCTTCGGCCACACCGGTGCGCGCGAGGACAACACCATCGGCTTTGCCACCGTGCGCGGTGGCGACATCATCGGCGACCACACGGTGCTGTTTGCGGGCACGGGCGAGCGCATCGAGATCTCGCACAAGTCCAGCAGCCGTGCCGGCTATGCCCAGGGCAGCCTGCGTGCCGCGCGCTTCCTGGCGGGCAAGACCAGCGGCCAGTACGACATGTACGCCGTATTGGGCCTGTGACGAGGCTCGCAGCACGGGCAAGGTAAGACCATGAGCGGTCCACTCTGGCTCTGGTGGCAGCAAGGCGATGCCGTCGCGCGCGGCACGGCGCTGCTGCTGCTGGCGCTGTCGGTGGCCAGCTGGGTGGTCATCGTCTGGAAGGTCTGGTTCATGGCCGCCAGCCGGCGCCGCGTTCCCCAGGCCATTGCGGCCTTCTGGAGCGCGCCGGACCTGGCCTCGGGCCAGGCCCGCATGGGCGAGGGGGATCGCCAGCAACTGGTGGCACCCATGGCCGAGGCCGTGACACAGGCGCTGGCGCCCATGGGCAGCGGCCTGGCGCTTGCGGGACGCGCGGCGCATTCCGTCCGCCTGACGCGGGGGCTTCGCCAGGCGCTGCAATCGGCCAGCCACCAGCTGCAATGGGGCCAGACCCTGTTGGCCACGGTGGGCGCCACGGCACCTTTTGTCGGCCTGCTGGGCACCGTCTGGGGCATTCACCACGCGCTGGCCACGCTGGCGGGCAGCGGGCAGATCGGCATCGAACAACTGGCCGGCCCGGTGGGCGAGGCCCTGGTGATGACGGCGGCCGGACTGGCCGTGGCCCTGCCGGCCGTGCTGGCCTACAACCTGCTGGGCCGGGCCGCGGCCCAGATGGAGGCCATGCTGGAAGGCTTTGCCCATGACCTGCAGGCCCTGTTCGGCACCCAGCCGGCCGAGCAGGCGCCGCACGATGACGGCATGGCCGTCGCCGGCCTGCCGGCCGGCCCCATGGAAGCGCCCTGACGGGGCGGCTCGCCAGGAGCACACATGGCCTTTGGACGACTGAGCGGCAAGGAAAGCTCCTCCCAGCCCATGCACGCCATCAACGTCACCCCGCTGGTGGATGTGATGCTGGTGCTCGTCGTCATCTTCATCCTCGCGGCACCCATGCTGGCCGCCTCGCTGCGCGTGCAATTGCCCCAGGCCCAGGGCACCCAGCCCATGGCCGCCGCGGGCGAGGACGATGCGCTGCTGCTGGAGGTCGATGCGAAGGGTGCGCTCTGGATGCAGGGCCAGCCCGCCACGGCGGATGCGCTGCGTGAGCGCCTCGCTCAGCTCGGCGCGCGCAACCCCCAGGCAGAACTGCAACTGCGTGCCGACCAGGCCGTGCCCTATGGCCGTGTGGCCGAACTCATGGGCTGGGCCCACGCGGCAGGGCTGACGCGCATAGGCTTCGTGGCCGAGCCGGCGCGAAACCAGGATGGAAAACCCGCAGCCGTCCTGGGTCCCACCGGCGCCGGGCGCTGAAGCGATCAGGCGCTCAAGCGCTCAAGCGCCGCCGGGCCTGTGCCCGCGAACCTAGTCCTGTCCTTCGGGCCAGCGCTCGTTGCCCGCCAGCCGCAGATGCTGGCCATGGTCCGAGGAACGCTGGTACAGACTGAGCCCGAACAGCGGCAGCATGCCGATCAGGTGATCGAAGATCGCGCCCTGTATGGCCTCGTACTCCACCCAGACCGTGGTGCTGGTGTAGCAAAACAGCTCCAGCGGCACGCCCATGGGCGAAGGCTCCATGGTGCGCACCAGCAGGAACATGTTCGGCGTCTTGTGGATGTGCGGATGGCGCAGCAGGTAGGCGTATGCATAGGCCTTGAACGCGGCCAGATTGCTCAGATGCTGCGCTGCCATCTCGCTGCCCGCCGGCGCATCGGCCATGCGCAGGCCGCCATCACTGCTCCAATAGTCCTTGAGGGGCTCGAGCAATGACAATTTCTGCCGCTGCTCTGCCGTCAGCAGGCGGATGGTGTGGGCGTCTATGTGCAGCGAGCGGCGGATGCGGCGCCCGCCCGACTCGAACATGCCGCGCCAGTTCTTGTAGCTGTCGCTCATCAGCCGCCAGGTCGGAATGGTGGTGATGGTCTTGTCCCAGTTCTGCACCTTGACCGTGTGCAGCGCGATGTCGATCACGAAGCCGTCGGCGCCGACCTGGGGCATCTCGATCCAGTCGCCCACGCGCAGCATGTCGTTGGAGCCCAGCTGCACGCCGGCCACGAAGGACATGATGGTGTCCTTGAAGATCAGCATCAGCACGGCCGAGGCCGCGCCCAGGCCGGACAGCAGCAGCAGCGGCGAGCGGTCCACCAGGGTGGCGACGATGAGCACGATGGCGATCAGGAACACCAGCAGCTTGCCCAGCTGCACATAGCTCTTGATCGAGTGCGCCTGCGTGGCCTTGCGCTCTTCCTTGAGGTCGTGCGCCTCGTTCATGGCATTGAGCAGGGCGCTGATCACGCGGGCCACGTGGTAGATGGTGCAGGCGATGGCCAGGTTCAGGATCAGGGTGGCCCACTGCGGCTGCAGCTGCGGTATGGCCTGCACGCCGGACTGCATGACCAGCGAAGGCACGGCCTTGGCCAGCCGCTGCAGCACGCTGTCGTGCAGCAGCACCTGGGCCCACTCCATCTCCACCAGCGTGCTGCGCATGCGCGGCAGCACGCGCAACAGCAGCCATTGCACGACAAAACCCGCGGAGCGGGCCAGCAGCACCAGCGCGCACAGCGCAGCCAGGGCCTGCATGACGGGATCCCAGCCGGAAATCAAAGACCAGTTCAGCAAGAGAAAACTCCAGGGCGCGGAAAAACCTGCCGCGCGATGGCGGCATGCCCGGGGTGTCCGTATCCGTTCCTGCGCAAGTCCGGGCTGGCGATGGCGGAACGTCTGCGGCGCACTGCCACAGAGGGTGCCAAGCATACGCAGCGCGGCTTTTCCCCGCGCGGCGGCCGGGCAACCGGGTGCCGATGGCGCAGTACCGCCTGCGGGCTTGTGGGCTGCTTGCGGCACCGGCGGGCCGGGGCCCTAAAATCGTCGGTTGATTCCGGCCATCCGGCTCGTCCGGCCACCTTGTCCGGCCCTTGGGGCCGCAGCACCATGCAAGAGAAATACAACCACATCGACGTTGAGCGCGCAGCGCAAGACCACTGGTCCGCCCGCGACGCCTACCGCGTGACCGAAGACCAGGCCAAGCCCAAGTTCTACGCCTGCTCCATGCTGCCCTACCCCAGCGGCAAGCTGCACATGGGCCATGTGCGCAACTACACCATCAACGACATGCTGGCGCGCCAGCTGCGCATGAAGGGCTACAACGTCCTCATGCCCATGGGCTGGGATGCCTTCGGCCTGCCGGCCGAGAACGCGGCGCTCAAGAACAAGGTGCCGCCTGCGCAGTGGACCTACGACAACATCGCCTACATGAAAAAGCAGATGCAGGCGATGGGTCTGGCCATCGACTGGAGCCGCGAAGTGGCCACCTGCGATCCCGACTACTACAAGTGGAACCAGTGGCTGTTCCTGCAGATGCTGGAAAAGGGCATTGCCTACCGCAAGACCCAGATCGTGAACTGGGACCCAGTGGACCAGACCGTGCTGGCCAACGAGCAGGTCATCGACGGCCGCGGCTGGCGCACGGGCGCGCCGGTCGAAAAGCGCGAAATCCCCGGCTACTACCTGAAGATCACCGACTACGCCCAGGAGCTGCTGGACCATGTCCAGGTGGGCGGCGACAAGGCCACGCTGACCGGCTGGCCTGAAAAAGTGCGCCTGATGCAGGAAAACTGGATCGGCAAGAGCGCGGGCGTGCGCTTTGCGTTCACCCACGACATCCGTGGCGCCGACGGCCAGCCCATCCAGGACGGGCGCCTGTATGTGTTCACCACGCGCGCCGACACCATCATGGGCGTGACCTTCTGCGCCGTGGCGCCCGAGCACCCGCTGGCCCAGCATGCCGCGGCATCGCAGCCCAAGCTCGCGGCCTTCATCGAAGAATGCAAGAAGGGCGGCACCACCGAGGCCGAACTCGCGCTCAAGGAAAAGGAAGGACTGCCCACGGGCCTGTTCGTCACCCATCCGCTGACGGGTGCCCAGGTCGAGGTCTGGGTCGGCAACTACGTGCTCATGAGCTACGGCGACGGCGCCGTCATGGGCGTGCCCGCGCATGACGAGCGCGACTTCGCCTTTGCGAAGAAGTACGGCATCGCCATCCGCCAGGTCATCGCGGTCGAAGGCGAGACCTTCAGCACCGAGGCATGGGCCGACTGGTACGGCGACAAGCAGCGCGCTGTCTGCATCGAATCCGGCGAACTCGACGGCCTGCCCCATGTGGCGGCCGTGGACAAGGTGGCCGAACTGCTGGCCGCCAAGGGCCTTGGCGAGAAGAAAACCACCTGGCGCCTGCGCGACTGGGGCGTGAGCCGCCAGCGCTACTGGGGCACGCCGATTCCCATCATCCACTGCGAGGACTGCGGCGCCCAGCCCGTGCCTGCCAAGGACCTGCCCGTGGTCCTGCCCCAGGACCTGGTGCCCGATGGCTCGGGCAACCCCCTGGTCAAGAGCGAAGCCTTCCACGCCGGCGTGGTCTGCCCCTGCTGCGGCAAGAGCGCGCGCCGCGAGACCGACACCATGGACACCTTCGTGGACTCGTCCTGGTACTTCATGCGCTATTGCGACGCCAGGAACAGCGAGCAGATGGTGGGCAAGGGCACGGACTACTGGATGCGGGACCAGCATGCCGCCACCGGCGGCAGCGGCATGGACCAGTACATCGGCGGCATCGAGCACGCCATCCTGCACCTGCTGTACGCGCGCTTCTGGACCAAGGTCATGCGCGACCTGGGCCTGGTCAAGGTCGATGAGCCCTTCACCAAGCTGCTGACCCAGGGCATGGTGCTCAACCACATCTACAGCCGCCGCACGGCCAAGGGTGCCAAGGAGTACTTCTGGCCCAAGGATGTCGAGCATGTGTTCGACGAGACCGGCAAGATCGTGGGCGCCAGGCTCAAGGCCGAGGTGGACAGCGCCGACGGCCTGCTGCCCGTGGGCACGGACATCGACTACGAGGGCGTGGGCACCATGTCCAAGTCCAAGAACAACGGCATCGATCCGCAGGAGCTGATCGAGAAGTACGGCGCCGACACCGCGCGCCTGTACACCATGTTCACCGCGCCGCCCGAGCTGACGCTGGAGTGGAACGATGCCGCCGTCGAAGGCAGCTACCGCTTCCTGCGCCGCGTCTACAACTTCGGCGCCAAACTGTCGCAGATGGACATGGCCGGCGCCGTGCAGAGCGTGGCCGGCGCCAAGTCGCTGGACGACGTGGCATTCGGCAAGGCCGCCAAGGCGCTGCGCCTGGAGATCCACACCGTGCTCAAGCAGGTGGAGTACGACTACCAGCGCATGCAGTACAACACCGTGGTCTCGGGCGCCATGAAGATGATCAACGCGCTGGAGGACTTCAAGTCCCACGACGACGCGGGCGCCCAGGTGGCGCTGATCGAAGGCTTCGGCATCCTGCTGCGCGTGCTCTACCCGGCAACGCCCCACCTGGCCCATGTGCTGTGGAGCGAACTGGGCTACGCCGCCCACCTGGGCGATGTGCTGGACGCGCCCTGGCCCCAGGTCGATCCCCTGGCCCTGGTGCAGGACGAGATCTCTCTGGTGCTGCAGGTCAATGGCAAGCTGCGCGGGGCCATCCTCGTGTCCTCGACGGCCGACAAGGCCGAGATCGAGCGCATTGCCCTGGCCAACGAGGAATGCCAGAAGTTCACCAATGGCGCGGCGCCCAAGAAGGTGATCGTGGTGCCGGGCCGCCTGGTCAACGTCGTGGTCTAGGCCATGGCATGCCCCCTGAGGCGCTGCGCGCCTTCCCCCTCTCGCTTCGCGGGGGGGACGACACCCTCGCTGCGGGGCGGCCCTTGCTCGGTGTCCCTCGCTTTGGGCGCGACCGTTGCAAGGGCTGTGAGTGGCGCAAGCGCCTTGGAGAACTGATATGCAAAAACGTACCCTGCTCACCGCCCTGGCCCTGGCTCCGCTGCTGGGGGCCTGCGGCTTTCGCCTGCGGGGGGTGCCGACCTTCGTTTTCCGCTCGCTCTACATCCAGGCGGGCCGGGGCTCTCCGGTGGCGCGGGAGCTGTCGCGCAACCTGGCCAGTGCCAGCGACAAGCTGACCGTGCTGCGCGATCCGGCATCGCCCGACGATGCGGATGCGATCTTCCAGATCATCAGCGAGCGGCAGGAGCGGGTCATCGTCGGCATGAACGCGCTGGGCCAGGTGCGCGAGCTGCAGCTGCGCCTGCGCGTGCGCTTCAAGCTGCGCACGCCCAATGGAGACGAGCCGATCCCCGAGACCGAGATCCTGCAGCAGCGCGACGTGACGTACAACGAAACCAATGCGCTGTCCAAGGAGGCCGAGGAGGCCATGCTCTACAAGGACATGCGTACCGACATCGTCCAGCAGTTGCTGCGCCGCCTGTCGGCCGTCAAGAGCCTGACCTGAGCCCCATGCAGCTTGCCCTGAACCAGCTCGGCGGCCATCTGGCCAAGGGATTGCGCTCGCTCTACGTGCTGCACGGCGACGAGCCGCTGCAGCAGCAGGAGGCTGCCGACGCCATCCGTGCCGCCGCGCGCGCCGCGGGCTACACCGAGCGCAGCAGCTACACCGTGGCCGGCGCCCATTTCGACTGGAGTGCCGTGCTGGCGGCCGGTGGTTCGCTGTCGCTGTTTGCCGATCGGCAGATCATCGAGATCCGCATTCCCTCGGGCAAGCCCGGCAAGGACGGCGGCGCCGCGCTGCAGCAGATCGCCGAGGCGGCGCGCGGCAATGACAGCACGCTCACCCTGGTCATGCTGCCGCGCCTGGACAAGGCCACCAGGACCGGCGCCTGGTTCAGCGCGCTGGAAGCCCAGGGCATGACGCTGCAGATCGATCCCATAGAGCGCGGCCAGCTGCCGGCCTGGATTGCCCAGCGCCTGGCAGCCCAGGGCCAGCGCGTGGCCCCCGGCGAGGAAGGCCAGCGCACGCTGCAGTTCTTTGCCGACCGCGTCGAGGGCAACCTGCTGGCCGCACACCAGGAGATCCAGAAACTGGCCCTGCTGCACCCCGCCGGCGAGCTGAGCCAGGCGCAGGTGGAGCAGGCAGTGCTCAATGTGGCGCGCTACGACGTGTTCAAGCTGTCCGAGGCCGTGCTGTCCGGCCAGTTGGCGCGCGTCTCGCGCATGCTCGACGGCCTGCAGGCCGAGGGCACGGCCGAGGTGCTGGTGCATTGGACCCTGGCCGAGGACATCCGCTCCATCTGCCGCGTCAAGGACGCCATGGCCGCAGGTCAGCCCCTGCCCATGGCCCTGCGCGCCCAGCGCGTCTGGGGCGTCAAGGAGCGTTTGTTCGAGCGCCTGCTGCCGCGCATCACCGACGCCCAGGCCGCGCGCCTGCTGCAATCGGCCCACGCGGTGGACGGCATCGTCAAGGGCCTGGCCTTCGAGGGCTGGCCCCGCGACGGCTGGCAAGCCCTGCGCCGCCTGGCCATGGACCTGGCCCAGGCCGGCGCCAAGGGCTGACGTACCCCGTTCCTAGCTCGTCTTTTCCAGCTGCGCCTGGGCCTTGGTGGCCCAGGTCTCGAGGTTGTCCAGCAGGTCCTTCTGGCTGAAGGAGCAGCTTTCCTCGCTGAACAGCGCGCTGGACTCCAATCGGTCCAGCAGATTGAGCAGCACTTCGCCGTAGCGCGGCGGCAGGGCCTGCAGCAACTCCGAGGAAGCCCTGGCCTGCTGCCCGAGCACGGCGGCCGGCAGCTGCTGCTGTGCCAGTTGGGCGAAGCCCGCGCGCAACTGTGCGAGTTGCTGGGCGGCGAGAAGAGTGTCGTGGCTGGTGGACATGGCGGGAAAACCTCTGCGTACTGGGCAGCAGTGTAGGGTGGCCGCGACATCCTGCCGGCCGCCGGAACGCGGGGTTTGCCCTCTGGTGGCCGTGCGAGGACGCATCCCAGCCGCATCCCAGCCGCATGTTGGCGCGGGGCATGCCCGCTCTCGGTGCGCAAATGGGCGCAACTCGGCGAGAATCTCGGAATGAACGCGCTCAATATCGTCGAATACACCCACAACCTGGGCGTTCAGGCCAAAGTGGCCTCCGCCCAGATGGCCCGAGCCTCGGCTGCCGTCAAAAGCCGCGCCCTGCTGGCGCTGGCGCGCCTGCTGCGGGAGAACGTGGAGCCGTTGCAGACCGACAACGCCCGTGACCTCGAACGCGCCGTGGCCAACGGCCTGTCCGCTCCCATGGTGGACCGCCTGCGCCTGACGCCCAAGGTGCTGGAAACCTGTGCCCAGGGATGTGAGCAGCTGGCCTCCATGGCCGATGTGATCGGCGAGATCATCGGCATGAAGCAAATGCCCAGCGGCATCCGCGTAGGCCAGATGCGTGTGCCGATCGGCGTGTTCGGCATGATCTACGAAAGCCGCCCCAACGTGACCATCGAGGCGGCCAGCCTCAGCATCAAGAGCGGCAACGCCTGCATCCTGCGCGGCGGCTCCGAGGCCATCGACTCCAACAAGGCGCTGGCTGCCCTCGTCGCCAGGGCGCTGGCCGAAGCCGGCCTGCCCGAGCACGGCGTGCAGCTGGTGCAGACCACGGACCGCGAGGCCGTGGGCCAGCTCATCGCCATGCCCGACTACGTGGACGTCATCATCCCGCGCGGCGGCAAGGGCCTGATCGAGCGCATCAGCCGCGAGGCCAAGGTGCCCGTCATCAAGCACCTGGACGGCAATTGCCACACCTATGTCGATGATCCCTGCGACATCGCCATGGCCGTCAAGGTGGCCGACAACGCCAAGACCAACAAGTACAGCCCCTGCAATGCCAGTGAAAGCCTGCTGGTGGCGCGCGGCGTGGCCGCCGAATTCCTGCCGAAGATCGGCGCCATCTACGCCGCCAAGGGGGTCGAGATGCGCGGCTGCCCCGAATCGCTGGCCATCCTGAAGTCTGTGGCCGGTGCTCAACTGGCCGAGGCCACCGAGCAGGACTGGAGCGAGGAATATCTGGCGCCCATCATCAGCGTCAAGATCGTGTCCGGCGTGGACGAGGCCATCGCCCACATCAACCGCTACTCCAGCCACCACACGGACGCCATCCTGACGCGCGACCATATGCACGCCCAGCGCTTTCTGCGCGAAGTGGACTCGGCCAGCGTCATGGTCAATGCCAGCACGCGCTTTGCCGATGGCTTCGAGTACGGCCTGGGCGCGGAAATCGGCATCAGCACCGACAAGTTCCATGCGCGCGGTCCTGTGGGCATCGAAGGCCTGACCTCGCTCAAATACGTGGTGCTGGGTGAAGGCGAAGTCCGCACCTGACCGAGCCGTGCTGCGCGCCGGAATGCCCCGCGCCGGCACCGCAGCACTGCAATGAATCCATGAAAATCATCATTCTTGGCGCCGGCCGTGTGGGCTACAGCGTGGCAGAAAGCCTGGTGTCCGAACGCAACGACATCACGGTGATCGACACCGACGCACGGCGCCTGCGCGAGCTGGAGTCGCGCTTCGACCTGCGTGGCGTCGTGGGCAGCGGCATCGATCCCCATGTGCTGGCCGAGGCCGGCGCCAAGGACACGGACCTGCTGATCGCCTGCGCCGCGCTCGACGAAACCAACCTTGTGTGCTGCAAGCTGGCCCAGGTCCTGTTCGAGATTCCCACACGCATCGCGCGCGTGCGCTCCTCGGGCTTTGGCGAGGACGAGGCGCTGCTGGGCAAGGAAGGCTTTGGCGTCGACCGCATCATCTGCCCCGAGGAATCGCTGACCAACTACATCAGCAAGCTCATCGAGTTTCCCGAAGCCATGCAGGTGCGTGCCTTCGCGGGCGGGCGGGCCGCACTGGCCTCGGTGCGCGCGCGCGACGGCGCCCCCGCCGTCGGCAAGCGCATCGGCGAGCTGCGCGACTGCATGCCCGAGCTGGCCATGCGCATCGTGGCCATCTACCGGCGTTTCCTGGACGAGCCCGACCGCTTCGTCCGCTGCGACGGCAACACGCGCATCGAGCCCGGCGACGAGGTCTTCATCCTGGCCGCGCGCGAGCATGTGGCCGAGGTGCTGCGTGCCATCCACCAGCCTGCCGGCCGGCCTTCGCGCCCGGTCTACCGCATCATGGTCGCCGGCGGTGACCAGGTCAGCCAGCGCCTGGCGCTGCAGCTGTCGCGCGTGCCGGGCCGCTTCCACATCAAGATCATCGAGCCCGACGAGCAGCGCTGCCAGGACCTGGCCTCGCTGCTGCCGGCCGAGGTGCTGGTGCTGCACGGCGATGCCACCGACGAGGACCTGCTGGCCGATGAAAGCGTGGAGGACGTGGACCTGTTCCTGGCCCTGACCGACGACGATGAGAACAACATCATGGCCAGCCTGCTGGGCAAACGCATGGGCGCGCGGCGCGTGCTGTCGCTGATCACGCGGCGTGCCTACGCCGACCTGATGCACGGCACGCAGATCGACATTGCGCTGTCGCCGGCCCAGGCCATGCTTGGCGAACTGCTGGCCTATGTGCGCCGCGGCGACGTGCAGGCCGTGCACAGCCTGCGCCGGGGCGTGGCCGAGGCGCTGGAGATCGTGGCGCGCGGCGACCGCAAAAGCTCGCGCGTGGTCGGCCGCAAGGTCGAGGACCTGCGCGTGCCCGAGGATGCCCACATCGGCCTCATCGTGCGCGGCATACCCGAAGGCGTGCCGGCCGACGAAATCGCGGCCGGTGCCGAGCCCGAGGTCATCATCCCGCGCAGCACCACCGTGATCGAGAGCGGCGACCACGTGATCTTCTTCCTGCCCCACAAGCGGCTGGTACGGGACGTGGAGAACCTGTTTCGCGTCAGCGCCACCTTCTTCTGAGCCGACACCATGCGCGACCTGTTACCCGTCCTGCGCGTGCTTGGCATGCTCATGGTCATGTTTGCGCTGTCCATGCTGCTGCCCTTTGCAGTGTCCTGGTTCACCGACGACGGCATCTGGCGCATCTACCCCTGGGCCATCGGCATCACGGCGGCGGCGGGGCTGTCGCTGTGGATAGGCCTGGACCACTTCCGGCGCGAGCTGCAGCCGCGCCACGGCGTCATCCTCGTCACCCTGGTCTGGGTGGTTTTGCCGCTGTGCGCCATGCTGCCCCTGGTGCTGGGCATGGGCCATGTGGGGCTGAGCATCAGCTTCACCCATGCCTATTTCGAGGCCGTCTCGGGCCTGACGACCACCGGCGCCACCGTGCTCACGGGGCTGGATGCGCTGCCCGTGTCCATCAATGTCTGGCGCACCTTCCTGCAATGGTTGGGCGGCATGGGCATCCTGATCCTGGCCGTGGCCATCCTGCCCCTGCTGGGCGTGGGGGGCGCCCAGCTGTTCCGTGCCGAAGCCGCTGGCCCCATCAAGGACACCAAGCTGACGCCGCGCGTGACCGAGACCGCCAAGGGCCTGTGGGGCGTGTACGGCGTGTTCTCGCTGGCCTGTCTGCTGGCCTTCTGGGCGGCAGGCATGTCGCCGCTGGATGCGCTGATGCACATGTTCGCCACCGTCAGCCTCGGTGGCCTGTCCTCGCATGACACCAGCTTTGCGTATTTCGACTCGCCGTTGATCGAACTGACCGCCCTGGTCTTCATGCTGCTGGCCAGCTGCAACTTCGCGCTGTACTTCGTGGCCATGCGCAAGGGCCGCTGGGACGGCTTCTGGCGCGATCCGGAAATGCGCGCCACGCTGGCCGTGCTGCTGGGAGGCGGGCTGATCGTGGCGCTGCTGCTGTGGGCCAAGGGCGTGTACGGGCCCGTGGAGGCCCTGCGCTACGGTCTCTTCCATGTGGTCTCGGTGGCCACGACGACCGGCTTCACCACGGTGGACTACCTGACCTGGCCCGTCTTTGCGCCCGTGCTCATGCTGCTGATGTCGGGTGTGGCCACCAGTGCGGGCTCCACGGGCGGCGGCATCAAGATGGTGCGCATGCTCATCCTGCTCAAGCAGGCGCGGCGTGAACTCACGCGGCTCGCGCATCCGCGCGCCTTGCAGCCCGTGCGGCTGGGCACCGGCGTGGTGGACAACCGCATGATCTTCTCGGTGCTGGCCTTCATGCTGGTCTATGGCGCCACCGTGATCACACTCAGCATGGTGCTGCTGCTCACCGACCTGGACCCGGTGACCGCCTTCTCCGCCGTGCTGGCCAGCGTGCACTGCATGGGGCCGGGCCTGGGCGCGGTGGGCCCGTCCTCCAACTATGCTGTGCTCACCGAATTCCAGACCTGGGTCTGCACCCTGGCCATGCTGCTGGGGCGCCTGGAAATCCTCAGCTTCATGGCCTTGCTTTCGCCGGCTTTCTGGCGCCGCTGACGCTGCAAAGACTGGGGAAAACACCTAGACCATGGTCCAATCTCTACAATTGCCCCCCACCGTCGTACCCAGAGGGTCTTTATGGTTCCACATCTCATCACGGCCCTGACCGGCCCGATCAACGAGCTTGAGCAGCGCATCCTCGACTCCATGCCGGCGATCGAGCGCTGGTTCCGGCTCGAATGGATGGAACACACGCCGCCTTTCTATTGCTCGGTGGACATCCGCAACGCCGGTTTCAAGCTCGCACCCGTGGACACCAACCTCTTCCCCGGGGGCTGGAACAACCTGACCGACGAAATGCTGCCGCTGGCCGTACAGGCGGCCATGGCGGCGATCGAGAAGATCTGCCCCGAAGCGCGCAATCTGCTCATCATTCCCGAGAACCACACGCGCAACACGCACTACCTGGCCAACGTGGTGCAGCTCAAGCGCATCTTCAACATGGCCGGTCTGAACGTGCGCATCGGCTCCATCAGCCCCGATGTGAAGAAGACCACCACCGTCACCCTGCCGCATGGCGACACGGTGACGCTGGAGCCGGTGATCCGCAGCAAGCGCCGCATCGGTCTCAAGGATTTCGATCCCTGCACCATCTTGCTCAACAACGACCTGTCGTCCGGCGTCCCGGGCATCGTCGAGGAGCTGTACGAGCAATACCTGCTGCCCCCCCTGCATGCAGGCTGGAGCGTGCGCCGCAAGAGCCGCCATTTCCAGAGCTATGAGGAAGTGGCCAAGCGCTTCGGCAAGCTGCTGGGCATCGATCCCTGGCTGATCAACCCGCTGTTCGGGCGCAGCGAAGGCATCGACTTCGCCAATGGCGTGGGCATGGAAGGCCTGGCCGAACAGGTCGATGTGCTGCTGGCCAAGGTGCGCCGCAAGTACAAGGAGTACGGCATCAAGGAAAAGCCGTTTGCCATCGTCAAGGCCGACAACGGCACCTATGGCATGGGCGTGATGACCGTGCGCGATGCCAAGGAGCTGGCCGAGCTGCCGCGCAAGAGCCGCAACAAGATGGGCATGATCAAGGACGGCCAGACCGTGCACGACGTGATCATCCAGGAAGGCGTGCTCACCCAGGAGCGCATGAACAACGCCGTGGCCGAGCCCGTGGTCTACATGATGGACCGCTACGTGGTCGGCGGCTTCTACCGCATGCATCCCGAACGCGATGTGGACGAAAACCTCAACGCGCCCGGCGCCGGCTTCGTGCCGCTGGCCTTCCAGCACAGCACCCAGCTGCCCCAGATCGGCGCGCGCCCGGGTGCCAGCATGCCCAACCGCTTCTACATGTATGGCGTGGTGGCCCGGGTCGCCATGCTGGCGGCCAGCTATGAGCTGGAGGCGACCAACCCCAACGCGGAAATCTACGACTGATCGGGGTGCTGTCCGATGCGCTCGTCATCAGGACAGCGGACAATGCCGGCATTTCAATTGACTGAAGCCATCTCCCCACGGGATGGCGCATAGACCTGTGCAGAAAACCAAATCTTCGTTGGCCGCGCTCACCCTGGGCGCCATCGGCGTGGTCTATGGCGATATCGGCACCAGCGTGCTGTATTCGGTCAAGGAGGTCTTCGGCTCCGGCCATGTGCCGTTCACCCAGGAGAACATCTACGGCGTCCTGTCGCTGCTGTTCTGGACCCTGACGGTCATCGTCTCGCTCAAGTACGTGGTCCTGGTGCTGCGTGCCGACAACAACGGCGAAGGCGGCCTGGTCGCCATGCTGGCCCTGGCCTCGCAGACCGTCAAGGACAAGCCGCGCCTGCGCAGCGTGCTGCTGCTCATCGGCATCTTCGGCACCTCGCTGTTCTATGGTGATGGCGTGATCACGCCGGCCATCTCCGTGCTCTCGGCCGTCGAAGGCCTGGAAGTGGTCTCTCCGCACTTCACCAAGGCCGTGATCCCGCTGACCCTGGTCATCCTGTTCCTGCTGTTCTGGTTCCAGAAGCACGGCACGGCGGGGATCGGTCGGTTTTTCGGCCCCATCACCCTGGTCTGGTTTGCCACCATCGCAGCGCTTGGGGTGCACCAGATCGCGGGCCATCCCGAAATCCTGGCGGCCATCAGCCCGCACTTCGCGGTGCGCTTCATCTGGGACAACCCCGGCACCAGTTTCATCATCCTGGGCGCCGTCGTGCTGTGCGTGACCGGGGCGGAGGCGCTTTACGCCGACCTGGGCCACTTCGGCAAGAAGCCCATCCGCCTGGCCTGGTTCTCCGTGGCCATGCCTGCCCTCACGCTCAATTACTTCGGCCAGGGTGCGCTGCTGCTGGCCAACCCGGCCGCCGTGAAGAATCCCTTCTACATGATGGCCCCGGCCTGGGCGCTGCTGCCCCTGGTGCTGATGGCCACCATGGCCACGGTCATCGCTTCGCAGGCCCTGATCACGGGCGCCTTCAGCGTCACGCGCCAGGTCATACAGCTGGGCTATCTGCCGCGCCTGGAAGTGCGCCACACCAGCGTGCGCGAGACCGGCCAGATCTACATGCCCCTGGTCAACTGGAGCCTGTTCGTGGCGATTTCGCTGGCCGTGGTGCTGTTCCGCTCCAGCGGCAACCTGGCGGCCGCCTACGGCATTGCGGTCACGCTGGACATGCTGATCACCACCACGCTGACCTTCTTCGTGATCCGCTACCGCTGGAACTACCCGCTGGCCCTGTGCATCGCGGCCACCGGATTCTTCTTCCTGGTGGACCTGGCCTTCTTCTCGTCCAACCTGCTCAAGCTGTTCGACGGCGGCTGGTTCCCGCTGCTGATCGGCGGCACGGTGTTCTCGCTGATGATGACCTGGCGCAAGGGCCGCGAGCTGCTGCACGAAAAGCTGCAGGCCGATGCCATCGACCTCAAGAGCTTCCTCGAATCGGTCTGGCGCCATCCGCCGGCGCGCGTGACGGGCACGGCCGTCTTTCTTTCCGGCGAACCGGGCACCGTACCCAACGCCCTGCTGCACAACCTCAAGCACAACAAGGTGCTGCACAACCAGAACATCTTCGTCACGGTGCGCAACCATGAAATTCCCTGGGTGGGCCTGGACAAGCGCACCGAGATCGAGGCGCTGGGCAGCGACTGCTGGCAGGTCATCATCAACTACGGCTTCAAGAACGAACCGGACGTGCCGGCGGCACTGTCCCTGCTGCGCCCCCGGGGTTGCCAGCTCGACGCCATGGAGACCAGCTACTTCCTGTCGCGCGATGTCATCATCCCGCGCATCAGCCACCGCATGGCGCCCTGGCGCGAAAAGCTGTTTGCCCAGATGCACCGCAACGCCAGCCGTGTCTCCGACTTCCTGCACCTGCCCAGCAACTCCGTGGTGGAGCTGGGCTCCAAGATCGAGCTGTAGGCGTCGCCAGCGCATCGCACGGTCGGCGGCTGTGGTGACAGAATCGCGCGATGCGCTTTTTCCGTGACTTGAGTCCCTCTGCCTTCGCAGCCGGCTTCGTGGCCGTGCTCGTGGGCTTCACCAGCTCGGTGGCCCTGGTCTTTCAGGCCGCCCAGGCCTTCCATGCCACGCCCGAGCAGATCACGTCCTGGATCTGGGCGCTGGGACTGGGCATGGGCCTGTGCTCTCTGCTGCCCTCGCTGATACTGCGCATGCCGGTCATGGTCGCCTGGTCCACGCCAGGCGCAGCCGTCCTTGCCACGGCAGGGCTTGCCGGGGGCTTTTCCATGGGCGAGGCCGTTGGCGCCTTCATCATCAGCGCGGGGCTGATCATCCTGGTGGGAGCCACAGGCTGGTTCGAGCGCGTCATGAACCGCATCCCCATGGAAATCGCTGCCGCCCTCCTGGCGGGCGTACTGGCCAACTTCGGCATGCAGGCCTTTGCCGCCGCCAGGGATGCGCTGCCCCTGGTGCTGGTCATGCTGCTGACCTATCTGCTGTCGCGCCGCCTGGCACCGCGCTATGCGGTCATCGCCACGCTGGTGGCCTCCATCGCCTGGGTGGCGCTCAACGGGCAAATGCAATGGTCCGCCGTGCATGCAGGCCTTGCCTGGCCAGTCTTCACCATGCCGCAGTTCTCGGTGCCCGCCCTGGTGAGCCTGGCCTTGCCCCTGTTCGTCGTCACCATGGCCTCGCAGAACCTGCCCGGCGTGGCCGTCATCCGTGCCACCGGCTACGACCTGCCCATCTCCCGCATCATCAGCATGACGGGCATCGCCACCCTGGTGCTGGCCCCCTTCGGCGGCTACGCGCTCAACCTCAGTGCCATCACCGCTGCCATCTGCATGGGCCCCGAGGCCCATGAGGACAAATCCCGCCGCTACACGGCGGCGGCGATCTGTGGCCTCTTCTATATAGTCATCGGCATCTTCGGCGCCGTGGTCACGGGACTGCTCACCGCCTTCCCCAAGGAACTGGTGGTCTGCATAGCGGGACTGGCCCTGCTGGGCTCCATAGGCAGCGGCCTGGCGACAGCTCTCAAGGGGGAGGAACACAGGGAGGCTGCGTTGATCACCTTTCTGGTGACGCTCAGCGGCGTGGTGATAGCCGGAGTCGGCTCGGCGTTTTGGGGCGTGGTCGCGGGCAGCCTGGCGCTATTTGTGCAACATTACCGACGTGCACGGGCTGACTGATACGCGGCCCAGGCCCGGGCACCCCACTTCCGCCTCCCATACAGGCGAGGCACGGGCCGCCGCCTTCTGCACACAACCCATGCAAATCCTCTTCGTCGCCGATCCGCTCGAATCGTTCCAGACCTACAAGGACACCACCTTCGCCATGATGCGCGAGGCGCAGCGGCGCGGCCACTCCATCGTGGCCTGCGAACCCAGGCAGCTTTCCTGGCAGCGCGGCGGCAAGGTCGTCGCCCAGGTGCGGCACATCCAGCTCACGGGAGATGCCCGGCAGTGGTTTGAAATCTCCAAGGAAGGCCTGGAGGAGCTGGCGGGCTTCGACGCCATCCTCATGCGCAAGGACCCGCCCTTCGATTCCGAATACTTCTACTCCACGCACCTGCTGGAACAGGCCGAGCGCGAAGGCGCAAAGGTCTTCAACAAGCCCAGGGCGTTGCGAGACCATCCGGAAAAGCTGGCCATCCTCGAATTCCCGCAATTCATCGGCCCGACCCTGGTCACGCGCAGCGCGCAGGACATCCGCGCCTTCCATGAAGAGCATCAGGACATCATCCTCAAGCCGCTGGACGGCATGGGCGGCATGGGCATCTTCCGCGTGGGCGCCGACGGCCGCAACCTGGGCAGCATCATCGAAACCCTGAACCAGGGCGGTGCCAGCAGCGTCATGGTGCAGAAATTCCTGCCCGAGATCACCGAGGGCGACAAGCGTGTGCTCGTCATCGGCGGCAAACCTGTTCCCTATTGCCTGGCACGCATTCCCCAGGGCAACGAAGTGCGCGGCAACCTGGCAGCGGGCGGCAAGGGCGTGGCCCAGCCTCTGAGCCAGCACGACAAGGCCATGGCCGAAGAGATCGGTCCCCTCCTCATGGAGCGTGGACTGCTGCTGGCCGGTGTCGATGTCATCGGCCAGTGCATCACCGAGATCAATGTGACCAGCCCCACCTGCTTCCAGGAGATCCATGACCAGACCGGCTGCGACGTGGCCAGCCTCTTCGTCGACGCTCTGGAGCAGGCCTTGGCGGCGGCTTGAAAAAACTTGGCGGATGACGCCAGTCATCCGCCAAGTTTTGGTGCTAGAATTGCGCCCCTGCACTCGATGACACGCAAATGTCTGAAAAGTGAAGCTTCCAGAGTTTTGCAAGACCGTTAAAAAACGTGCTACAATGCAAGGCTCTGCTGAAGAGAGCGATGCAGATCGCTGGTGTTGAAAAGATCGAAGAAATTTGATTGCAACGACGCTAAAAACTGTGCTAGAATTCAAGGCTTCGCTGATCGCAGCAAGTCAGAAGCAAGGAAGAAATTCTTCGCTTCGATCCTTAAAAATATACAGCCGATAAGCGTGGGCGTTTGAGGCGAACAGCCAAGTTCTTTGGAACTCGGCTC
>NZ_JAQOTI010000009.1:0-354506 GCF_028401915.1 Delftia sp. DT-2
GCAGGCCATGAAAGATTGGTACCAGACCCACCCGCACCTGTTTCACAAGCGACCATATGATCGTACGGGATGCGACACCTACCCCTTGAAACCTGGCCGAATTGCCTTATTATTAGCACTCGTTGGGTATGAGTGCTAACAATCCTCTGTCCCACATTGCTTCGAATGCCGGCCCGCCGGGCCGGCAAGTCTTTGTTTCAACTTTGTTGATGATTTAGGAGTTGGTATGAACCTGCGTCCCCTGCACGATCGCGTGATCGTCAAGCGCCTCGAAAACGAAACCAAGACGGCTTCGGGCATCGTGATCCCCGACAACGCCGCCGAGAAGCCCGACCAGGGCGAAGTGCTGGCAGTGGGTCCCGGCAAGAAGAACGACAAGGGTGAAGTGATCGCCCTGAACGTGAAGGTCGGCGACCGCGTTCTGTTCGGCAAGTACAGCGGCCAGACCGTCAAGGTCCATGGCGACGAACTGCTGGTGATGAAGGAAGACGACCTGTTCGCGGTCGTCGAAAAGTAATCCACGCGCTTCGAAACCGCACTTTCCAACTGAATCCGGAGAATTGAAATGGCAGCAAAAGACGTAGTTTTCGGCGGCGAAGCACGCGCCCGCATGGTTGAAGGCGTGAACATCCTGGCCAACGCGGTCAAGGTCACGCTGGGCCCCAAGGGCCGCAACGTGGTGCTGGAGCGCTCCTTCGGCGCCCCCACCGTGACCAAGGACGGCGTGTCGGTCGCCAAGGAAGTGGAACTCAAGGACAAGCTGCAGAACATGGGCGCCCAGCTCGTGAAGGAAGTGGCCTCCAAGACCAACGACATCGCCGGTGACGGCACGACCACCGCCACCGTGCTGGCACAGGCCATCGTCCGCGAAGGCATCAAGTACGTGGCCGCCGGCCTGAACCCCATGGACCTCAAGCGCGGCATCGACAAGGCTGTCGCCGCCCTGGTGGAAGAGCTGAAGAAGCAATCCAAGGCCACCACCACCTCCAAGGAAATCGCCCAGGTCGGCTCGATCTCCGCCAACTCCGACGAATCCGTGGGCAGCATCATTGCCGAAGCCATGGACAAGGTCGGCAAGGAAGGCGTGATCACCGTTGAAGAAGGCAAGTCGCTGGCCAACGAACTCGACGTCGTCGAGGGCATGCAGTTCGACCGCGGCTACCTGTCGCCCTACTTCATCAACAACCCCGAAAAGCAGGTTGCCCTGCTGGACAACCCCTTCGTGCTGCTGTTCGACAAGAAGATCAGCAACATCCGCGACCTACTGCCCACGCTGGAAGCCGTGGCAAAGGCCGGCCGTCCCCTGCTGATCATTGCAGAAGACGTCGAAGGCGAAGCCCTGGCAACGCTGGTGGTCAACACCATCCGCGGCATCCTGAAGGTTGTGGCTGTCAAGGCTCCTGGCTTCGGCGACCGCCGCAAGGCCATGCTGGAAGACATCGCCATCCTGACGGGCGGCAAGGTCATCGCTGAAGAAGTGGGCCTGGCGCTGGACAAGGTGACCCTGGAAGACCTGGGCCAGGCAGTGCGCATCGAAATCGGCAAGGAAAACACCACCATCATCGACGGTGCTGGCCAAGCTGCTGAAATCGAAGCCCGCGTCAAGCAGATCCGCATCCAGATCGAAGAAGCCACCAGCGACTACGACCGCGAAAAGCTGCAAGAGCGCGTGGCCAAGCTGGCCGGCGGCGTGGCCGTGATCAAGGTCGGCGCTGCCACCGAAGTCGAGATGAAGGAAAAGAAGGCCCGCGTTGAAGACGCCCTGCACGCTACCCGCGCTGCTGTGGAAGAAGGCATCGTGGCCGGCGGCGGCGTGGCTCTGCTGCGTGCCAAGCAAGCCGTGGGCGAACTGAAGACCGGCGACGCCGAGCAGGACGCCGGCATCAAGCTGATCATGAAGGCCATCGAAGCGCCCCTGCGCGAAATCGTGGCCAACGCCGGTGGCGAGCCCTCGGTGGTGGTCAACGCCGTGCTGAACGGCTCGGGCAACTACGGCTTCAACGCCGCCAACGACACCTACGGCGACATGCTGGAAATGGGTATCCTGGACCCGACCAAGGTGACGCGTACGGCCCTGCAGAACGCCGCTTCCGTGGCATCGCTGCTGCTGACGACCGAAGCCATGATCGCCGAGTCCCCCAAGGCTGAAGGCGCCCCCGCCATGCCCGACATGGGCGGCATGGGTGGCATGGGCGGCATGGGCATGTAATTGCCCGCCGCAACCGGGCAGGCCTTGCGCCATGCCCGGTTTGCCCCGCAAGAAAAAGGCCGCCCTCGGGCGGCCTTTTTCATTGCATGAACGCTGTTGCCGATGTCCTCAGGACACGGCCTGGCCCCAGGCCCGGCCCAGGCGCGCCACGGCCTCGGTGATCTGGGGCACGGTGGGCGCCGCATACGACAGGCGCATGCACAGGCCGGCCCGCTGCGCCGCCTCGGCCGGGAAGAAGGCCTTGCCTGGCACATAGAGCACGCCCTGCTCCACAGCGGCCGTGAACAGCGCCCGGGCCAGGGCCTCGGGCTCGCCCGCATGCCGTTGTGGCGGCAGCAGCTGCGCCCAGACGAACATGCCGCCCGCAGGCCGCACGAAGCGGATCTGCTCGCCCAGGGCCGATTGCATGCCCGAGCACAGCGCATCCATGCGCGCCGCGTACTCGGCGCAGGCCTGGGCCAGCTGGGGTGCATAGCGGCCCGAGCGCAGATAGTGCGCGGCGATCATCTGCGCCAGCGGCGAGGTGCACAGGTCGGCCGTCTGCTTGGCGATGGTGCAGCGGCGCAGCAATTGGGCGTCGGCCAGCATCCAGCCGATGCGCAGCGCAGGCGCCACGGTCTTGGACAGGCTGGACAGGTAAACCACGGGATTGGCCTGGGCGCCGCACAGCGCCAGGCCCGTTTCGTAGATCGACGGCTCGCGCTGGCCGGTAAAGCGCAGCTCGCCATAGGGATCGTCCTCGACGATGGCAAAGCCGTGCTGGCGCACCAGCGCCACCAGGGCCTCGCGCCGCGCCGCGGGCAGCAGCGTGCCGCCCGGGTTGGAGAAGTTGGGCACGGTGTAGAGCAGCTTGGGGCGGCGCGCATGGGGCCACTGCGCCAGCAGGCTGGCCAGGGCACCGGTGTCCAGGCCGTGTTCATCCGTGGGCACGGCCACGACCTGTGCCTGGGCCAGCTTGAGCGTCTGCAGCGTGGCCGGGTAGGCGGGCACCTCGACCAGCACCGGATCGCCAGGCTCCACCAGTACCTTGACCAGCAGGTCGAAGGCCTGTTGCGAGCCCGTGGTCACGATCATGTCGGCCGGCGTGCAGGCAATGCCGCGCGTGGCGCACAGCGCGGCCAGGGCTTCGCGCAGCGGCAGCTGGCCTTCGCTGGCGCCGTACTGCAGGCTGGCGCCAGCGTCCTGCTGCAAAGCGGCCATCGCGGCCTGTTGCAGGCCTTCGGCATCGAACAGGCTGGGCGAGGGATAGCCGCCCGCCAGCGAGAGCATGCCGGAGCGGCTCAGATAGGGAAACAGCTCGCGTATGGGCGAGCCTTCGGGATGTGCGAACAGCGGGTTGAACAGATGGGCGGTGGGCGACTGAATGCCCAGGTCTGCAGTGCTCATGAAGGCCTCTTGCGGCTTTGCAAAAAACAAAGGGGCGCGTGCACAGGCCTGGCGCCTGCGCATGCGCCCCGGGAAAGGGGATACAGGGTGGATGCCGGCCAAAGCCGGCCTCCAGGCAGCCGGTCAGGCCACAGCCTGGGCGGCCTGGGTGCGCAGCGCGCTGCGCAGCTGGTCGATGGAGCGCTGCTGCGCCTGCTCGTACAGCGCGATCTCGTCATGCACGCGGGCACCCAGGTCGGCCTCGAAGGCCTGCTGGGCCGCATGGGCCGCGTACTGCTTTTGCTCTTCGCCGCCCAGGTTGGACTGGAAGATGCCGGCCGCGCTCACGGGCAGGAAGTCCTCGTAGACGATGGGCTCGGCCTGGGCCAGGCCGCGGGCGATCAGGGCGTCCAGGTCCGAGGCGGCGGCCGCGGCGGCCTCGCCTGCGGCCAGGGCGGCGCCCTCATCGCTCAGCGTGAAGCGGTAGAAGGCCAGGTCCTGGCGGCGCAGTTGCTCATGGGTGTCGGGGAAAGCCTCGAAGACCTGGGCCAGGCGGCTGCCGTAGTCGGGTGCGGCACTGCCCGCGCTGCCCATGTCGCGCACCTGGGCCAGCAGCTGGTCGTAGAGCGCGCGGCCCTTGCGCGTAAGCGCAACGCCGCGCTGCTCGATCTCGCCGAAGCGCGCCGTGTGCGAGCCTGCGCCCGTGGCATCGCCGGCGAAACGCACGGTCTCCTTGAGCGCCTTGAAGCTGGTCTGGCGCAGCAGGATGGGGCAGTCGCGGCGCGGCGGGCCTTCGACCACGTCCTTGGCGTCCATGCCGCGTGCGGGCATGGCGGCCTGGGCGGCATCGATGTCCAGCGTGCGCGGCGTCAGGTGGTTGATGTGCGGGCCCTTGAAGCAGACCACGTCGGCGATCAGGCGGTGGGCCTTGTGCAGCGCGTCGTAGGTGGTGCCGTCCACGGTGGACTCGCTGTGCCAGCGGAAGGTCTCCAGCGCCTCGCCGACGAATTCATCGGCCTCGGCATCGGTGAGGCCGCCGTTGGCCTCGGACTGGGCGATCAGCGCCAGCGCGCGCTCGGTGAAGATGTTGCGGCGCGCCAGGATGGCGGCAGCATGGGCGCGCAGCGCCTCGTCGGCGATCAGGTCCAGGCGCAGCAGCGAGGTGAAGACGCGGAAAGGGTTGGCCAGCAGCGCGGCATCGCTGACGGGACGGAAGGCCGTGGAGTGCACGGGCACGCCGGCCACCGACAGGTCGTAGTAGCCCACGGGCTCCATGCCCATGATGGCGAACAGGCGGCGCAGCATGGACAGCTCGGTGGCCGTGCCCACGCGGATGGCGCCGTGGCGCTCCACGCCCAGGCGGGCCAGCTCGCCACTGCGCTGCATCCGGGCCAGCAGCTCAGGCTCGGCCTGCAGCGTGCGCTGGTTGATTTCGGCCACGAGTTCGATCAGCGTGCCGTACTGGGGCACTTCATCGCGGTACATCTCGGACATGGCGCTGGAAAAGCGCGCGCGGATCTCGTCGGAAGGCACGAAGGCGTTGGCGGACGTAGAGGACATGGTGCTCGTGGGGACTGATGGTGGGGCCGCAGATCAGCCTGCGGCATGGTGAATTCCTGGCACGCATGCTAGGTCTGCGCCTTGAGCCTGGTCAAACGATAATCGGGCCCATAGGTCATTCCCAAACAGAATGCCCCTCCCACGATTGCCCCACCGCTCCCTGCCATGCTGCTGTCCCGCCGTTTCCTGCCCCCCATGTCCCTGCTGTGCGCCTTCGAGGCAGCGGCCCGGCACCAGAGCTTCACGGCAGCTGCAGCCGAGCTGCACCTGACGCAAAGCGCCGTCAGCCGCCAGATCCGAGCGCTGGAGGAGCGGCTGGAGGCAGAACTCTTTGTGCGCGAGCGCCAGACCGTGCGCCTGAGCCCGGCCGGCCAGGCCTATGCGCAGGAAATCCGGGGCGCGCTGATGCGCATCTCCACGGCCACGCTGGGTTTTCGGGCCAACCCGCGCGGCGGCAGCCTGAACCTGGCCATCCTGCCCACCTTCGGCACGCGCTGGCTGGCGCCGCGCCTGCCGCAGTTCTTCAGCGCCCACCCGGGCATCACCATCAACCTGACGACGCGGCTGTCCCAATTCGACTTCCAGCTCGAAGCCGTGGACGCCGCCATCCATTTCGGCCTGCCGCACTGGCCGGGCGCCGAGCTGGCCTTTCTGATGAGCGAGACCGTGGTGCCTGCCTGCAGCCCCGCCCTGCTGGCCCAGCATGGCTTTGCCCAGCCCCAGGACCTGCTGCAGGCGCCGCTGCTGCACCTGGCATCGCGCCCCGATGCCTGGCAGCGCTGGCTGTCCGTGCACCACGCGCCCATGGCCGAGGGCCAGGGCATGCTGTTCGACCAGTTCGCCACCGCCGCCCAGGCCGCCATCGCCGGCGTGGGCGTGGCCTTGCTGCCACGCTTTCTGATCGAGCGGGAACTGGCCCAGGGCGACCTGGTGCGTGCCCTGCCCCATCTGCCCGAGATGGAAAGCGCCGAGCGCTACTACCTGGCCTGGCCCACGAGCCGCGGCAACTACCCGCCGCTGCAAAGCCTGCGCGAGTGGCTGCAGCAGGCAGCCCAGGATTTCATGCGGGACGGCCCGCAGCCCTGACGCCCGCAGCGCCTGCCACCAGCGCCTGCAGCGCCGCCACCGGCAACTGCCCGGCCAGGCCGATGGCCACGATGGCGGGCACCTGCTGCTGCGCGGGCGCGGGCGCTGATGCGGCACGCAGCCGGCCGCTGCGCCCGGCAAACTGAAGCTCGCTCCACTGGCCCGCCCCGGTCTGCACCACGCCCTTGAGCCGCAGCACGCCAGCCGGCATGGCCTGCAGCCACGCCTGCAGGGCCGTCTCGGCCAGCACCCCGGGCGGCTGGCAGGACCAGGTCTCGAACTGCCGGCCATGCATGGGGCGCGCAGTGCTGGCACCCCATGAAACTTCCCGCACGCCACGCAGCAGGGCTGCGCCACTGAGCAGCTCCACGGGCACCCGGGCTTCGTGCACATCGCAGCGTTGCGCGGCTGGCGCGTGGCTGGCTATCCAGCCGTGCACGCGCTCCAGGGTCCGGGCTTCGGCCAGATCGGTCTTGTTGACGATGACCAGGTCGGCCCTGGCCACCTGGCGCTGCAGCGTGTCGGCCAGCAGCGGATCGGCCGCCTGCCCGGGCAGGGCAGCGGCATCGACGACCACGATGACGCCGTCCAGCGCCAGTGCGGGATCGGCCAGGCCCAACTGGGCAATGCGCCAGGGGTCGGAGACGCCGCTGGCCTCGACCACCACGGCGTCGAAGCGCTCGCGCTGCTGCAGCACGCCGATCAGGGCCATGGACAGGTCATCGCCGATCTGGCAGCACACGCAGCCATTGGTCAGTGCAATGGTGTCGCCGCTGTGGGCCTTGATCAGGCCTGCATCGATGTTGAGCGCACCGAAGTCGTTGACCAGCACGGCCAGCCGCTGGCCATCCGCATGGCGCAGCCAGTGGTTGAGCAGCGTGGTCTTGCCGGCGCCCAGGAAACCGCCGATGACCGTGAACGGCAGCCGCTGCCCCATGTCATGCCGCCTTGAAGACGCGCCCCGACAGCACCGTGCCCCAGACCTTGAGGTCCTTCAGCACCATGGGGTCCAGGGACAGCGGATCGTCCTCCAGCACGCAGAAGTCGGCGCGCTTGCCGCATTCGATGCTGCCGATCTCGTGGTCCATCTTCAGTGTCCAGGCCGCGCCCAGCGTGACGGCATGCAGGGCCTGGGCCACGGTCAGGCGCTCGGCAGCGCCCAGCACGCGGCCCTTGGGCGTGATCCGGTGGACCGCGCACCAGGCGGTGAACAGCGGCCCCAGCGGCGTGACGGGCGCATCCGAGTGGATGGCCAGCGGCACGCCGGCGGCCAACGCGCTGGCGCAGGCATCGAGCCGCATGGCGCGGTCCGGCCCCATGGTCATCTCGTAGTGCTGGTCGCCCCAGTACCAGATGTGGTTGGCGAACAGGTTGGCGCACAGGCCCAGCGCCGCCATGCGGCGAAACAGCGGCGCATCGATCATCTGGCCATGCTGCAGCGTGTGGCGGTGGTCGGGCCGGGGGGCGCGGGCCAGCACGCGGCCTATGGCGTCGATGGCGGCCTCGCTGGCCTCGTCGCCATTGGTGTGCGTATGGATGAGCAGGCCTGCGCGGTGGTAGGTCTCGAAATCGGCCTCGTACTGCGCGGGCGCGGTGACCCAGATGCCGTTGGGCGCGCCGTTGTAGTGACCGGGCCAGCGCAGGCGCGCCGAAAAGCCCTGGATGGAGCCGTCCAGCATCATCTTGACCAGGCCGTAGCGCAGCCGGTCGGTGTTGCGCGCCATGAGCGTGCGCACATGCTCGGCACCGGCCTCGGCGCCATGCGTGCCGTGAAACGCCTGGAAGGCGGGCAGGATGCGGATGGGCACCTGGTCGTCGGCCAGCGCGGCCTCCAGCACGCGGCAGTCCTGCTCGCCCAGCCTGTTGACCAGGTCGGTGGCGGTGGTCACGCCCTGGCGGCAGGCCAGGCGGGCAAAGGAGCGCACGCCGGCCTCGGTCATGGGCGCCAGCAGCCCGGCGTTGCCGATCTTGCGCAGCACCAGGAACATGGCGGCCGGCTCCTGCAGCTCGCCCGTGGGCTCGCCGGCCAGGGCGTGGCCGGGCGCAAAGCGCACCACGCCCTCGACCTCGTTGTCGCGCGTGATCTCGGCCAGGCACAGCATGGCGCTGTTGACATTCATCAGATGGCCGTTGGCGTGCGAGATCACGATGGGACGGCCTCCTGCAGCCCGGTCCAGGTGCTCCACCGTCATGCGCTCGCCGCCAAAGTAGATGGGATCGAACCCCCAGGCGATCAGCGGCTGCCCGGGCGGCAGGCCCTGCGCATCCATGCGCGACGCCACCTCGGCCAGGCGGTCCACCACGGCATCCATGGAGCGCAGGCCGGGCCAGGTCTTTCCGTCGGGGTCGCGCCGTTCGAACCAGCCCGTGTATGTCCAATCCCACATGCTGCCTTCCTTGAGGTGACAGTGACCCTCCACCAGCCCGGGCAGCAGCACCTGGTCGGCAAAGCGCTCGTCGATGCGGCATTCGCCCCAGGCCGTGCAGCGCGCGAGGTCCCCGACAGCGAGGATGCGCCCGTCGCGCACGGCCACGTGCGTGGCCTCGGGCTGCATGGGGTTCATGGTGATGATCTTGCGGGCGGCGTAGACGGTGATACTCATGGTGGCGGGTGCTCCGGGTTCAAAGGGCCAGCGGCGCGCGCGGCACGCCATAGATGTGGTCCACGCGGATGCATCGCACCCAATGGCCGGGGGCGGCTTCGCGCAGCGGTGGCGCCTCGGCCGAGCACGCAGGCACGGCCACGGGGCAGCGCCCGGCGAAGCGGCAGCCCGCGGGCGGGTTGATGGGACTGGGCGGATCGCCGGCCAGCCGTATGCGCCGCGCCGCGCGCTCGCGCCCGCCGCGCACCGTGGGCACGGCCGACATCAGGGCCACGCTGTAGGGATGCAGCGGCCGCGCAAAGAAGGCCTGGCGCGGTGCGCGCTCCACGATCTGGCCCAGGTACATGACGGCGATGTCGTCGCAGATGTGCTCGACCACGGCCATGTCGTGCGAGATGAACAGGTAGCTCAGGCCCAGCTCGCGCTGCAGCCGCGCCAGCAGGTTGAGGATCTGGGCGCGGATGGCGATGTCCAGCGCCGACACGGGTTCGTCGCAGACCACGAGTTCGGGCCGCGTGGCCAGGGCGCGCGCGATGTTGATGCGCTGGCGCTGGCCGCCCGAGAACTGGTGCGGGAACAGCTGGCGCTGTTCGGGCCGCAGGCCGACCTGGGTGAACAGCTCGGCCACGCGCGCCTCGCGCTCGGCCGGCGTGCCCACGTCCATCAGGTCCAGCGGAGCGCGCACCGCATCGCCCGCGCGCTGTCGCGGATTCAGCGAGGAAAACGGGTCCTGGAACACGATCTGCATGCGCCGCCTCGCCTGGCGCAGGGCCTCGCCCGACAGGCCACCCAGGTCGGTATCGCCCAGCTGCATGCGGCCTGCCGTCACGGGCGCCAGGCGCATCACGGCCAGCGCCGTGGTGGTCTTGCCCGAGCCCGACTCGCCCACCACGGCCAGCGTGCTGCCGCGCCGCAGGCTGAAGGACACGCCGTCCACGGCCTTGACCACCTCGGGCCTGCCGAACAGGCCCTTGCCCGGGCGCGGAAAGTGGACCTGGAGATCGTCCACCTGCAAGAGGGTATCGTCCATGCGTGCGTTCATGCCAGGGCCTCCGTGTGGGCGCGGATGCGGGAAGCGGGAGCGTGCAGCCAGCAGGCCACGCCGTGGGATGGATCATCCAGCGCGACCAGCGGCGGCGCCTCGCTGGCGCAGCGCGGCTGGGCCTCGCGGCAGCGCGCACGGAAGGCGCAGCCGCTGCCCAACTCCCAGATCGAGGGCACGACGCCGGGGATCTCGGGCAGCTCGGTGCGCCCGCCTGCCTGGCTGCTGCCCAGCTCGGGCAGGCAGGCGATCAGGCCGCGCGTGTACGGATGGGCGGGCGCCGACAGCACCTGCTCGCAGCGGCCCTGCTCGATCACGCGGCCCGCATACATGACCATGACGCGGTCGGCCATCTCGGCCACGGCCCCCATGTCGTGCGTGATCAGCACGATGGCCGTGCCCTTGTCGCGCTGCAGCTCGCGCAGCAGGTCGAAGATCTGCGCCTGCACGGTCACATCCAGCGCCGTGGTGGGCTCGTCGGCGATCAGGATGTCGGGCCGGCAGGCCAGGGCCATGGCGATCATCACGCGCTGGCGCATGCCGCCCGACAACTGGTGCGGGTACTCGTGCACACGCCGCTCGGGTGCGGGGATGCCGACCTGCCGGAGCATCTCCACGGCGCGCTGGCGCGCGGCAGCCGCGTCCAGGCCAGCGTGCAGGCGCAGCGGCTCGGCGATCTGCTCGCCCACGGTGAGCACCGGGTTCAGCGAGGTCATGGGCTCCTGGAAGATCATGGAGATGCGGTTGCCGCGCACCTGGCGCATATGGGCCTCGCCGGCGGCCACCAGGTCCTCGCCCTGGAAGCGCACCTGCCCGCCCGTGATGCGACCCGGAGGCGAGGGAATGAGGCGCAGCAGCGCCAGCGCCGTCATGCTCTTGCCGCAGCCGGATTCGCCGACCACGCACAGGGTCTCGCCCGCGCGCAGATCGAAATCCACGCCGTTGAGCACCGTGGCCTGGCCGCGCCGGCCCTGGAAGGCCACGCGCAGGCCGCTGACTTGCAACAGGGGGGTGTCGGTGTCCATCAGCGCTCCCTCAGCTTGGGGTTGAGTGCATCGTTGAGGCCGTCGCCGATCAGGCTGACGGCCAGCACGGTGACGAAGATGGCGGCACCGGGAAAGGCCACGGCCCACCAGCACGACAGCAGGTACTGGCGGGCCGACCCGATCATCAGGCCCCAGCTCATCTGGTTGGGGTCCCCCAGGCCCAGGAAGGACAGGCCGGCCTCGAACAGGATGGCGGCGCCCACGGCCAGCGTGGCCGACACCACCAGCGGCGGCAGCGCATTGGGCAGGATCACCTTCCAGATGATGCGGCCGTGGCGCGCGCCGATGGCGCTCTCCGCGCGCACGAATTCAAGCTGGCGGATGCGCATGAACTCGGCCCGCGTCAACCGCGCCGTGGCCGGCCAGCTCACGCTGCCGATGGCCAGCGTGACCGTCACCAGCGAGGGCGAGAACAGCGTGACCACCACCATGGCGAACAGCAGCGCAGGCAGCACCTGGAAGAACTCGGTCACGCGCATCAGCAGCGCATCGACGCGGCCGCCGTAGTAGCCGGCCATCGCCCCCAGCGTCACGCCGATGCACACCGACAGCAAAGCCGCGAAGGCGCCCACCAGCAGCGTGGCGCGGCCGCCGTGGATGATGCCCGTGAGCACGTCGCGCCCCAGCTGGTCGCTGCCCAGCCAGGCCTCCTCGCTGAACGGCGGGCTCAGCGGCATGGTGCGGATCTCGAACGGGTCCGCAGGCCAGATCCAGGGGCCGGCGATGGCCACCAGCAGCACGATGAGCAGCATGGCCATGCCGGCAATGGCCGAGGGGTTGCGCAGGAACATGCGCAGCGCTTCGCGCGCCGGGTGCTCGGCATGGGCTGCGGCCTGCGGCGCGGCGACGGTCGGCACGGACACGGAAGGTGGTGTGATGGCATTCATGGTCTCAGGCCGCCTTGATGCGGGGATCGATCAGCCGGTAGCACAGGTCGGTGACGAGGTTCATCACGACCACGACGATGGAGGAGAACAGCAGCACGCCCAGGATGGTCGGGTAGTCGCGCCGCAGCACCGAGTCGAAGGCCAGCCGCCCCAGGCCCGGCCAGTTGAAGACCGTCTCCACGATGATGGCGCCGGCCATGACGTTGCCGAACTGCAGGCCCAGCATGGTCACCACGGGCAGCAGCGCGTTGCGCAGCGCATGGCGGTAGAGCACCACATGCTCGGCCAGCCCCTTGGCGCGCGCCGTGCGGATGTAGTCGGCGCCCAGCACGTCCAGCATGGACGAGCGCGACAGCCGGCTGTACTGCGCCAGGTAGACCAGGGCCAGTGTCAGCGCGGGCAGCACCAGGTGCCGTGCCACATCCAGCAGGTCGGCAAGGCCTGCGCCGCCTGCGGCATCGGCAGAGCGCATGCCCGACACCGGCAGCACGGGCCACCAGGAGGCAAACGCCAGCACCAGCAGCATGCCGGTCCAGAACACGGGCGCCGCAAAGCCCACCAGGGACAGCACGGTGATGCACTGCGACAGCAGGCCGTTGGGCCGGCGCGAGGACAGCACGCCCAGCAGCGTGCCCACCACGAAGGCCGTGAGCACGGCGGCCAGCACCAGCAGCAAGGTGGCGGGCACGCGCTCGGCAATCATCTGCGCCACCGGCAGGTTGAAGAAGTAGGAGTAGCCCAGATCACCACTGGCCACGCGCGCCAGGTAGATGCCCAGCTGCACGGGCAGCGGCCGATCCAGCCCGTAGCGTGTGCGCAGCTCGGCCATGAGCTCGGGCTCCATGCCGCCGCTGGCGCCGGCAATGGTCTCCACGGGGTCGCCGGGCGCCGCATGCACCAGCATGAAGTTCAGCACCACCACGGCCAGCACCAGCGCCAGGCCCTGCAGCAGCCGCTTGAAGAGTGTGCGGAGAAATGCCATGGCCGGGTCCTCCTGGATTACTTCAAGAAAATCTCGTCATAGGGCGAGGCCGGCCCCCAGACCGTGGTCGGCAGGTTGCCCACGTTCTTGCGCGCAGCCGTGTGATAGGGCGAGTTGTTGATGAAGATCACCGGCAGCTCGTCCGTCACGGTCTTCTGGAAGGCCGCATAGAGCTTCTTGCGCTCGGCCGTGTCCAGCGTGCCGCTGGCCGTGTTCAGCAGCTCGTCCACCTTGGGATTGCGGTAGGACTGGGTGTTGGTCCAGACCACGGGCTTGATGTTGGTGGACAGGTAGCTGCGGTGCACGCCGATGACCGGATCGCCCCAGTTGAAGACGATGTCCATGGACAGGTCGAAGTCATGCGTGGCCAGCCGCCGGGACCAGGCCGGGAAATCGGCCGAGGCGCGCACCTCGACGGCGATGCCCACCTTCTTGAGCTGGGCGCGCACGTACTCGGCCACGTTCTTTTGCTGCTCGTCCGTGCCCGGCAGGTAGTCGATGGTGATCTTGAAGCGCTCTCCGTTGGCGCCGGGCTTGAGGCCTGCCTCGTCCAGCAGGGCCGCCGACTTCTTGAGGTCCAGCGGATAGCGCACCAGGTCGGCCGAGGCAAAGGGGCTGGCCGCCACGATGGGGCCGTCGGCCACGCTGGCGAAGCCGCCCATCAGCGCCTTGGTGATGAAGTTCTTGTCGATGGCATGCGCAATGGCCTTGCGCACGCGCACGTCGTCCAGAGGCTTCCTGTCGGTGTTGATGGCCAGCCAGTTGATCGAGCCTATGCCCTCGAAGCCCTTGCCGGTCAGCGTGATCTGGGGATTGGTGGACAGGCGCTTCAGGTCGATGGAGGCCTGCAGGTAGGGCACCATCTGCACGTCGCCGCGCTCCAGGCTCAGCAGCAGGCTGGAGGAGTCGGGCACGATGTTGAAGACCAGCTTGTCCAGGTAGGGCCGGCCGGGCAGGAAGAACTTGTCGAAGCGCTCCATCACGATGCGCTGGCCCGCGCGGAACTCGGTCAGCTTGAACGGCCCCGAGCCCACCACGTCGGCGCTGTTGCGCGCATGGGTCTTGAGGTCGGCACCGTCGCCATAGATGTGCCTGGGCAGTATGGGCGCCAGCGCCGGGCTCATGGCCAGCAGGATGGCCGGATGCGGCGCGTTCATGCGGATGATGGCCGTGTAAGGGTCCGGCGTGTCCACCTTCTCCACGGGCCCCAGCATGGTCTGGAACGGGTGGTTGGCCTTGATGGCCATGATGGAGAAGGCCACGTCGGCCGAGGTGATGGGCTTGCCGTCGTGGAACACGGCATTCCTGCGCAGGTTCAGGGTCAGCGACTTGCCGTCCTCGGCCAGCTTCCAGGACTCGGCCAGGTAGGGCTGGGGCTTCCACTGGTCATCGAAGCGCAGCGGGCTGGCGAACAGCTGGGTGGAAGGCATGGCCGTGGCAATGCCCGATTGCACGGCGCCGTTCAGGTGCCGTGGCACCTGGGTGCTGCCCACGATCAGGGTGCCGCCGCGCTGCGGCTCCTGGGCCTGGGCCTGCAGCGGCGTGGCCGCCAGGCCCGCCAGCGCGCCGGCCAGGGCCAGGGCCGCCAGGGCGCGGCGTCGGAAAGTGATGGTGTGCATGGACTGTCTCCCTCGTTGGATCGCCAGGCCGCGCGGCTCGCTGCCTTCAATCCAGAATACGCAACAAGGGCGCGGGCCGCGGGGGCCACAGCCGTCCAAACGTAGGAGCCAGAGGCCCGGTGTTTACCCGCGTCGGCCGGCCCAAACCTTTACTTGCCCGCACCCGCACCGCAACATGGCGCCGACCGCGCGCCCTCTGCCCGGCCGCGCCAAGAACGCCCCCCGATTGCCTCCGTTGCGCCATGAGCACCCCTTCCGTCACAGACCCACGCCACCAGTGGGCCCGCCTGTTCGCGCTGCCCGAGCAGCCCGGCCTTCCCCTGAAGGACCGCCTGCGCCTGGCCCTGGTCCAGCCCATCCTCGAAGGCCGCCTGCCGCCCGGCGCGGCCATGCCACCCTCGCGCGAGCTGTCGCGCCTGCTGGAGGTGTCGCGCAATACCGTGACCACGGTCTACGAGCAGCTCGTGGATGAAGGCTTTCTGGAAGCCCGCCCGCGCAGCGGCGTGTTCGTGGCCCGGGATTCGCGCCTGGCTGGTGTGGACGGCGCCGTGGCCCTGCCTGCGGCAAGTCCCGGGGAGCCCGCACCGGACTGGTCTGCACGCGTGCTGCGCTCGCTGACGGACAGGCACACGCTGTCCAAGCCGCTGCAGTGGCGCGAGTACCCCTACCCCTTCGTCTACGGCATGCACGATCCCGCGCTGTTTCCCACCGAAGGCTTCCGGGAATGCTGCACGCGCAGCCTGGCGCGCGCCCAGCTGCCGCAGTGGACGCCGGACTTCGAGACCGACGATGTGCCCGACCTGATCGAGCAGATCCGCCTGCGCCTGCTGCCCCGGCGCGGCGTGTTCGCGCTCAAGGATGAGATCCTGGTCACCGTGGGCGCGCAGCAGGCCTTCTACCTGCTGGCCGACGCGCTGCTGGACCCCTCGCAGCGGCTGGGCTTCGAGGAGCCGGGCCACCCGCATGCGCGCAACACCTTTTCGCTGCGCCGCCCCCACTGGGTGCCCGTGGCCGTGGACGAGGAAGGCGTGGTGGTCGATGGCCTGCCGCCGCTGGACTATCTGTTCGTCACGCCCTCGCACCAGAGCCCCACCACCGTGACGCTGAGCCTGCAGCGGCGCGAGCAGCTGCTGCGCCGCGCCGAGCAGGGCGATTTCGTGATCATCGAGGACGACTACGAGGCCGAGAACCTCTACCAGGGCACGCCCATGCCCGCGCTCAAGAGCCTGGACAAGGGCGGGCGTGTGATCTATGTGGGGTCGCTGTCCAAGAGCCTGTCGCCCGCGCTGCGGCTGGGCTACATCGTTGCGCCGCGCGCGCTGATCGACGAGTTGCGCGTGCTGCGCCATGCCATGGTGCGCCACCCCAGCGCCTTTCTGCAGCACGCCTATGCGCTGTTCCTGTCGCTGGGCCACCATGAGGCCCATGCGCGCCGCGTGAACCAGGCCATGCTGGAGCGCGTGGCGCAGGTGGACCGCTCGCTGCGCGCACACCTGCCGGATTTCATCTTCCGCCAGCCCCAGGGAGGCGCATCGCTGTGGGTGCAGGCGCCGGCCTGGCTGGACACCGATGCGCTGGCCGCCGTGGCGCGCCGCCACGGCGTGCTGATCGAGGCAGGCAGCGCGTTCTTTGCGACGCCGCGCCAGCCCTGCCCCTTTTTCCGGCTGCGCCTGTCCTCCATTGCCACCGATCAGATCGATGCAGGCATTGCGGCACTGGCACAGGCGGTGGCCGAACTGGCCCGGTCGCGATGACCGGGTCCGGGCCCGTGGTCACTGCTGCGCGTAGGACTCCAGCGGCTTGTCGTTGGGCTTTTGCAGCAGCTGCTTGAGCATGTCGCTCATGGGCAGGTTCAACGGGGCATTCTTGGGCGGAATGGGCTGCACGAACCACTTGTCGTAGATCTTCGCCACTTCGCCCGAGGCCATCATGCCCACCAGCACGTCGTCCACGGCCTTCTTGAAGGCGGGATCGTCGCGGCGAAACAGGATGGCGATGGGTTCGGAGCCCAGCACCTCGCCCACGATCTTGAAGCCTGCAGGGTTCTTGGAGTTGGCGATGACGCCGGCCAGCAGGTTGTCGTCCAGCACGAAGGCATCGGCACGGCCCGATTCGAGCATCAGAAAGCTCTCGAAATGGTCCTTGCCCAGCGAGGTGGGCAGGTTCACGCCATTGTCGCGCCCGTACTTGCGCAGCAGCTGCACGGCAGTCGTGCCGGCCGAGGCCGCCACGGGCTTGCCGTCGAGCTGCTTGAAGGAGGTGATGCCCGAGTCGGCACGCACGGCCATGCGCACCTGGCTCACGTAGGTGGTCACGGCAAAGGCCACCTGCTTTTGGCGCGCGAGGTTGTTGGTGGTCGGGCCGCAGCCGATGTCCACGGTGCCGTTCTGCACCAGGGGCATGGTGTTCTGCGAGGTCAGGGCCATGTACTCGATCTTGGCCTTGGGCACGATCTGGGCCAGCACCTTCTCGCACAGCTCGACGTGGTAGCCCACGTACTTCTGCGTGGTCCCGAAGGCATAGGCCATGGGCGCCGAGCTTTCGCGCACGCCCATCACCACCTTGCCTGTGCTCTGGATTTTGTCCAGCGTGCCGGCCGCTTCCTGTGCATGGGCAGCGCCAGTTGTCGCCACCACACATGCCATCGCCACATGGGCCAGTACGAATCGCATCGAGGGTCTCCTTGGATAGTTGTTGCAGGTCCGAAGGCGCGCTGCGCCTCCACCCTGCCGAGCCGCCGTCACTGGCTGCATGCAAGCAGGGCCGCCGTCAAGGCGATTGCATCAACTATCGAGCAATCAGGCGCCTGTGCATAACGATGAAATGGAAGAAGGTCATGCTCCACCCACATGACCCGGCACCCTGCTGGTGCGCTGCGGGGGCCACAGGCCCGCAGCGCCCGGTCAGCCGGCCGACCCTGCCGCAAGCCGGTGCATGAGGCCCTGCGTCGAGGCATCGACGCCCTGCCAGTCGCCGCAGTCCTGGCGCGCATGCAGCTGGCGCGCCAGGTGCTTGCCCAGCTCCACGCCCCATTGGTCGAAGCTGTTGATGCCCCACACCGCACCGGCCGAGAAGACACGGTGCTCGTACAGTGCGATCAGGGCACCCAGCGATGCCGGATCGAGCTGCTGCAGCAGCAGGAAGCTGCTGGGCCGGTTGCCCGCGCAATGGCGCTCCGCACCCTCGCCGTGGCGCCCCTCCATCAGGGCCTGGGCCTGGGCAATGGCGTTGACGACCAGGCTCTGGTGGTGGGCGCCCAGGTATTTGCCGCCGTCGCGCAGTGCGATGAATTCCACGGGAATCACGTCCTGGCCCTGGTGCAGCATCTGGAAGAAGGCATGCTGGCCATTGGTGCCGGGCTCGCCCCAGATCACGGGCGCCGTGCGCACGGGCAGTGTCTGCCCGTCGCGCGTCACGCCCTTGCCATTGCTCTCCATCTCCAGCTGCTGCAGATAGGCGGTCAGCCGCCGCAGGCCATGGCTGTAGGGGGCAATGCAGCGGCTGGAGAAGCCGCAGAAATCGCGATACCAGACGTCCAGCAGGCCCAGGCGCAGCGGCAGGTTGCCCTCCACGCCGGAGGAAAAGAAATGCGCGTCCATGGCATGGGCGCCGTCCAGCAGCGCACGGAACTGCGCCGCCCCGATGGCGATGGCCACCGGCAGGCCGATGGCCGACCACAGCGAAAAACGCCCGCCCACCCAGTCCCAGAATCCCAGCGTGCGGCGGATGCCGAAGTCGGCTGCGGCCTGCACATTGGTGGTGAGCGCCACGAAGTGCCGGTCGATGGAGCACGCGGCCTGCGCATCCTCGCTGCCGCCCTGCTCCAGGAACCACCGGCGCGCCGAGTGCGCGTTGAGCATGGTCTCGGCCGTGGTGAAGGATTTGGAGGCGATCAGGAACAGCGTGCTGTGCGGGCGCACGCGGCGCAGCACATGGCCGAGCTCATGGCCATCGACGTTGGAGACGAAATGGAAATTCTTGCCCGCATCGACCCAGTCCTCCAGCGCATTGACCACCACTTCGGGGCCCAGGTGCGAGCCGCCGATGCCGATGTTCACGATGTCGGTGATGCCCCCGTCGCCACGCACCTGCTCGGCCAGGGCCAGCATGGCGTCCAGCGTCTCGTGCACCTGGGCCAGCGCCTCGTGCATGGCCGGCTGCCACTGCTGCACGGTGGCGCAGTGACGCAGCTGGCCGCCGTCGCGCGGCATGCGCAGCAGCCAGTGCATGACGGCGCGGCCCTCGGTGCAGTTGACGGGCTCGCCGGCCAGCATGGCGTTGCGCTGGGCCAGCACGCCGGCCTGCTGCGCCAGCTCGCGCAGCAGCGTCTCGGTGGCTTCGGTCCAGAGGTTCTTGGACAGGTCGGCGAAGACATGCGGGGCCTGCTGGCTCAGCGCGTCCAGCCGGCCCGCGTCCGCGGCAAAGGCCTGGCGCAGATCCAGGGACCGGATGTCTTCGTTGAAATGGCGTTCAAGTGCCGACCAGGCCGGCAAGGTGTTGCACAAAACGGGCAAGATCTTCATCCAATCAGTCTGCGGCCTGCTGCATCAATGCTTCGAGCTTGCGGGTGTCGGCAGCGAAGGCGCGTATGCCTTCGGCCAGCTTCTCGGTGGCCATGGCGTCCTCGTTGAGGGCCAGGCGGAAACCGGCCTCGTCGTAGTGCACGGGATCGAGGGCCAGGGTCCGCGCGGCCTCGGGGTCCAGGGCGCGCGCCAGGGGCGCATCGCTGGCGCCCAGCTGGGCCAGCAGTTCGGGGGCGATGGTCAGCAGGTCGCAGCCCGCCAGCGCCACGATCTGGCCCGTGTTGCGAAAGCTCGCGCCCATGACCTCGGTGGCGATGCCGAAGTGCTTGTAGTGCTCGTAGATGGCGCGCACGGAGCGCACGCCGGGATCGTTGGCGCCGGCCATGGCGGCCTCGTCCCACTGGGCGCCGGCCTGCTTCTTGTACCAGTCGTAGATGCGGCCCACGAAGGGCGAGATCAGCTGCACCTTGGCCTGTCCGCAGGCCACGGCCTGGGAGAACGAGAACAGCAGGGTGAGGTTGGTGTGGATGCCGCGCAGCTCCAGCTGGCGTGCGGCCTCGATGCCTTCCCAGGTGGAGGCGATCTTGATGAGCACGCGGTCGATGTGCACGCCTTCGGCCTGGTACAGCTCGATCAGGCGCTCGGCACGCGCCACGGTGGCCGAGGTATCGAACGACAGGCGCGCATCGACTTCGGTGGAGACGCGGCCCGGAATGGTGTTCAGGATCTCGCAGCCGAAGCGCACCAGCATGCGGTCCATGACCTCGTCGAGGCGGCGGCCCTTGTACTGGGCCACGGTGGCGCGCATCAGCGGCGCGTACTCGGGCTTTTGCACCGCCTTGAGGATGAGCGAGGGATTGGTGGTCGCGTCCCGCGGCTGGAACTGGGCCAGTTGGTGGAAGTCGCCGGTATCGGCCACCACGGTCGTGTACTGTCGAAGCGCATCAAGCTGGTTCATCGGTCATCCTTTGGGCGGGAGCCTGGGGGAAAGGCGGCGTCGCACCACAGCGGTGCGCTTGTACCGGCAAATCCTCAGAGTGTATGCGCCTGCATGGTTTGCATCGGCGTCGCGAAAGTAAGCAGAGGCTGCAGCTCATGCAAAATGCGCGCTGGACCTGCCTTGCGGCAACCGCCCCCTTCACCCACAGAACACCGCCCACCGCCTAATGCTGGACCGCATCACCGCCTCGCTGCCCTCGCTTGCTCCCGCCGAACAACGCGTGGCCCGCCTGGTGCTGGCCGATCCACGGGCCTTCGCACGGCAGCCGGTGCGCGAACTGGCCGAGCGAGCCCATGTCAGCAAGCCGACGGTGGTGCGTTTTTGCCGCAGCATGGGCTACGACGGCCTGGCCGACTTCAAGCTCAAGCTGGCCGGCAGCGTCAGCGAGGGTGTGCCCTTCATCCACCGCAGCGTGGACACCGACGACAAGACCAGCGACGTGATGGTCAAGGTGGTGGACAACGCCGTGGCCGCCTTCCTGCAATACCGCAATGCCGCCAGCACCACGGCCATAGAGCAGGCGGCGCAGGCCATCGCCTCGACCTGGCAGACAGGCCGGCGCATCGAGTTCTACGGGGCAGGCAACTCGGGCATCGTGGCGCAGGACGCGCAGCACAAGTTCTTTCGCCTGGGCGTGACCAGCCTGGCCACCAGCGACGGCCACATGCAGGTGATGAGCGCCACCCTGCTGGGACCCGGCGACTGCGCGGTGATCATCTCCAACTCGGGCCGCACGCGCGACCTGATGGACGCCGCCGACATCGCGCGCAAGAACGGCGCCACCACGATTGCCATCACCGCCAGCGGCTCGCCCCTGGCCTCGGCCTGCCACATCCATCTGGCCGCCGACCATCCCGAGGGCTACGACCGCTACAGCCCCATGGTGTCGCGCCTGCTGCACCTGCTGGTCATCGACGTGCTGGCCACCTGTGTGGCGCTGCGCATCGGCCCGGCCCTGCAGCCTGCGCTGGAGCAGATGAAGAACAACCTGCGGGCCAAGCGCTACACGTAGCACCAACCCCAGGCCCACCCGCCTCGTTCAGCCCTGCCAGCGCCTGAGCACCAGCGAGGCGTTGACGCCACCAAAGCCGAAACCGTTGACCAGGGCATGCTCCATGGCCCAGGGCCTGGCCGCGCCGGCGATCAGGTCCAGCCCCTGGGCCAGGGGATCGGGCTCCACGAGATTGCGCGTGGCCGGCGCCATCTGGTCGCGTAGCGCCAGCACCGTGAAGATGGCCGCCACCGCGCCCGCCGCGCCCAGCAGATGGCCCGTGGCCGACTTGGTGGAGCTGATCGCCACGCCGCTGCCCTCGCCAAACAGGGAGCGCATGGCCGCCAGCTCGCCCCGGTCGCCCACGGGCGTGGAGGTGGCGTGGGCATTGAGGTACTGCAACTGATCCGGCGACAGCCCGGCCATGGCCAGCGCCTGTGCCATGCTGCGGCGCGCGCCGTCGCCATCTTCCGGGCCCGAGGTGATGTGATAGGCATCGGCACTGGTGCCGTAGCCCACCACTTCGGCCAGCGGCACGGCGCCACGCGCCAGGGCGTGGTCCAGTCCCTCCAGCACCAGGGCGCCCGCGCCCTCGCCCATGACAAAGCCGTCGCGGCCCGCGTCGAAGGGGCGTGAGGCCTCTTCGGGCCGGTCGTTGTATCCCGTGGAAAGGGCCTTGGCCGCCGCGAACGCGCCCAGGCTCACGCGGTCGATGGCCGCCTCGGCGCCGCCGCACAGCGCCACATCGGCCTCGCCCGAACGGATCATGCGCAGGCCGTCGCCCAGGGCCTGCACGCTGGCTGCGCAGGCGGTGACGGGGGCTCCCAGCGGTCCCTTGAGCCCATGGCGTATCGACACATGCCCGGCCGCGAGATTGACCAGGAAAGACGGTACGGTGAAGGGCGACAGGCGCGACACCCCCCGGCTGTCCGTGGTGCGCACGGCCTGGGCAATGGCGCCAAAGCCGCCGATGCCCGAGCCAATGATGCAGGCCGTGCGCGTGCGCTCCTGCTCGCTGGCCGGCTGCCAGCCGGCCTGGGCCAGGGCCTGGTCCGAAGCGTCCAGTGCCAGCGGAATGAAGCGGTCCATCTTGCGCTGGTCCTTGGGCGAGACCACGGCATCGATGTCCCAGCCGCCTTCCGGGTCCCGGGCCAGGTCGGGCACCTGGCCTGCCACCTGGCCCGGCACATCGGGCGCCAGATCCTCGGGCAGCCGGCTCAGGCCCGATGCGCCGGACAGCAGCCGCCGCCAGGCCAATTCAGTGCCCCGACCCAGCGGCGAGACCATGCCCATGCCCGTGATGACCACGCGGCGTGCGAGAGGACCCGTGCTCATGAACGCTCCCTGATGGACCATGCAGAGACTGCAGCGCGCACGGGGCACAGGCTGCTCGGGATTGAAGAGGCGTTCATCGGTTCTTCCCTGTAGAGTGCACAGCCCCTGCCGCAGATGGTGAGCATTGCCTGCAGGCACGGACTTATGATGATGGCCGTCATCATAAACGCATTTTGATGACAACCATAATCATTGGACAGTGCACATGAAAGTCACGAAAGCCCAGGCCGCGCAGAACCGGCAGGACATCCTCGAAGCCGCCGCACGGCTGTACCGCGAGCACGGGCTGGACGGCGTCGGCGTGGCCGAGGTGACGCGCGGCGCGGGGCTCACGCACGGCGGGCTCTATCGCCACTTCGAATCCAAGGATGCGCTGGTGCGCGAGGCCTGCGCACGCGCCTTCGACTGGTCCATCGCGCCGCTGGACGGCCTGCAGGGTGTACAGGCCGGCAGCCTTGCCGCGCGCGTGCAGTCCTATCTGTCGCCGCAGCACCGCGACAGCCCCGGCGAGGGCTGCCCCGCTGCGGCGCTGGCCGTGGACGTGGCTCGGGCAGGTGGTGATCTTTCAGCGGTGTTCGCCGAAGGGGTGGAACGCAACATCGGCAGGTTTGCGCGCGTGATCGGCACACTTGGCGACGATCAGGCACCCGATGCCGCACAGCGCGCCCAGGCCATGGCCATGCTCAGCAGCATGGTGGGCGCCCTGGTCCTGGCACGTGCCACGGTCGCCGCCAATCCAGCCTTGTCCGACGAGATCCTGGAAACGGTAAAGGCCCACCTTCTTGCGACCGAGGGACCGCCCCGCTGACCGGCTCCGCCTGCGCTATACGTCCTGCGAAGGCAGCGGCATGGCCTGCTCGATCAGGCTGGCGTGCAGGGCAGCGCCCAGCGGCAGCACCTCGTCGTTGAAGTCATACCGGCTGCTGTGCAGCGGCACCCCGGGCTGGGCGCCCGTGGATTGCCCCAGGCGCAGGTAGGCGCCGGGTTTGTGCTGCAGCATGAAGGAAAAATCCTCCGCGCCCATGCTGGGCTCCAGCTGCCGGTCCAGGTTCTCCACGCCCACCAGCGCCTGGGCCACGTCGGCCGCAAAGGCGGCCTCCGTGGGGGAATTGATGGTGGCGGGATAGATGCGCTCGTAGTTGACCTTGGCCGTCGCACCCAGCCCCAGCGCCACCGCGCTGCACAACTCCTGCAGGCGCTGCTCGACACGGTCCTGCACGGCGGGATCGAAGGTCCGCACGGTTCCCACCAGCGTTGCCGTGCCCGGCATCACGCTGAAGGCGCCCAGGTCCCCGGCCTGCACGGCACACAGGCTGATGACGGCACTGTCGATGGCGCGCACATTGCGCGAGACGATGCTCTGCACCGCCGTGGTGATGTGCGCGGCCGCCAGCACCACGTCCACCGTCTGGTAGGGATGGGCGCCGTGGCCGCCGCGCCCCGTGATCTCGATGGTGATGCGGTCGGCCGCCGCCATCATCGCGCCCATGTTGATACCGACGGTGCCGGCGCGCATGGCGGGCCAGTTGTGCATGGCGTACACGGACTGCATGGGAAAGCGGTCGAAAAGCCCGTCATTGATCATGGCCCGCGCGCCGCCCCGTCCTTCCTCGGCAGGCTGAAAGACCAGCACGGCCGAGCCGTCGAAACGCCGTGTCGCAGCCAGGTAGCGGGCGGCGCCCACCAGCATGGCCGTATGGCCGTCATGCCCGCAGCCGTGCATCAGCCCCTGCTTGCCCGATTTCCAGGGAAATTCGTTGTGCTCGACCATGGGCAGTGCATCCATGTCGGCACGCAGGCCCACCATCGCTCCCGAGCTATGCCCCTGGCCACGGATCACGGCCACCAGGCCCGTGGTGCCCAGGCCTTCGTGGATCTCGTCCACGCCGCATTGCCGCAAGGCCTCCTTGACGCGCGCAGCCGTGAAGCGCTCCTCGAACCCCAGCTCAGGATGCGCATGCAGCTCGCGGCGCAGCGCCGTCAGCTCGGGGTGGTACTGAGCGATCTGGGCAAAGACCCGACCGCCTGCCTTGTATCGAGTGGCTTCCATCGCCTTGGTTCTTTCGCTTCATTGGCCTGCGCATTACCTTAACGCAGGAAATCGCGCCCGCCCACCGTCAGCCCATCGACAGGAAACAAAAAGGCCTCCCGAAGGAGGCCATCCGTTGCGCAAACGCCGCGCGCTCAGAAGCGATGGCGCAGGCCGACGGTGAAGCCCGTGCGCTTGGTGGCGCCATTGGCGTCGAGCATCACGCCCGAGCCGCCACTGGTCTTGGTGTGGTCCAGGGCCACATAGGCATCCGTACGCTTGGAGAAGGCGTAGTCGAGCACCGCCACCAGGAAGTCTGCCTTGCCATTGAAATTGCCCGTGCCCGAGCCCGACTGCTTGGCATGGTAGTAATGCGCGCCCACATTGATCTGGGGCGTGATCTGGTAGCCGAAGCCCATCTTGTACATCTGGCGCTTGTTGGCGTCGCCGGCCACGAAGCCGCCGTTGGACGAACCCGTCCAGAAGGAGTTGAGGATGGCCTGGTCGAATCCACCGCCTGCGGTTGCCGCCGGGAATGCGTCCTTGCGCTTGTTCAGGCCGTAGCCCAGGTTGACGTACCAGGGACCCACGCGGTAGGAGCCGCCCAGGGTATAGGCATCGACCTTGGTGCCGGCCGGCAGCGTCGTGCCCAGGTAGCCGGCGCCTGCGGAAATGCCGCTTTGCGAGTAGCGCAGATAGCCGCCGGCCGTCTTGATGGCGCCACCGGGCACCACGCCAGTGCCGACCTTGTCGAAGGTGTTGTTCTCGTCGAACGAATACTGCAATGCGCCGCGCACGGGGCCGAACTCGGCCAGGTACTTGACCATGTTGCTGGCGCGCGCGCCCATGGACATGCCGATTTCAGGCTTGTAGGCCTCCATGTACGGCGAATACGGGAAGGAGGCATAGGTGGACGTCACCAGATCGAACAGCATGTTGTACTGGCGACCCAGGGTGATCTGGCCGAAGCTCTTGCTGCGCAGGCCCACCCAGGATTGCTGGAAGTAGCTTGCCGCAGCCTGCTCGCCGGTGTCGGTGAGGAAACGGGCTTCCAGGTTGGCAATGGCTGCCAGACCGCCGCCCAGGTCCTCGGTGATGTTGATGCCCCAGCGGCTTTGCGACATGCCGCCGCCGATCATCTGGGTCTTGCCGCTCTTGGTCGGGCCTTCATTGGTGGTGTGGCGCACGCCGGCATCGACGATGCCGTACAGCTGTACGCTGCTTTGCTGGGCGAATGCTGCCAAGGGTGCCGTTGCTGCCAACACCGCCAGTGCCACGCTCTTTTTCACGAATGAAGAATTCATTGTGTTGTCTCTCTCTTGTTAACGATTGGTTGGTGGAAATTTCATTCTAGAAACGCTTTTCCCGCCTCGTCACCGTTGGCACAAGCACAACACAGGTCTTTCCCTAGCACAAAACAAAAGAGCCAGTCCGAAGACTGGCTCTTTTTTGCTTCAAATGGCAACTGGCTTACGCCAGCCGTTCATTAGAAAGCGTGGCGGATACCGACTTGCACGCCAGTCTGGCTTTCGCCAGCTTGCACGCCACCAGCGTACACGCCCTTGGCTTGCAGGCCCAGGGTCGAAGCATCCTTGTTCTTCAGGAATGCCAGGTTGCCGTACAGAGCGGTGCGCTTGGACAGGTTGTGCACGTAGCCCAGAGTGATCTGGTGAGCCTTGGAGTCGATGGCCTTCTGGTCGTACAGAGCGTACTGCAGCTTGACTTCGCCCACGCCGCCCACGGGAGCCGAAGCGCCCAGCATGTAGGAGTTGGTCTTGATGTCGCCGCCGATGTCGCGCTTGAACTTGGTCTGTTGCAGCAGGCCGCTCAGCTTGGCAACGCCGAAGTTGTACGAAGCACCCAGGGTGATTTCGTCACGGTCGGTAGCCAGGCCGCCAACGGCAGTCTTTTGCTGGGCAACGCCCAGGCTGGCGCTCAGGGGGCCGTTGTCGTATGCAACGTAACCGCCGATGTAACGGCCGACGCTGTCAGCAGTACCGATGGTTTGCTTTTCGTCGAAAGCGTAGCCAAAGCCGGCGTTGAAACCGCCGAAGTTGGGGGTGTAGTACGAGATCAGGTTGTTAGCGCGGATGCCGTTGTCGTCGGCGCCTTGGCCAGCAGCCCAGTTACGGAAGCCCATGAACTGGCCGATACCGGTGGCGCTGAACAGGTCGTAGGAGGTCAGCTTTTGGAAGGTCGGAACTTGGTCACGGCCCAGGCGCACTTCACCGAAGTTGCCCGACAGGCTCACGGTGGAACGACGCTTGAAGTTGAAGCCGCTGGCGTTGCCATCGTCACCGAAGATTTCGCCTTCCAGCCAGAAGCCAGCCTTCAGACCACCACCCAGGTCTTCCGTGCCGCGCAGGCCCAGACGGCTCGTGGAAGCGCCGCTGGTGCCCAGACCATAACGGCTGTCGCCAGCTGCGTCCTTGTTCACGTAGGCAACGTTGGTGTCCACGATACCGAACAGGGTCACGGAGGATTGAGCCATTGCGGCGCCGGAAGCAGCCAGCACTGCCAGGGCAATCAGAGATTTTTTCATTACGAGTTACTCCAAGGTTTAGAAGGGCGCCGGTCGTGAGGAAGAGAGGCTTGGCCTGAGGCTCCACCGGTTTCCCGCGCCAACCTCCTGGTGGGGAAGTTAGGGCCTATTGCACCAGACCGCCGCTGCCCATGCAAAGAAATTCACCCACAAACGGGCTTGAACCCCCGTTTTTCGTTGCACTGCCGCAACAAACCTGCAGACCAACACAATCAGGCCCAACCCGAACATCGCGCCGGCCTTGTTGCGCTTGCACAAAGAGAGGGCATGTCGTCCTGGTGTACCGTTCAGACCCTGAATTTGCCAAGATTTTCCGCTCTAGGGACCGCCCATGGACAAGATACTGACTGCCGCCGATGCGGCGCTTCGCACCCTGTTTGCACAGCCTTCCGCGGCCGAGCGCTCGCCCGCCACCGGCATCGCGGAAGGTGAGCTGACCGAGGCACAGCGCCGCCTGTCGGGCGCCTTGATGCGCGTCAATCATGTCGGAGAGGTCTGCGCCCAGGCGCTGTACAACGCCCAGGCCATGGTGACGCGCGACATGGTGCTGCGCGAGCATCTGCTGGAGGCAGCCCGCGAGGAAACCGACCATCTGGCATGGACCCGCGACCGCCTCAACGCCCTGGGCGACCGACCCAGCCTGCTGAACCCGCTGTGGTTCGCCGGGGCATTCGCCATCGGCGTGGTGGCCGCCAAGATCAGTGACGCCGCCAGCCTGGGCTTCGTGGTGGAGACCGAGGAGCAGGTTTCCGCCCACCTGGAATCCCATCTGGGCCGTCTGCCCGAGGAGGACCGCCCTTCGCTGGCCGTGGTGGCCCGCATGAAGGACGATGAGGAGCGCCATGCCGCCGCTGCGCGTGAAGCCGGCGCACTGGAGCTGCCGCCGCCCGCCCGCGCCTTGATGCGCCTGGCCGCCAAGGTCATGACGACGACCGCTCACCGCATCTGAGATCCGAAGCTTCTGAAACGACGGGAGCTGCATCCAGCCAAAAAAGAAGCGGGCCCGGCCCGCTTTCTTCATTCTTGCCGAGTCCCTGCCGAGGCACGGACCCAAGCCCCCAGACACATCAGGCCTCGACGATGTCGAACCCCGTGGTGATCTCGGCCGTCTTGCCCAGCATGATGGTGGCCGAGCAGTATTTGTCGTGGCTCATGGCAATGGCCCGCTCCACCGCGCCCGCTGGCAGGCCGGTGCCGCTGACGGTGAACTGCATGTGGATCTTGGTGAACACCTTGGGGTCGGTGTCCGCGCGCTCCGAAGTGAGCTTGACGCTGCAGCCTTTGACCGCGTGCCTGCCGCGCTTGAGGATCAGCACCACGTCGTAGGCCGTGCAGCCGCCTGCGCCTGCCAGCAGCATTTCCATGGGGCGGGGTGCCTGGTTCTGGCCTCCATTGGCAGGATTGGCCGCATCCGGCGCCCCGTCCATATTGACCACATGGCCGCTGCCCGTTTCCGCCACGAAGCCCATGCCCGAGCGCATGCCGGTCGTGCCGCCTGTCCAACTCACTGTGCATTCCATTGTTGCGTCCTCAAAAAACTGTTGCTATTTTGCATCAACTACACAAAAACCCTGATTTTGTTGCAACGCAGCACCTGCCGTGCATACAATGCACCCAAGCGTTATCTGAAGGGTTAACCCGGACAGCCCTCCAGATGGACTGCAGATTGTGAACCAACTTCACTCTGCATCGCACCAGTTGTCTCCTCCACCTCCTCTATTGGTGGATTCAGCCCCCGGCTTTACAGCCTGGGGCTTTTTTTTGCCTTTGTCGTCCCTGGCCCAGCCTGGACGCTGCACTGCAGCATGAGTCACAAGCGCCTATGATGGCCGCCTGACACCGACGGGCCGCCTCCCGGCCTGCTGCTCTCCAGCCTTTCGCCGACGATGAACCACCCCCTGACCCCTGCCGACTACCTGACCAAGATCCTTACCGCGCGCGTATACGACGTGGCCGTGGAGTCGGACCTGGAGCCCGCCAAGGCGCTGAGCCGCCGCCTGCACAACAAGGTGCTGCTCAAGCGCGAGGACCAGCAGCCGGTGTTCAGTTTCAAGCTGCGAGGCGCCTACAACAAGATGGCACACCTGTCCGCCGAGCAGCTGGAAAAGGGCGTGATCTGCGCCTCGGCCGGCAACCATGCGCAAGGCGTGGCGCTGGGCGCACGCAAGCTCGGTTGCCGCGCCGTGATCGTGATGCCCACCACCACGCCGCAGGTCAAGATCGATGCGGTGCAGGCGCTGGGCGGCGAGGTGGAACTGGCCGGGGAAAGCTATTCCGACGCCTACAAGCACGCCGTCAGGCTGCAAAAGGAAAAGGGCCTGACCTTTGTGCACCCCTTCGACGATCCCTATGTGATCGCCGGCCAGGGCACGATTGCCATGGAAATGCTGAGCCAGCTGCAAAAGCTGGGCAGCCCGCGCCTGGATGCCGTATTTGTCGCCATCGGCGGCGGCGGCCTGATCTCGGGCGTGGCCAACTACATCAAGGCCGTGCGCCCCGACGTGAAGGTGATCGGCGTGCACACCAAGGATTCGGACGCCATGCTGCAGTCCGTGCGCGCTGGCCACCGCGTGGAGCTGGCCGACGTGGGCCTGTTCGCCGACGGCACGGCCGTCAAGCTGGTGGGCGAGGAGACCTTCCGCATCGCCCAGGGCCTGGTGGACGACTACGTGGTGGTCGATACCGATGCCGTCTGCGCCGCGATCAAGGACATCTTCGTGGACACGCGCTCCATCGTCGAGCCCTCCGGCGCCCTGGCCGTGGCGGCGATCAAGCAGTACGTCGCGAAGAACAAGACCAGGGGCGAGACCTATGCCGCCATCCTGTGCGGCGCCAACATGAACTTCGACCGGCTGCGCTTCGTGGCCGAGCGTGCCGAGGTGGGCGAGGAGCGCGAGGCGCTTTTTGCCGTGACCATCCCCGAGGAACGCGGCAGCTTCAAGCGCTTTTGCGAAGTCGTGGGCAAGCTGCCTGGCGGCCCGCGCAACGTGACCGAGTTCAACTACCGCATCAGCCACGAGAACAAGGCCCATGTCTTCGTGGGCCTGACCACGGCAGCGCGCGGCGAGTCCGAGAAGATCGCCAGGAACTTCGAGAAGCAGGGCTTCGAGGCGCTGGACCTGACCTTCGACGACATGGCCAAGGAGCATCTGCGCCACATGGTCGGCGGCCATTCGCCGCTGGCGCAGGAAGAGCGCCTGCTGCGCTTCGTCTTCCCCGAGCGCCCCGGCGCACTGTTCAAGTTCCTCAGCCTGATGGCGCCGACCTGGAACATCTCGCTGTTCCACTACCGCAACCAGGGTGCGGACTACGGCCGCATCCTGGTCGGCATGCAGGTGCCCGCCAAGGATGGCAAGAAATTCGACGCCTTCCTGAGCAATCTTGGCTACCCCTGGGTCGAGGAAACCGGCAACCCTGCCTACCAGCTCTTCCTGAAGTAGGCCCCGCCTCGGCTGTCCAGACATGCAGCCCATACGCCATTTCCTGCTGGCCCTGCAGTTCTTCAGCCGCATTCCGGTCACCGGGCGGCTTGCGGCCTGGGCCGGCTGGAGTCCGGCAATGCAGCACGCCAGCGTGGCCCATCTGCCGGGCGTGGGCTGGCTGGTCGGCGCCTGGGGCGCGGCGTGGCTGCTGGCCGCAGGCTGGCTGCTGGCACCCAGCCCCTGGATGCCTCTGGTGGCTGCCGTGCTGTCCACCATTGCCACGCTATGGATGACAGGGGGCTTGCACGAGGATGGATTGGCCGACGTGGCCGACGGCCTGGGCGGCTTTGTCCCGCCCGAGCGCGCGCTGGAAATCATGAAGGATTCGCGCCTGGGAGCCTACGGCGCCATGGCCCTGGTGATGGCACTGCTGGCCAAGCTATCCCTGGTCGCGCTGCTGGTCGACATCCACGTGCAATGGGCGGCCTTGCTGCTGTGCAGCATCCATGTGCTGTCGCGCATGGCGCCGCTGGCCCTCATGCAATGCCTTCCCTATGTGGGCCAGGCCGCCCACTCCAAGGCCTTGCACGCCGCGGGTCGGCCATTGGCTGCCAGGGGCCTGGTCGCGGCAATCCTCTGGTGCCTGCCCGCCCTGGCGCTGCCGGCGTGGCTGGCGGGCCTGCCGCTCGTCATCGGCCTGGTCCTGCCCGGCGCCATGGTCACGGCCGCCATGGTGCGCTGGCTGCGCCGTCGCCTGGGCGGCATGACGGGCGATTGCCTGGGCGCCGCCCAGCAGGTCTGTGAACTGGCCATGCTGCTGGGCGCCGCCGCTGTGCTGATGCGCATGCAATGAACGCTCTCCCAACGCCGCGCCTTTGGCTGGTACGCCATGCCCGCCCCCTGGTGGAGCCCGGCATCTGCTATGGCCGGCTCGACATGGAGGCCGACGCCCAGGCCACGGCCGATGCGGCGCAGGCCCTGCACCTCGCCCTGCCTGCGGATTGTCTGCTGGCGCATTCGCCACTGCGCCGATGCCATCAATTGGCACAGGCCCTGCAGGCATTGCGGCCCGGCCTGGCATCGGCGGCGGACAGCCGCCTGCTGGAGATGGACTTCGGCGATTGGGAAGGCCAGCCATGGGATGCGCTGGACCGCAGCGCCATCGATGCCTGGGCGGCAGACCTTGCCGGGCACGCGCCGGGCCGGGGAGAGTCCCTGGCCGCCATGCTGCGCAGGGTGGACGAGGCCTTGCAGCAGGCAAGGATGTACTCGAAGGACGACGGCGCCGGGCGCGACATCGTCTGGATCACCCATGCCGGCGTGGCGCGCTGCGTGCAATGGCTGATGCGTGAAGGCAACGCCCTGCCTCAGGCGGCCCAGTGGACGCTGCCGGCGCCTGACTTTGGCGGCTGGCTGGTATTGGAACTGCAGCCGCCGCATTGACCGGACTCAGCGCTTGTCGGGCAGGGACAGCTGCAGCGTGATGGAGGCGGGGCCATCGACGCTGGGGCCCAGGCGCGCCTCGCGGCCCGAGACCGACTGCAGCACCACGCCCTCTTCCACGGCACGCCCCACGCGAAACGGCTTGGCCGGCTGGTTGCCCACGGCGATGACCGCCGCGCCGCCGCCGCTGTCGCGACCGGCCAGCACACCCACCAGCGCATAGCGCGAGACCACAGGCGCCGCGACGGGCACAGCAACACCCTGAGCAGCGGCCACGCCCCCCAGGGCCTGCGCCAGCGCGGGTGCATCGACCTGCAGTGCCTCGGGGGGAGCCGGTGGCACGGGCGCCCCCGCGCCGCCATTGCCCAGGCGCATGGCCCAGAAAGCCACGATGCCGGCCGCCAGCAGCCAGAGCACGAATGTGGCCGCCTTGACGTGCCAGGTCCGGGCCTGGCCCCGGTTCAATGAAAGTGTCACCATCGCGCGATTATGATGGAGCGATATGTCCAATTTGCTGCACCGTTCCATGACCAGCCTTCCCCGCCGTCCGCTGCCTGCCCTGCGCACCGCCGTCCAGCGCGGCTTCACGCTGATCGAGCTGATGGTGGTCCTGGTCATCATCGGCGTGCTGGCGGCCCTGATCGTGCCCAACGTGCTGGACCGCGCCGACGATGCCCGCGTCACGGCTGCACGCACCGACATCACCAACATCTCCCAGGCGCTCAAGCTCTACCGCCTCGACAACCAGCGCTATCCCACGGCCGAGCAGGGCCTGCAGGCCCTGATCATCCGTCCCACGAGCGGACCGCTGCCCAACAACTGGAAGCCCTACCTGGAAAAGCTGCCCAACGATCCCTGGGGCCGCCCGTACCAGTACCTGAATCCGGGCATCAAGGGCCCCATCGACATCATGTCCTTCGGTGCCGACGGCCAGGCCGGCGGAGAGGGCAAGGATGCCGACATCGGCAGCTGGCAGTAAGTCGATGGCCCGGGCGATGGCCCGCAAGCGCCGCGCTGCACCGCACCACAGGCCCGCACTCCCGGCGGGCCTGCCTGCTCTCATGCCCCGCCAGACGGTTGCGCCCACCCTGACCATTCCTTCGCGCGGCTTCACCCTGCTGGAACTGCTGGTGGTCATCAGCATCATGGCGATTGCCGCTGCCGGCGCAAGCCTGTCTCTGCGCAACAGCGGGCAGGCCCAGCTGGAACGCGAGGCCGAGCGCCTGGCCGCACTGCTGGAATCGGCCCGCGCACAGGCACGAGCCAACGGCGTGCCCGTGCGCTGGCGGCCCATGCCGCAGGGCTTTCGCTTCGAGGGCCTGCCGGCCAGCGCGCAATTGCCTTCGCAATGGCTGCAGCCCGGGGTGCAGGCACAGCCGGCGACGCCGCTGATCCTCGGCCCCGAGCCACTGATTCCTCCCCAGTCCGTCACGCTGACGCTGCGCGACTCCAACAGCCCGCCGCTGCGCGTGGCCACGGATGGACTGCGGCCCTTTGCCGTGCAATCCCTGCCATGACAGGCATCCACGGACCACGCCGCAGGCACGGCGCGCCAAGGCGCCTGCCGCACGGCTTCACGCTGATCGAGGTCCTGGTGGCCCTGGGCATCGTGGGCATTGCACTGATGGCAGGCCTGCAGGCCACATCGGCCCTGACTCGCAATGCCGAGCGCCAGTCCGAGGTGCTGCTGGCCCAGCTGTGCGCGCAAAACGAACTGGTGCGCCTGCGCCTGTCGCGCCAGATGCCGCCCGTGGGCGACAACAGCTTCACTTGCGAGCAGGGCAGCCGGCAGCTGCAGGTCCAGCTCAGCGTGCGCCCCACGCCCAACCCCAGCTTCCGCCGCGTGGATGCCCTGGTCGTCACGGCCGAGCATCCGGTGCTGCGGGTATCGACCATCGTGGGCCGCTTCTAGATGCGTTTGCGCCCTTTCTCCCGCGCGCAAGGCTTCACCCTGGTGGAGCTGATGGTGGCCATCGCCGTCATGGCCCTGCTGGCCCTGGTGAGCTGGCGCGGACTGGACAGCATGGTGCGCTCGCAGGAGACCATTCGCGCGCGCAACGAGCAGCAGATCGTGCTGCAGACCGTGATCGCCCAGTGGAATGCCGACCTCGAAGCACTGATGCCGCTGGAGCACGCCCAGGTCATCGACTGGGATGGCCAGGTGCTGCGCATGACCCGCAAGAGCAGTGCCGCCGTGGACGATGGCGCCGTGGTCGTGGCCTGGGCCCGCCGCCAGACAGCCGGACGCGACCAGTGGCTGCGCTGGCAGTCGCCACCGCTGCGCACGCGCGCCCAGTGGCGCGAGGCCTGGAACCAGGGGGCGCAATGGGGACGCAATCCTTCGGACGACCAGCGCCGCCGCGAAACCGTGCTGCTGCCCCTGGACCAGTGGCGCCTGTACTACTACCGTGACAACGCCTGGAGCAACCCGCAGTCCAGCGGCTCGGACAACGGCACGGGCACGCCCAATCCACCATCCGGCGGCACCAACAGCAGCGCACAGCTGCCCGCGATTCCTGACGGCATACGCGTCGAACTGACCCTGCCGCCCGACAGCGCCGTCCCCGGCCGCGTCACCATGGACTGGGTCAACCCCCTGCGATCCAACAGCCGATCATGATGCGCGCACCCCGCACCCTGCCCGTCCGCCGCCGCCATCGCGGCGTGGCCCTGCTGGCCGCCATGCTCACGGTCACGCTGGTCGCCACCTTTGCTGCCACCGCGCTGTGGCAGCAGTGGCGCAGCGTGGAGGTCGAGACCGCCGAGCGCAACCGCATGCAGGCCGCCTGGATTTTGCTGGGTGCGCTGGACTGGTCGCGCGTGGTGCTGGCCGAGGATGCGCGCACCAGCCTGCAGGTGGACCACCTGGCCGAACCCTGGGCCGTACCGCTGCAGGAGGCGCGCCTGTCCACCTTCCTGGCGGCGCAGAACAACGTCAGCCAGGTCGATGACGGCATGGCCGACATGCAGGACGCCTTTCTCTCGGGCCAGATCATCGACCTGCAGTCGCGCCTGAACCTGCGCAACCTGCTGGGCGCGCCCGACAAGCCCGAAACCCTGCGCCCGCTGGCACGCCTGCTGGAACGCCTGAACCTGCCCCCTGCCTATGCCGCCCAGATCGTCCAGGCCCTGCGCGCAGCGGCCACCGCCGGCGAGGGCGCGCAGTTCCTGATGCCGCGCACGCTGAGCCAGCTCGGCTGGCTGGGATTGCCGCCCGAGGTCGTCTCGCGCCTGGAGCCCTACATCACCCTGCTGCCCGAGAACACGCCCGTCAACCTCAACACCGCCAGCGCCGAAGTCATCTGGGCCAGCGTGGAGGACCTGACCTGGTCCCAGGCCAGCCAGTTGGTGCAGCTGCGCGCATCGCGCCCGCTGCGCAGCCTGGCCGATGCCTCCAACGCGCTGGGCCTGCCGCAGAAATTCGAGGGACAGAACCTGTCGGTCGCCACCAGCTTCTTCGAGGCGCGTGGCCGCATGCGCCTGGGCGAGATCGTGGCCAGCGAACGCTCCATGTTGCGGCGCAACAACATGACAGTCACTACCATCTGGCGCGAGAGGGGGGACTGGGGATTGCCCGAAGCTCCCGCGCCGTGACAGATGCCTGTCACACTCGGCCCCTACAATGCCCGCTTCCGTCCATGAGCACCTTGATTCTTCATCTGCCTGCGGGCCCCGCTGGCGAATACGCCTACGCACTCAGCAGCGACGGCCTGCGCGCCGACCGGCATGGCCACGCCGCAGCAGGCCTGCTGCCCGATCCTGGCCGCACCGGCCAGACGGTTGCCGTGGTGCCGCACCAGGCCTTGTCCTGGCATCTGGTCAGCCTCCCCCATGGCGTGCCTACGGGGAGCCGGCGTGGACATGTGCGCCTGCGTGCCGTGCTCGACGGGCTGCTGGAAGAGCGCCTGCTCGACGACCCCTCCCAACTGCATCTGGCGCTGCAGCCTCAGGCACGCGCGGGCGAGCCCTGCTGGGTTGCCGCCTGCGACAAGGCCTGGCTCCATGCCCATCTGCAGGCCCTGGAGACCGCAGGCCGGCCCGTGGGCCGCATCGTGCCCGAATGCCCGCCCCAGTCCACGCCCCAGCTGTGGGCCGTGGGCACACCTGAATCGGCCTGGCTGCTGGCCACCGGCCTGAGCACGGCCCCGCAAGGCATGGACTCGCTGGCCTGCCTGCCGCTGCGCACCGACAGTGCCGACCCCGCCATGCTGGCCGCCCTGCTGCAGGCCCTGCCCCCCGACACCCCGATCCAGGCGGACCCGGCGCTGGCCCGCGCCGCCGAGGCCCTGCAGCGCCCCGTCAGCCTGCTGACGGACGCCCAGCGCGGCCTGGCGGCCCGCGCACAAAACTGGGACCTGGCGCAGTTCGACCTCGACCTGGGCGGCGGCAGCCGCACCCGCCGACGCATGCTCGACGGCTGGCAGAGCTTTCTGCGCGCGCCGCAATGGAAGGCCGCGCGCTGGGGTACCGCGCTCGCACTGCTGGCCCAGGTGGTGGGCCTCAATGCCTGGGCCTGGACCGAAAACCGCGCCATCGCGGCCAAGCAGGTCCAGGTGCGCTCCACGCTGGCCACCAGCTTTCCGCGCGTTCCCGTCATCGTCGATGCGCCCGTTCAAATGCAGCGCGAAGTCGCCACGCTGCGCCAGAGCGCCGGCGCGCTGACGCAGGGCGACCTGGAACCCCTGCTGGCCGCCGCATCCCGGGCCCTGCCTGCCGGCCAGTTGCCGCAGGCCATGGACTACCAGGACCGTCAGCTGCGCCTCAAGGGCGTCTCGCTGGAGGCCGAGGCACTGGAGCAGGCACAACAACATCTGGCCGGCAGCGGCCTGCGACTGCAGCGCGACGGTGCCGACCTGCTGCTTGCCCAGGAGGCCCGGCCATGAACATGCGCGCATCCCGCCAAAGCCTGGCCCCACTGCGCGCGCGCTGGAATGCCCTGGCGCCGCGTGAACAGAACATGACGCTGCTGGCCGGTGGTGTGGTGGCACTGGCCCTGCTGTGGTGGCTGGCCCTGGCCCCCGCCCTGCACAGCCTGCGCACCGCGCCCGAACGCCATGCCCAGGCAGACCGCCAGTTGCGCCAGATGCAGCTGCTGCAGGCCGAGGCCGAGCAGCTGCGCAGCAACGCACGCCCCGTGGTCGGCGATGCCAAGGCGCTGCTGCAAAGCTCGCTGTCCGCCGAACTGGGCGCCTCCGCCCAATTGAACTGGATGGGCGACCGCGCACAGATCACGCTCAAGGCCGCGCCCGCCGCCGCGCTGGCGCGCTGGCTGGCCCAGGTCCGCAGCAACACGCACGCCGTTCCCGCCGAGATGAAGCTGGCCCGCAGTGCTTCTGCAAGCGCCGCAGGCGCTGCCGATGCCGTGCGCTGGGATGGCAGCCTGGTGCTGGACCTGCCTGTCGATCCGTCGCGGGCACCTTGAGCATGCGCCGCCAGCCCCGCTCCCAGCCTGTCCTGCGCTCACCGCGCGGGTGGGCGCTGGCAGGCGCCCTGTGCGGCCTGGTGGCCACCACCGTCGTCTGGGCACCCGCCGCCTGGCTGGCACGCGGCGTGGATTCCGCCACACAGGGCCAGGTACTGCTGCTGCAACCGCGCGGCACGCTGTGGAACGGCTCGGCCTCCCTGGCCTTCACCGGAGGCGCCGGCAGCCGCGACCGCACGGCCCTGCCCACGCGGCTGGAATGGACGCTGCGCCCGCGCCTGGACGGCGCCCGCATTCAGCTGCGCAGCGAATGCTGCACACCCACGCCCGTGGTGCTGGACCTGCTGCCGCGCTGGCAGGGTCTGAGCGCCGTGGTGCACGACAGCGACACGCGCTGGCCTGCCTCGCTGCTGTCCGGCCTGGGCACGCCCTGGAACACGGTGGACCTGCAAGGCCAGCTGCGGCTGGCCACGCAGGCCCTGCAACTGCAATTGCTGTGGCAATCGGGGCGCTGGCGCAGCGACGGCAGCACGCGGCTGGAGGCGCTGGCCGTATCCTCGCGGCTGTCCCCTCTGCGCCCGCTGGGCAGCTACCGGCTGGACATCCTCGGGGGCGACAGTCCGCAGCTGCAGCTCAGCACCCTGAACGGAGACCTGCGCCTGAGCGGCCAGGGCCAATGGGTAGGCCAGCGGCTGCACTTCCAGGGCGAGGCCTCGGCCAGCCCCGAGCGCGAAACCGCGCTGTCCAACTTGCTCAACATTCTGGGACGGCGCCAGGGGCCCCGGTCCATCATTTCCTTTGGTTGATCCATGACTCAGCAGCACACGACCCCGTTCTGGCGCAACACCCTGCACACGCTGGCCGTCAGCGCCATGCTGGCCTGCACCGCTGGCACCGCCCAGGCCCAGCAGACCAATGCACCGGCCGGCGCCACGCCCAGCCTGCGTCCGGGCGAGCCTGTGACGCTGAATTTCTCGGGTGCAGACATCGAGGCCGTCTCGCGTGCCATCGGCGCCATCACCAACCGCAACGTGGTGGTCGACCCCCGCGTCAAGGGCCAGATCACGCTGCTGACCGACAAGCCCGTGCCGCCCGCCACCGCCTACCAGCAGTTCCTGGCCGCGTTGCGCCTGCAGGGCTTCACCATCGTTGAATCGGCCGGCCTGTACAAAGTCATCCCCGAAGCCGACGCCAAGCTGCAGGCCAGCGAAGTGGCCGTGGGCGCGGGCCGCAGCAGCACCGGCAGCCAGATCGTCACCCAGATCTTCAAGCTCAACTACGAGAACGCGGCCAACCTGGTGCCCGTACTGCGCCCCCTGATCAGCCCCAACAACACCATCAACGTCAACCCGGGCAACAACTCGCTGGTCATCACCGACTACGCAGACAACCTGCAGCGCATCTCGCGCATCGTGGCGACCATGGATGTGTCCAACGCCACCGATGTCGAAATCATTCCGCTGCGCCATGCCGTGGCCACCGACATGGTGGCCCTGGTCTCGCGCCTGATCGAAGGCGGCACGGCCAGCCCCGGCGGCCTCACCGTGACCGCAGGCGGCGCCAATATTCCGGGCCAGAGCGACAACGCCTTCAAGACCTCGCTGATGGCCGAGCCGCGCAGCAACTCCATCGTGCTGCGCGCAGCCAACCCGGCACGCCTGGCCCAGGTGCGCTCGCTGATCGCGCGGCTGGACCAGCCCGCCATGAACGGCGGCGGCGACCAGGGCAACATCCACGTGGTCTATCTCAAGAACGCCGACGCCGTGGCGCTGGCCGCCACCTTGCGCGCCGCCATCGGCGCCCAGGCCACGGCCGCCGGCACGGCCAGCGGCCAGCCCGGTGCGGGCGGCACCCTGCCGCAGGGCGGCGGCATGTCCTCCATCCCCACCTCGCAGCCCGTGGTCTCGCGCGACTCCAGCGGCACGGCATCCATGGGCATGGGCTCGTCCTCGGGCCTGGGCAGCGGCGGCGGGGGCGGCGCGCTGGGCGTGGCCCAGCAGCCCTCCACGGGCGGCATGATCCAGGCCGATCCTTCGACCAACTCGCTGATCATCACGGCACCGCCGCCCGTCTACCGCCAACTGCGCGCCGTGATCGACAAGCTCGACGGCCGCCGCGCCCAGGTGCTGATCGAAAGCCTGATCGTCGAAATCAAGGACAACCGGCTGGCCCAGTTCGGCATCCAGTGGCAGGCCATGCTCAGCAACAACGGCCGCGTGATCGGCACCCTGGGCACGAACTCCAATGTGGCGGGCGCCAACATCCTGAACCTGCTCGGCCTGGTCAAGGATGGAGGCCTCGACGGCAGCGCCATCACGGGCGACACGCTGACCAGCCTGAGGGGCACCAACCTCGGCTTCACGCAGCGCGTCAACGGCAAGGACACGCTGGGCTTTCTGGCCAACTTCCTGCAAAACAGCGGTGACGCCAACATCCTGTCCACGCCCAACCTGATGACGCTGGACAACGAGGAGGCGCGCATCATCGTAGGCCAGAACGTGCCCATGGTCACGGGCTCGTACGCCAGCAACTCCACGGGCGGCACGGTCAACCCCTTCACCACGGTGGAGCGCAAGGACGTGGGTCTGATGCTGCGCGTGCGCCCGCAGATCAACGAGAACGGCACGGTGAAGCTGGCCGTGTTCCAGGAAGTCTCCTCGGTGGACGAGTCCACCCGCAAGGACACCAACGGCCTGACCACCAACAAGCGCTCCATCGAGTCCAACGTGCTGGTCGAGGACGGCAACATCGTCGTGCTCGGCGGCCTGATCGACGACAACTACTCCCAGGCCGAGGACCGGGTGCCTCTGCTGGGCGACATCCCCGTGGTCGGCAACCTGTTCCGCAACACCAACCGCAAGCGCAACAAGACCAACCTGATGGTCTTCCTGCGCCCCGTGGTGATGCGCGATGCGACTGCGACCAACCAGGTCTCTTCCGAGCGCTACGAAGCCATTCGCGCGCAGCAACAGAGCCTGCAGCCCGAGCCCAGCGCCCTGCTGCGCTCGGTCAATGCCGCGCCCGTGCTGCCCACGCTGACGCCGCAGCCGGACCCCGGCTCGTTCACCAACCCGGCCGCCATCGTCAACGTGCCGGGCGCCAGGCCCGAGCTGATCGACTTCACCCAGCCGCAGCCCGCCGCTCCCGCCGTGCCGGCAGCCCCCGGCGCGCTCTGAGGCAGGAAGGCCCCATGCGCTATCCCCTGCCCTATGCGTTTGCGCGCACCAGCCAGCTGCTGATCGAGGACGACGGCCACGAGCCCCTGCTCTGGCACGGCCCCTCGCCGGACTGGCAGGCCCTGTCCGAAGTCCAGCGCAGGCATGCGGTGCAGCGCTGGCAGATGCTGGACGCGGGCACGCTGGCCCACCGCATCAGCGCCGCCTATTCGCAGGGCGAGTCCAGCGCGGCCCTGGTGGTCAGCGAGGTCGAGTCCGACGCCGACCTCTCGCGCATGATGCAGGAGCTGCCTGCGGTCGAGGACCTGCTGGAGACGGCCGACGACGCGCCCATCATCCGCATGCTCAACGCCCTGCTCACGCAGGCCGCGCGCGACGGTGCCAGCGACATCCACATCGAGCCCTACGAGCGCCATTCCAGCGTGCGCTTTCGCGTGGACGGCGACCTGCGCGAAGTCGTGCAGCCCAACCGCGCACTGCATGCAGCGCTGATCTCGCGACTGAAGATCATGGCCGACCTGGACATCGCCGAAAAGCGCCTGCCCCAGGACGGCCGCATCAGCCTGCGCCTGGGCACGCGCGCCATCGACGTGCGCGTCTCCACCCTGCCCAGCGCCCACGGCGAGCGCGCCGTGCTGCGCCTGCTGGACAAGAGCGAGAGCAAGCTCAGCCTGGAGGCCGTGGGCATGCAGGGCGAGACGCTGAGGCGATTCACCCACCTGACGGCCCAGCCGCACGGCATCGTGCTGGTCACCGGCCCCACGGGCTCGGGCAAGACCACCACGCTGTATGCGGCACTGTCGCGCATGGACGCCAGCCACAGCAACATCATGACGGTGGAGGACCCCATCGAGTACGAGCTGGCCGGCGTGGGGCAGACCCAGGTCAACGCCAAGATCGACCTGACCTTCGCCAAGGCCCTGCGCGCCATCCTGCGCCAGGACCCGGATGTGATCATGATCGGCGAAATCCGCGACTTCGAGACCGCGCAGATCGCCATCCAGGCCTCGCTGACCGGCCACCTGGTGCTGGCCACGCTGCACACCAACGATGCCTCCAGCGCCGTCACGCGCCTGATCGACATGGGGGTGGAACCCTTCCTGCTGTCGTCCTCCCTGCTGGGTGTGCTGGCCCAGCGCCTGGTGCGCAAGATCGACACCACCGAGCCCAGCGGCTACCGGGGGCGCACCGGCATCTTCGAGATGCTGGTGGTGGACGACACCATCCGCGCGCAGATCCACCGCCAGGCCAGCGAGGCCGAGATCCGCGACACCGCGCTGGCCGCGGGCATGCGCCTGATGCGCGACGATGGCGAGCGCCTGGTGCGCGAGGGCATCACCACGCCCGAGGAAGTGCTGCGCGTCACGCGCGACTAGGCGCAGGCGACCACGCCCGACCCTGCGCAGCACGGGGCATCCCTGTTTGCCACAATGGTCGGCATGTTGGAATCCCTACGCGCCTGGAGCGCTCCCTATGGCGGCGACCTGTTCCTGTGGGTCGCCACGCTGAGCCTGATCAGCTACATCGCCCTGTGGTGGTTCAAGTCCCGCCTGTCCACCAGCCAGCTGCGCCGCGTCATCCGCCTGTCGGCGCTGGTGGCGCTGCCGCTGTCCTGGCTGGCCATCCAGCAGGGCGAGAACCATCTGGCGGCAGCCATCCTCCCCCTGGTCTGGTGCGTGGTGCTGGGCATCACCTGCGCGCGGGAAATGTCCAGAAGAAACTGAGTGCGCGGACGCGCACCAGGAATGCCCTGGCGCGGCAAGGCCCGCGCCGCCCCCACCCACCGTGAACTGGAAGTTGGAACCTGCCATGACATCATTCAATGAAGTCCGTCTGTCCATGCTCGACCTCGTGGCCGTGCGCGAAGGCGGCACCGTCGCCGAGGCCCTGGACATCGCGCTGGCCACGGCCCGCAAGGCCGAGGCACTGGGATTCGAGCGCTACTGGCTGGCCGAGCACCACAACATGCCCGGCATCGCCAGCTCGGCCACGGCCGTGCTGATCGGCCACATTGCAGGCGGCACCTCGAAGATCCGCGTGGGCTCGGGCGGCATCATGCTGCCCAACCATGCCCCGCTGGTGGTGGCCGAAGCCTTCGGCACGCTGGCCGAGCTGTACCCGGGCCGCATCGACCTGGGCCTGGGCCGTGCGCCCGGCACCGATGGCGCCACCATGCGCGCACTGCGCCGCGACCGCGTCGAGACCGAGGAAGACTTCCCGCGCGACGTGATGGAGCTGCAACGCCTGCTGGCCCCGGCCACGCCGGATCAAAAGCTGGTGGCCACGCCCGGCGCGGGCACCAACGTGCCGATCTGGCTGCTGGGCTCCAGCCTGTTCTCGGCCCAGCTCGCAGCCCATCTGGGCCTGCCCTACGCCTTTGCCTCGCACTTCGCGCCGCGCATGCTCTACCAGGCCGTACAGCTGTACCGCAGCCTGTTCAAGCCGTCGGCCCAACTGGCCAAGCCCTACGTGATCGTCGGCGCACCCGTGATCGCCGCGCCCACCGATGACGAGGCCGAGTACCTGGCCAGCAGCACCTACCAGCGCGTGCTGGGCATCATCACGGGCCGGCGCGGACTGCTGCCGCGCCCCATCGAGAACTACGCGGCCCAGCTCGGCGAGCAGGAGCGCCGCGCCATCGGCGACTTCCTGGCCGTGGCCTCCATCGGCGGCCCGGACAAGGTGCGCACGCGCCTGCAGAAGCTGCAGGCCGACACCGAGGCCGACGAGCTGATCCTGGTCAGCGACGTGTATGACCGCGACCTGCGCCTGCGCTCGCTGGAGATCACGGCCGGCGTCATGGGCCGCTGAAGGCATGAGCCGCTCCGCCCGGCTGCTGCAGCTGATCGACCTGCTGCGCCGCGCGCGCCTGCCCCAGGCCGGGCCGGCGCTGGCCCGGCAGCTGGACGTGAGCCTGCGCACCCTCTACCGTGACATCGCCACCCTGCGCGAACAGGGTGCCGCGATTGCGGGCGACCCGGGCGTGGGCTACGAGATGCGGCCCGGCTTTCTGCTGCCGCCGCTGATGTTCACGCCCGATGAGCTGGAAGCCCTGCTGCTGGGCGCGCGCTGGGCCAGCCGCCAGGCCGACCCCGAGCTCGCCCAGGCCGCCACCGCCGCGCTGGACCGCATACGCAGCGCGCTGCCGCTGGAGCTGCGCATCGAGGTGGACACCAGCGGCCTGCTGGTGCCGCCCATCTGCCACGAATCCGTGACCGAGCCCTGGCAGACCGCGCTGCGCCTGGCGATACGGCGCCAGCACCGGGTGCTGCTGCACTACACGGATGAGAAGGGCCAGCCGACCGAGCGCCGGATCTGGCCTTTTGCCATGGCTTTCTTCGATCAGCGGCGCATTCTTGCGGCCTGGTGCGAACTGCGCCAGGACTTCCGCCATTTCCGCGCCGACCGCGTGCGCTCCGTCACCGATCTGCAGGAACGCTATCCCGACCACCGCAGCGGCCTGATCGAACGCTGGTCGCGGCAACTGGGCTACACGGTCCGCTGACACCACTGCTGACAAAAACTGTCAGCATGGCCTCCTACAGTCGCTCCCATGGCCTTCTCGCCATGCATTCAAACCACTGGGAGCCTTCATGAACGACTCGATCAAGCCTCTGCGCTTTTACTTCCACCCCCGCTCGCGCGCCGTCATCGCGCGCTGGATGCTGGAGGAATGCGGCGCCCGCTATGAGCCCGTGCGGCTGGAATTCGGCAGCACCATGAAGGCTGCCGACTACCTGGCCATCAACCCCATGGGCAAGGTCCCCGCCCTGGTGCATGGCGAGACCGTGATCACCGAACAGGCCGCCATCCTTGCCTATCTGGCCGACATCTTCCCCGAACGAAGGCTCGCGCCGGCCGTGGACAGCCCGCTGCGCGGCGTCTACCACCGCTGGATGTTCTTCCTGGCCGGCCCTGTCGACGCGTTGATGACAGCCAAGAGCCAGGGCCACCTGGAGCAGCAGACGGCCGACCAGGCCATGTCCGCCGGCTATGGCCGCTATGACGACGTGGTGCAGACGCTGCGCCAGGCCGTGGCCGGCAGGCGCTACCTGTGCGGCGACCAGTTCACCGCGGCCGACGTGCTCATGGCCAGCTACCTGCGCTGGGGGACGATGATGAAGCTGCTGCCCGCGCTGCCCGAGTTCAGCGACTACGGCCAGCCGCTGATGGAACGCCCGGCCTCGCTGCGCTCCATCCAGCTCAACGAAGCGGACCTGGCCGCCCAGCCGGCATAGGCACCTCCGGGACCTGGGGACGAGGCCCGAGACGGCCTCGCCATCCAGCCGTCACCGGCAGCGGCTACCATCGGGGGTTGGATCGCCGCCTGGCGTTTCCTGAACGCCATCCTTCCCCAGCCCCTCCCGACTCCCGCCGCGCATGCCTGCCTTTTCCTTCGAAGCCCTGGATGCCCAAGGTCAGACCCGCAAGGGCACGATCGAAGCCGACAACGCGCGCGCTGCGCGCAGCCAGCTGCGCGCCCAGGCCCTGGTGCCCATGGCCGTGGAGATCGTGGCCTCGGGGTCGGCGTCCGGCCCGCAGGGTGGCCCCTCGCGCTGGCTGACCCGCCCCGTCCTTGGCTCCACAGGGCTCACCGTGTGGACGCGCCAGATGGCGGGGCTGGTCGGATCAGGCCTGCCCATAGAGCGCGCACTGGCCGCGCTGTCCGAAGAAGCCGACGACCCGCGCCAGCACCACCTGGTGGCCGCGCTGCGCGCCGAGGTCAACGCAGGCTCCACCTTTGCCCGCGCACTGGCCCAGCACCCGCGCGAATTCTCCGACATCTACTGCGCCGTGATCGGCGCCGGCGAGGCCAGCGGCAGCCTGGGCCCGGTGCTGGAGCGGCTGGCCGACGACCTGGAATCGCGCCAGGCCCTGCAGTCCAAGCTCATTGGCGCAGCCCTGTACCCGGCCATCGTGACCCTGGTGGCCATCGTCATCGTGCTGTTCCTGGTCAGCTACGTGGTGCCCCAGGTGGCCAGCGTGTTCGCGGGCACCAAGCGCGCCCTGCCCTGGCTCACCGTGGCCATGCTGGCGCTCAGCGACTTTGTGCGCAGCTATGGCTGGGCCGCGCTGATCGCCCTGGTGCTGGGCGCCGTGGGATTCCGGCTGTCCATGAAGAACCCCGTGCTGCGCGAGCGCTTCGACGCTTGGTGGCTGCGCCTGCCGCTGATCGGCCGGCTGGCGCGCAACTACAACGCGGCACGCTTTGCCGGCACGCTGGCCATGCTGGCGGGCGCAGGCGTGCCCATTCTCAAGGCCTTGCAGGCCGCCGCCGAAACGCTGGGCAACCGCGCGCTGCGCGCCGATGCCATGGACGCGCTGGCCCTGGTGCGCGAGGGCGCGCCGCTGGCCTCGGCCCTGGCGCAGAAAAAGCGCTTCCCGGGCCTGATCTCCATGTTTGCCCGCCTGGGCGAGCAGACCGGCCAGCTGCCCGTGATGCTGCAGCGCGCGGCCAACCAGCTGTCCACCGAGGTGCAGCGCCGCGCCATGCACCTGGCCACCATCCTGGAGCCGCTGCTGATCGTGGCCATGGGCATGGTCGTGGCCCTGATCGTGCTGGCCGTGCTCATGCCCATCATCCAGCTCAACCAATTCGTCAAATAGCGACAAGCGCCAAGCCATGCCCGTGACCCTGCAAGACAAGCTGGTCGTTGCCATCTCATCGCGCGCACTGTTCGACTTCGAGGAAGAGAACCGGCTGTTCGATGCGGGCGACGAGCAGGCCTACATGCGCCGCCAGCTGTACCTGGTGCACCAGCCGGCACGCCCGGGCATCGCCTTCCCGCTGGTGCGCAAGCTGCTGGCCTTCAATACGCCTGAAGTGCAGCGCGTGGAGGTGATGATGCTCTCGCGCAACGACCCGGCCAGCGGCATGCGCGTGTTCGCCTCGGCCAAGGCGGCCGACATGCACATAGAGCGCGGCGTGTTCACGCGCGGGCGCGATCCGTTTTCCTACCTGCGGCCGCTGGGCGCCCACCTGTTCCTCTCGGCCAACGAGGTCGATGTGCGCAAGGCCCTGTCCATCGGCTTTCCCGCGGCGCGCGTGATGGTCGACTCCACGCCCGCAGGCGACCGCTACCCGCAGGAAGTGCGCATTGCCTTCGACGGCGATGCCGTGCTGTTCTCCGACGAGGCCGAGCGCATCTACCAGCAAGGCGGGCTGCCGGCCTTTCTGCGCCATGAGGTATCCCATGCCGCCACGCCCCTGGGAGAAGGGCCGTTCAAACCCCTGCTGCAAGCCCTTCACCGGCTTCAGCAGCAGGCGGACTCGTCCCAGACCATGCGCATTCGCACGGCCCTGGTGACGGCGCGCAGTGCGCCGGCGCACGAGCGCGCCATCCGCACATTGCTCGATTGGGGAATCACCGTGGACGAGGCCATGTTCCTCGGCGGCCTGGAAAAAGGCCCCTTCCTGCGCGAGTTCGAGCCGGATTTCTTCTTCGACGACCAATCGGGCCATGTCAGCTCGGCGGCCCGCCATGTGCCCGCAGGCCATGTGAACAGCGGCGTCTCCAATCCGGACGCCGATCCGCTGAAGTAAACAATTGCAAAGGGCGCACAGCCCTGGCTTGCAGACACCGGTTCCATGCCCAAATAGGTGCCATGCATTTTCCCCTCATGAACCGCTCCGCCCTGCTGCGCCGGCCGCCTGTGCTGCAGGCCGCCGCTGCCGTCCTGCTGACCAGCGCCTTCATGCTGCCCGCCGCGCGCGCGCAGGCGACCGAGACGGCCGACAAGGCGTCCACCGGACAGGCCTCGGCCAGCCCGGCGCCATTGACCAAGGGGGAAATCAAGGCCCAGCGCGAATTCAAGATGCTGGACTTCAACAAGGACGGCAAGCTCAGCCGCACCGAAGTGGCGCTGTTCCCGCGCCTGGCGGCGGCCTTCGACGAGGCCGACACTGACAAGGACGGCTACGTCTCCTATGCGGAGGTGCAGGCTTTTGCCGTCAAGTACCGCGCCGAGCGCGACAAGGCGAAGGCCAAGGCGCAGGCCGAAGAGGCAAAGGCCGCCGAGCATGCCGCAGCCGTGTCCGCTGCCAGGGACACGAAGGAAGGCGAAGGCTCAAAGGACTGAGCCTGCGCATTCAGCCACTGACACTCAAAGTCCGCCGGTACGCTTGACCTTGGGTTCCGAATAGGTCAACGGCTCCTCGCGCACCTGCAGCTTGTTGCGGGCCACGTCATCGGCCTTGCTGACCTCCTGGGCCTGCTCCACGGCCATGGCGCTGGCGCGCCACATGGACTGGATGAACTCGATGAGCTGCTTGGAAATCGGCTCCTTGGGCGGCTCCTCGACCTCTTCCTTCTGCTTGATCTCCTCGGCCAGCGTCCAGTCGCGGTTTTCCTGGTCCACCACGGACGGTTTTTCAGGATCGCGAATCACACGGCCTTCTCCGATGCGGTCCGTGGATTCGACAGGATTGGCAGCGTTCACGGGACGCACGGGCACCGCGCCCGACGCGCCGGTGGAGTACAGATCGGCGCTTTGCGGGCGCCACGGTATGGGCGATCGGTCAACAGGTGGAATTGGCATGGCTCGACCCTCTTGCTGGATGTGTGCTGTGGGCGGGAATTTCCCGCCGTCGCCTCATCATCGACAGAACCTGAAAGAACTGAAGCGCTTTTTTTGAAAGACGCCCAGGCCTGCCTCAAACCAAGGGTAAACCCTTAAACCACCCTGACCAGGCGCTAGAGGAAACGCTCCAGCATCTTGCGCGAGGCACGGTCCAGCGCCGTGCTGTCGGGCACGCTGAACTGCACGCCGTCCTGGCTGGTGATCATCAGGTGCGTGCGGCCCGACAGGCGGCGGATATCCTCCTCGGCCTTGAGCACGAGCTGCGCGGGACCGCGGTCGGTCTCCAGGTCCCAGGTGCTGGGCGTGGAATAGCTGGACACCTTGCGGATGCGCTGGATGACGGGCACGAACTCGCGCACGGCCAGATCCTGCTCGATCAGCGTGCGGGCCTGCGCGGGCAGGTGGTCCATGTGGTCCACCCACAGCGCCTCCTTGCCATCGGCACAGACCAGGGACAGGCCTTGCAGCGGCGCGGCAATCGGAAAGGCGCGCACGGGCACCACGGATTCATGGCGCGTGCCGTCGGCCAGGATCAGCACCAGGCGGCCATGGGCGTTGCGCTCCACGCGTACGCGGCTCAGATCGGCGCCGGCGGCGCAATGTTGGGCAGTGGACATGGCTTATTCCTCGATGGTGGTTGCGACCAGGGTCAGGCCTGCGGCCTGGGCATCCTCTTCGGCGCGCCGCGCCTGGGCCTGGTACAGGCGCCAGTAGGCGCCCTGCTTTTCCATCAGTTCGTCGTGCGGCCCCACTTCCACGATCTCGCCCCGGTCCATGACCACGAGGCGGTCTGCCTTGCGCAGCGTGGACAGACGGTGGGCGATGGCAATCGTCGTGCGGCCCTGCACCAGATTGTCCAGCGCCTTCTGGATTTCCTTCTCGGTCTCGGTGTCCACGGCAGAAGTGGCCTCGTCCAGGATCAGGATGCGCGGGTCGATCAGCAGTGCGCGCGCAATGGAGATGCGCTGGCGCTCGCCGCCGGACAGGCCCTGGCCGCGTTCGCCGACCAGGGAGTCATAGCCATGCGGCAGGCGCAGGATGAATTCATGGGCATGGGCCGCACGCGCGGCCGCCACGATTTCCTCGCGCGTGGCGTCGGGCTTGCCGTAGGCGATGTTCTCGGCAATGGTGCCGAAGAACAGGAAGGGCTCCTGCAGCACCAGGCCGATGTTGCTGCGGAAGTCCGACACCTTGAGCCGGCGGATATCCACGCCGTCGAGCTGGATGGAGCCTTCGCTCACGTCGTAGAAGCGGCTGATCAGGTTGACCAGGGTGCTCTTGCCCGAGCCGCTGTGGCCGACCAGGCCGATCATTTCACCCGGGCGAATCTGCAGATCCAGGTTCTTGATGACGGCGCGGCTGCCGTAGCGGAAGGTCAGGTTGTCCAGCGTGATGGCACCCTGCACGCGCGGCAGCTTGACCGGGTTGACCGGGTCGGGCACGTTGCTCACGTGGTCCAGGATGTCGAAGATGCGCTTGGCGCCGGCTGCCGCCTTCTGTGTGACCGAGACGATGCGGCTCATCGAATCCAGGCGGCTGTAGAAGCGGCCGATGTAGGCGATGAAGGCCGTCAGAATACCGACCGTGATCTGGCCGCCCGCCACCAGCCAGATGCCGAAGCCCCAGACCACCAGCAGGCCGATCTCGGTCAGCAGCGTCACCGTGGGCGTGAACAGCGACCAGGTCTTGTTGACCTTGTCGTTGGCCTGCAGGTTGACCAGATTGGCCTGGGCGAAGCGGTCGGCCTCGCGCTTTTCCTGGGCGAAGGCCTTGACCACACGGATGCCGGGAATGGTGTCGGCCAGCACATTGGTCACCTCGGACCAGACGCGGTCGATCTTCTCGAAGCCCGTGCGCAGGCGGTCACGCACCAGGTGGATCATCCAGGCGATGAAGGGCAGCGGCACCAGGGTGACCAGGGCCAGCCACGGATTGATGGAGAACAGGATGACCGAGGTCATCACGATCATCAGCACATCGGTGGCGAAATCCAGCGCGTTCAAGGATAGAAACAAATTGATGCGATCTGTTTCCGCCCCGATGCGCGCCATCAGGTCGCCCGTGCGTTTGCTGCCGTAGTAGTCCAGCGACAGCGTCAGCAGGTGGTTGTAGGTGGTCGTGCGCAGGTCCGAGCCAATGCGCTCGGAGACCTTGGCCAGCACGAAGGTGCGCGCCCAGCCCAGGCCCCAGGCCACCAGGGCCGCAGCCAGCAGGCCGCTCAGGTAGAAGACCATCAGGCTGCTGTCGATCTGCTGCCCGTTCTGGAACGGGATCAGGATCTTGTCCACGATGGGAATGGTCAGATAGGGCGCCACCAGGGTGGCGCCTGTGGAGGCCAGGGTCAGCAAAAAGCCCAGCAGCAGCTGATGCCGGTAGGGATGGGCAAAGCGCCACAGGCGCAGCAGCACCCAGGTGGAGGTCTGCGGACCCTGCTGGCGCGCGCAGGCCGGGCATTCGTCGGCCTCGGGCGGCAGCTCGGTCTGGCAGGCCGGGCAGCGGGGCACATCGTCCTCGGGCCCGTCGAAGTCCTCGCCACGCGCCATGCGCTCACGCTGGTGATCGAACTGTTGCAGCAGGCGCAATACGCCCGCCTGGTGGCGCAGGGTGAAGCGCCACAGCGCCAGCCGAGCCGCAGGACCATGCAATTCGAGGTTGCCCACGCCGCCGTGGTCCAGCGTACGCAAATTCTGATCGACCGAGAGTATCCACTCACTCCATCGCTGATCCTCAGGATCACAGGCGATGAGGCGCTGGTTGGTCAGGACAACCCAGCCTTCGCCGAAGCGCATATCCAGGGTCAGGTCAACCGTGGCGAGGGCCAGCACGTTTTCATTGGAAGCGAGCCTGGCTCGCAGCTCAGCCCCGCGGGGGCTGGCAAGGAAGGCCGAAACGTCCACAGAATGGTGTTCTTGCATGTTGAGTTGTTTTTCCCGCCCCTGGCGGCTCCTGGTGTCATGCGGGCAACCGCAGCTCCCCGGTGGATATCCCGCGCGTTGCACGGCATACCCTGCTCAACGCGCCAACCCTGGTTTAGGCTGACAAAACTGCGCATGGGTTTTCTGGGCGCACAATCCTCTCCCATTCTCCGGCGATCCGAATCCGGGTCGTCGTTCACGCTTACCCGTTGACCGACATGGCGAAATTCAAAGACATCCAACTCTTGCGCACCACCTACCTGCGTGGACCCAGCGTCTGGACCTACCGTCCCGTGCTGGAGGTCTGGCTGGATCTGGGCGAGCTGGAGGACTATCCCTCGAACAAGCTTCCCGGTTTCAACGAGCGCCTGACGGCCTGGCTGCCCGACCTGGTCGAGCACCACTGCGGCGTGGGCGAGCGCGGCGGCTTCATCCAGCGCCTGGAAGGCGGCACATGGTGCGGCCACGTGCTGGAGCACATCATCATCGAGCTGCTGAACCTGGCGGGCATGCCTGCCGAGTTCGGCCAGACCCGCGAGATCTCGCAGCGCGGCGTGTACCGCATGGTCTTCCGCTGCCCCGAGGAAACCGTGGCGCGCACGGCCCTGGCCCATGGCCACAGGCTGATCATGGCCGCCATCAATGACGAGCCCTTCGACCTGAAGGCCGCCATCAAGGCCATCAAGACCGAGATCAACGACCGCTACCTGGGCCCGAGCACGGGCTGCATCGTCGATGCGGCCGGCGAGCGCCGCATCCCCCACATCCGCCTCAATGACGGCAACCTCGTGCAACTGGGCTATGGCGCCGCGCAGCGCCGCATCTGGACCGCCGAGAGCGACCAGACCAGCGCCATCGCCGAGGGCATTGCCCAGGACAAGGACTTCACCAAGCGCCTGCTGGCCGCCTGCGGCGTGCCCGTGCCCGAAGGCCAGATCGTCCACAGCCCCGAGGAAGCCTGGGAAGTGGCGCAGGACATCGGCTTTCCCGTCACCGTCAAGCCCTCGGACGGCAACCACGCACGCGGCGTGACGCTGGACCTGCGCGACGAGGCCGACATCAAGGCCGCCTTCGCGCTGGCCCAGCCCGAAGGCTCGGACGTCATCGTCGAACGCTTCATCGACGGCACCGAGCACCGCATCCTGGTGGTGGGCGGCAAGGTGGTTGCCGCCTGCCGTGGCGAGACCGTGAGCGTGGCCGGCAATGGCAAGTCCACGGTTCGCGAACTGGTCGCCGTGGTCAACCAGGACCCGCGCCGCGGCCCCGAGCAGGAATACCCGCTGGACTGGATCAACCTCGAAGCCCCGGCCGTGAAGCTGGAACTCAAGCGCCAGAACGTCACGCCCGACACCATTCCTGCCCAGGGCACCAGCGTGCTGCTGCAGCGCAACGGCAACATGGCCATCGACTGCACCGACGAAGTCCATCCCGAAGTGGCCTACATGGCCACGCTGGCCGCCAAGATCGTGGGCCTGGACATCGCGGGCATGGACATGATCCTGCAGGACGTCTCGCGCCCCATGAAGGAGCAGGGCGGCGCCATCCTCGAAGTCAACGCCGGCCCCGGCCTGCTGATGCACCTGAAGCCCACCAGCGGCGCGCCGCGCCCCGTGGGCATGGCCATCGCCGACCACCTGTTCCCGCGCACCGAAGAGGGCACGGGCGCCGGCCGCATCCCCCTGGTCGGCATTGCCGGCACGCGCAACAACGGTTTCACGGCCCGCCTGGTGGGCTGGCTGCTGCAGCTGTCGGGCAAGCTCACGGGCGTGGCCAGCAGCGAGGGCATGTTCCTGTCCAACCGCCAAACGCAGAAGACCAATACCGCCAACTGGGCCGGCGCCCACCGGCTGCTGACCAACCGCCTGGCCCAGGCCGCCGTCATCCAGACCACGGCCCGTTCCATCCTGGAGGAAGGCCTGGCCTACGACCGCTGCCTGGTCGGCGTGGTCACCGACATGGACGGCTTCGAGCAGTTGCCCGACCATGACGTGCACGAGCAGTCACAGATGACGCGCGTGATGCGCACCCAGATCGACGTGGTGCTGGACGAAGGCGCGGGCGTGCTCAATGCCGACATCGAACAGGTGGCCGACCTGGCCCGCCTGTGCGACGGCGAGGTGCTGTTCTATTCGATGCAGGCAGACAGCCCCGTGGTAGCGGCCCACCGTTGCGAGAGCGAAGGCCGTGCCGTCTTCGTGCGCGGCAACCAGGTGATCCTGGCCACGGGCGCCGCCGAGCGCGTGCTGGGAACGCTGGACGCGCTGAGCCTGCCCGGCGGCCTGCGCCCGGACACGCCGGCCCTGCTCGCTGCCATTGCCGCGGCGTGGTCCATGGACATTGCCCCCGACCTCATCGTCGCCGGCATCAAGACCTTCGACTACACGCCGGCCGCCGCAGCCACCGCCGCCTGAGCCCGACCACACGATGACATGCAGGCAGGCCCGGCGACGCGGGCCTGCCCTCCGAAAGAAGACACTATGCAGATCACCCGCATCCGAGCCCTGCGCGGCCCCAATCTCTGGACCCGCAGCACCGCCATCGAAGCCATCGTGCAATGCGAGCCCGGCGACTGTGACTACTCGGCCCTGGCAGGGTTCGAGGACCGGCTGCGCGCACGCTTTCCCAAGATCGGCACGCTGCAGCCGCACGGTGCCGACCAGCGCCTGTCGCTGGCCCATGTGCTGGAAGTGGCGGCCCTGTCGCTGCAGGCCCAGGCCGGCTGCCCCGTGACCTTCAGCCGCACGCACGAGACCGTGGAAGCCGGCACCTACCAGGTGGTGGTGGAGTACACCGAGGAATCCGTGGGCCGCCTGGCCATGGAACAGGCCGGTGCGCTGCTGCAGTCGGCACTGGCCGACACGCCCTTCGACGCCGACAAGGTGGTGGCCGAGCTGCGTGAACTCGACGAGGACGAGCGCATCGGCCCCTCCACAGGCTCCATCGTCGATGCGGCCGTGGCGCGCGGCATTCCCATCCGCCGCCTGACCTCGGGCTCGCTGGTACAGCTGGGCTGGGGCTCCAAGGCCCGCCGCATCCAGGCCGCCGAGCTGGACCAGACCAGCGCCGTGGCCGAATCCATCGCCCAGGACAAGGACCTGACCAAGCGCCTGCTGCACGCCGCCGGCGTGCCCGTGCCGCTGGGCCGCCCCGTCAAGGACGTGGAAGAAGCCTGGCTCGTGGCCCAGGAAGTGGGCCTGCCCGTGGTGGTCAAGCCCCAGGACGGCAACCAGGGCAAGGGCGTGGTGGTCAACATCACCACGCACGAGCAGCTCAAGGCCGCCTTTGCCACCGCCTCGGAATTCGGCGACGACATCATGGTCGAACGCTTCCTGCCGGGCCACGACTTCCGCCTGCTGGTGGTCGGCGGCCAGCTGGTGGCCGCTGCGCGCCGCGAGCCGCCCCAGGTGCTGGGCGACGGCCAGCACACCATCCGCGAACTGGTCGAGCTGGTCAACCAGGACCCGCGCCGCGGCTCGGGCCACGGCACGGCGCTGACCAAGATCCGCCTGGACGACATCGCCATCGCGCGCATCGCCACAGAAGGGCTCACGCCCGAATCCGTGCCGGCCCAGGGCCAGCGCGTGGTGCTGCGCAACAACGCCAACCTGTCCACGGGCGGCAGCGCCACCGATGTCACGGACGACGTGCACCCCGACATCGCCGCGCGCGCCGTCGAGGCCGCCCAGACCATCGGCCTGCACATCTGCGGCGTGGACGTGGTCTGCGAGACCATGCTGCGCCCGCTGGAGGAGCAAAACGGCGGCATCGTCGAAGTCAACGCCGCACCGGGCCTGCGCATGCACCTGGCGCCGTCCTTCGGCAAGCCCCGCAACGTGGGCGTGCCCATGGTCGATGAGCTGTTCGCACCCGGCCAGGACGGCCGCATCCCGCTGGTGGCCGTCACCGGCACCAATGGCAAGACAACGACCACGCGCCTGATCGCCCACCTGTTCACCTCGCATGGCTGGCGCACGGCCATGACGAACACGGACGGTGTCTACGTCAACGGCCGCCAGATCGACAGCGGCGACTGCTCGGGCCCGCGCAGCGCGCGCAACGCCCTGGCCCACCCCGAGACCGATGCAGCCGTGCTCGAATGCGCGCGCGGCGGCATCCTGCGCGAAGGGCTGGGCTTCGACCGCTGCCAGGTGGCCGTGGTCACCAACGTGGGCGCAGGCGACCACCTGGGCCTGAACTACATCACCACGGTGGAAGACGTGGCCGTGCTCAAGCGCGTCATCGTGCAGAACGTGGCCGCCGACGGCTATGCCGTGCTCAACGCCGCCGACCCGCTGGTGGCGGCCATGGCCTCCACCTCGCCGGGCAAGGTCATCTATTTCGCGGCCGATCGCCACCACCCCGTGATGGCCACGCACCGTGCCCAGGGCAACCGCGTGGTCTACGTGGACGGCGACAGCATCGTCGCGGCCGAAAGCTCGTGGCGCGAGACCATCGCCCTGCGCGAGATCCCCATCACGCGCAACGGCACCATCACCTTCCAGGTGGAGAACGTCATGGCCGCCATCGCCGCCGCCTGGGGCGTGGGCCTGCCGTGGCAGACCATCCGCCGCGGGCTGGCCGGCTTCGTCAACGACAGCGACAACGCCCCCGGACGCTTCAACGTCATGGACTACCGTGGCGCCACGCTGATCGCCGACTACGGCCACAACCCCGACGCCATCCGCGCCCTGGTGCAGGCCGTGGATGCCATGCCGGCCCAGCGCCGCAGCGTGGTCATCAGCGGCGCGGGCGACCGCCGCGACCAGGACATCACCGAGCAGACACAGATCCTGGGCCGCGCCTTCGACGACGTCATCCTCTACCAGGACGCCTGCCAGCGCGGCCGCGCCGACGGGGAAGTCCTGGCCCTGCTGCAGCAAGGCCTGCAAGGCGCACCGCGCACCGGCTACGTGACCCAGATCCAGGGTGAGTTCAACGCCATCGACCATGCGCTGGCGCGGCTGACGCCCGGCGACCTGTGCCTGGTGCTGGTGGATCAGGTCGAGGAAGCCCTCGAACACCTGCGCCGCCATGTGACGGGTGAGGCCTGACATGAACAGCCGGGCCTTGCTCACGGCCGCTCTGGCCACGCTGCTGCTGGGCGCCTGCGGTGCGCGCGCCGAGCAGGTGGGCGCGGTGGACACGGTGTTCAAGTTCATAGGCCCGGACCACAAGATCGTGGTCGATGCCTATGACGATCCCAAGGTGGCGGGCGTGACCTGCTATGTCTCGCGCGCCAAGACCGGCGGCATCAAGGGCGGCCTGGGCCTGGCCGAGGACCGCGCCGAAGCCTCGATCAGCTGCGTGCAGACCGGACCCATCCAGATCCCTGCGCCGCTCAAGCAGCAGGACGAGGTGTTCACCGAACGCATCTCGCTGCTGTTCAAGCGCCTGCGCGTGGTGCGCATGGTCGATGCGCAGCGCAACACCCTGGTCTACATGACCTACTCGGACCGCGTGATCGAAGGCTCGCCGCAAAACAGCGTCACCGCCGTGCCCGTGCCGCGCAGCACGCCGATTCCGATGGGCAAGTAACCCGCCTCAGTCCTGGGCCTGTTGGCGGCAGGCCTGCACAAAGGCCGCCAGCGCCGGCGAGCGGCGCTTGCCCGCCCGCTGCACCAGCGAGAAATCCCGCCACATGCGCGGCAGCGTGGTCGGCAGCACGACCAGCTCTCCCGAGGCGACCAGGGCCTGCACCAGCACGCGCGACAGGCAGCTGACGCCCAGGCCCTGCGCCACGCAGCGCGCAATCGCCTCCGAACTGCCCAGCGTGGCGGCGGCCGGCAGCTGGTGCAGATGCGGCAGCAAGGCATGCTCCACCATCTCGCGCGTGCCCGAGCCCGGCTCGCGCAGCAGCCAGCGCGCACCACGCAAGGCGGCCACGCCCAGCGGGCGCTGGCCCGCGGCCTGCACCAGCGGGTCCTGTGCTGCAGCCACGATGACGAGTTCGTCACGCATCCAGGGCTCGACCTCCAGCCCGGGCCAGTGGCTGGTGCCCTCGATCAGGCCCAGGTCCACGTCCAGCGATTCCACGGCCTGGCCCACCTCGCGCGTGTTGGCGATCTGCAGGTCCACGCTCAGGTGCGGATGGCTGCGCGCCAGGTGCGCGAGCACGGCCGGCAGCGCATAGGTGCCTATGGTGGTGCTGGCCGCCACGCGCAGACGCACGGGCAGGCTGGCGGCCCGCACCGAAAACGCCTGCTCTATGCCCCTGGCCTGCTCCAGCAGCGCCAGCGCCTCGGGCAGCAGGGCACGCCCCGCGTCGTTGAGCGCCAGCCGCCGGCCCACGCGCTCGAACAGCTGGGCGCCCATGGCCTGCTCCAGCTGCTGCAGCGCGGCGCTGGTGGCCGACTGCGACAGGGCCACGGCATCGGCCGCCGCCACGGTGGAGCCGGCCTGGGCAACGGCGCAGAAGATTTCGAGCTGTCGCAGGGTGAGGTGCAGCATGGCGTGCAGTCTGGACGAGGCATCAACCTGTTTCCCCGGTTGATGCTACAAAAACTATTCGTTATACGAATATAGCCAAGAAATCTAAAGTGCCTCCCATGCACCGCGCTCCTGACGCGGCGCGCAGGCACCATGAACACCACTTCCCTCCCACGCTCCTCCCTCCCTGGCTGGCTTCGCCATTTGACCGAGCTTGCGCCCGGCCTGCTGCTGGCAGGCGCCATTGCCGCAGCCGCCACCTGGGGCGCACGCCAGCCCCTGCTGGCCGGCTCGGGCCTGAGTGCACTGACGCTGGCCATCTGCATCGGCCTGGTCATCGGCAACACCGTCTATCCGCGCCTGGCGCCCAGCTGCCATGCCGGCGTGGGCCTGGCCAAGCAGCGCCTGCTGCGCGCGGGCATCGTGCTCTACGGCCTGCGGCTGACCTTCCAGGACATAGGCCATGTGGGCATGGCCGGCGTGGTGGTCGATGCCCTGGTGCTGGGTAGCACCTTCTTGCTGGCGCAGTGGCTGGGCCGCCGCGTCTTCGGGCTGGATGCGCGCACCACGGTGCTGATCGGCGCGGGCAGCTCCATCTGCGGCGCCGCTGCCGTACTGGCCACCGAACCCGTGATCAAGGGCCGCGCCGAAGACGTGGCCGTGGCCGTGGCCACCGTGGTGGTCTTCGGCACCGTGGGCACCTTCCTCTATCCCGCGCTGTTCCACTGGAACGCTGCCCACGGCTGGCTGGACATGTCGCCCGCGCAGTACGGGCTGTACGTGGGCTCCACCGTGCACGAGGTGGCCCAGGTCGTGGCCGCCGGCGAAGCCATTGCGCCCGAAGCCGCCGACGTGGCGGTGATCTCCAAGATGGTGCGCGTGATGATGCTCGCCCCCTTCCTGCTGCTGCTGTCCATGGCGGTGGCGCGCGGCAACCGCAGCAGCCAGATGAGCGACGGCCAGCCGCGCCGCATCACCATTCCCTGGTTCGCGCTGGGCTTCGTCGCCATGGCCGGCGTGAACTCGCTGGGCGTGCTGCCCGCTGCCGTGGTGCAGGTGGGCGTGCAGCTGGACAACGCGCTGCTGGCCGTGGCCATGGCGGCACTGGGCCTGACCACCCATGTCCGCGCCGTGCGTGCCGCAGGCACGAAGCCCCTGCTGCTGGCCGCCTTGCTGTTCGCATGGCTTCTGGTGGCGGGCCTGCTCTTCAACCGCTGGGTGCCCGGCCTGCTCTGAAGCTGCCAGCATCCATCGACCGGCCCTGCGAGGCATCGTCTCGCAGGGCCTTTTTCATGGACGGCCTGCCTTCCAGAACAAGGGAATACCCTTAAATCAAATGCAGGCACAATTAATTTGCAATGCAAATTAATTGAACTACAAAGATAATCGAGGCATGTCCTTTGCCTCTGCCCCTCCCCGCGCCCGTCTCGGCTTTCTCATGGTCACCCTGGTACGCCAATGGCGCCGCCAGGTCGAGGAACAACTGCTGGCCGACGGCCTGACCGATGCCACCTGGGCGCCGCTGATCCACCTGCGCGCCTGGGGCGACGGTGTCACGCAAAAGGAACTGGCCGAGCGCGTGGGACTGGACGGCTCCAGCCTGGTGCGCCTGCTCGATATTCTGGAAGGCCACGGCTGGGTGGAACGCCGTGCCGACCCCGGCGACCGGCGCAGCAAGCGCATCTTCCTGACGGACGAAGGCAACGGCGCCGTGGACCGCGTGCGCGCCACCATGCTGCAGGCCGAGCTGGCCATGCTGCAGGACCTGGACGATGCCGAGGTCGAGGCCATGCTGGCCGGCATGGCCAAGATCCAGGCGCGCATGGCCGCGCTGCGCACGGAAGGCGCGCCATGAGCGCCCTCCACGATGCCTATGGCCGCCTGCTGCAGGCCTCGGTCCGCTGGGGTTTCGACCCCGTGCGCCTGCGCCAGCATCTGCGCACGGCCTTTGCCGCCTGCCTGGCGCTGCTGGCCGCCTGGCAGCTGGGGCTGGAGCATCCGCAGTGGGCTGCCATGGCCACCTGGGCCGCATCCCAGCCGCTGCGCGGGCAACTGGTCGAGAAAAGCTTTTTCCGGGTCGCAGGCACCGTGGCCGGCACGGCCGTGGGCGTGGGCCTGGTGCTGCTGGCCCACGGAAACCTGCTGTGGCTGGTGCTGGGCCTGGCCGTCTGGCTGGGCCTGTGTGCGGGCGTGGGCAATCTGCAGCGCAGCTTCGTGGCCTACGGCACCATGCTGGCCGGCTATTCGGCAGCCATGGTGGCGCTGCTGGACTTCGCCCATCCCGAGCAGGTCTTCGCGCTGGGCTGGGACCGGCTGTTCACCGCGCTGACCGGCGTGTTCGCAGCCTTGCTCGTGGGCTGGCTGTTCACGCCCAAGGGCAGCGGCATTCCCGGCAATGCCGAGGTACGCCAGCTGTTTGCCCGGCTGCTGAGCGATCTGGCCGACAGCCTGCAGGCGCGCGGCCGTTCGTCACTGGGCTCGCAGGAGATCGCCGCCCGCCTGCTGGCCATGGCGGTGATCGAGGAGGGGCTGGACCCGCACGCCGCAGGATCGCAGCGCTCGCGCGAGGCCGTGCACGCGCTGCGCCGACTCATGAATGCCCAGATCTCGGCCCTGCTGTGGCTGCGTGACGCGCCGTCGCAGGAGCCGCCTGCGGCCTTTGGCGAGGCGCAGGCCCTGGCCGCCGCGCAGGCGCTGCGCGAAGCCGCCGTGGCGCTGGAGACGCGCGTGCAGTTGCACGAGGCCGCGGCGGCCCTGGTACGCGCACGCGAGGCCGCTGTGGCCTGGCCCGGCGCAGCCGACATGCTGGCCCCGATGGGCTTTGCGCTGCAGGCCCACCTGGCCGCCACCCATGACGTGGCCCTGCCGCCCGGCCACCGCGCCCGCCAATGGCCCGTGGTGCTGCACAGCGATTGGCTGGGCGCGCGCCGCGCCATGCTGCGCGCCAGCGCGGCCATCGCCATCGTGGGCCTGCTGTGGGTGGTGACGGGCTGGAGCGGCGGCGCCTACATGCTGCTGGGCATGTCCATCATGCTGACCGTGTTCTCGGGCTTCGAGAACCCGTCGGCCACCATGCGCCATGTGACCCTGGGCCAGGCCATGGGCGTGCTGGTGGCCCTGGCCTGCCAGTGGCTGGTCTGGCCGTTCGCCAGCAGCCAGGCGGGCCTGGTGTGGCTGATGCTGCCCTTTGTCTACGTGGGCGCACTGCTGTTCTCGCACCAGCGCACCGCGCTCTCGGGCTATGACTGCAACATGGTGCTGCTGCTCCTGCTGCAGCCCCACTACCCGCAGACGGCCAGCTTCGGCCATGCGCTGGCCCTGGGGCTGGCGGTGGTGTCCGGGCCGCTGGCCGGCTGGGCTGCCTACCGATTCATCCTGCCGGTCACCCTGCAGGGACGGCTGCAGGGCCTGCGCTCCATGATGGTCCACGAGCTGCAGGACATGGCCGCCACGCCGGGCCATGCGCGCGATGGCCGCATCTGGCGCGCCCGCCTGTACCACCGGCTGCTGCGCCTGGTGCGCATGTCGGAGCAGGCTGGAGGGCAGCTGGGCGCGCAGGCGGCCGAGTGCGGCCTGGCCGCGCTGCATGTGGGCCGCGCCATCCAGGCGCTGCACCAGCTGTCCGAGGAAGCCGCGCTTGGCGACGGCACGGCCCGCGCCGTGCGCGCCGCGCTGCTGCGCCTGCAGCGGCTGCAGCAGGCGCCCGGCCAGTGCCCGCCGCTTTTGCGCGCGCTGGCGCAGCGCGTGGCCGAACGCCACCCCGACCAGGCCCGCCAGCTGCGCCATGCCGCGCATGAGATCGCGCAGCACGAAGCCTTCTTCCGCAATGCCGGCTGAAGCACGGACCCATGCCAGAATGAACGGCTAAGGCCGGCCCAGGCCGGCAGCGCCCCACGCTCTCTGTCCCCCTGTTGCGAGGAAAGCATCCATGACGTGGAGCGACACCACCATCACCTCACAGCGCCTGGCGCTGCGCCCCTTCACTGCCGCCGATGCCGATGAGGCCTTTGCCTGCATCACGCCCACGTTGACGCGCTACCTGTCCTTCGAGCCGCCATCGGCGCCTGCCGATTTCGAGGCGGTCTGGCGCGGATGGTTGCGGGAGATCGCAGCCGGCACGGACTTCAACTTCACGCTGCGCGAGCGCGCGTCAGGCCGATTCACCGGCCTGCTGGGCCTGCACCGCGCGCGCGATGCCGAGCCCGAACTCGGCATCTGGATACGCGAGGACGCGCATGGCCAGGGCCATGGCCACGAGGCCGTTGCCGCCCTGGCCGCCTGGGCCGCAGAAACCTTCGCCCCGCAGTCCTTCAGCTACCCGGTGGCCGAGGCCAACACGGCCAGCCGGCGCATCGCCGAAGGATTGGGCGGAGTCGTCGTGGAGCAGCAGCAGCGGCCCAAGTACGCGGCCGTCATCTACCGCATTCCCGCGCGCAAGCCGCACCCATGAAAAACGGCCCCCTCAGAGGCCGTTCATCGTTCAGCCGGCCATGATCACACGGCGGCAATGGACACGGCCTTGGAGACCAGGTAGGCCTCCAGCGCCTCGGGTCCGCCTTCGGAGCCGTAGCCCGAGTCCTTGATGCCGCCGAACGGCATCTCGGCCGAGGCCACGGCCGGCTGGTTGATCCACAGCATGCCGGCCTCGACCCGCTGCGCCAGCTGGTGAGCGGTCTTGATGGAGCGCGTGAACGCATAGGCGGCCAAGCCATAGGACAGGCGGTTGGCCTCGGCGATGGCATCGCCCAGATCGTCGAAGCCGCGGATGGCAGCCACGGGGCCGAAAGGCTCCTGGTTGAAGATCTCGGCGCTCAGCGGCACATCGCCCAGCACCGTGGGTGCAAAGTAGTTGCCCTTGTCGCCCAGGGAGCCGCCGCCCGTGAGCAGCTTGGCGCCCTGCTTTTGCGCGTCCTCGATGAAATGGGCCAGTGCGGTGACGCGGCGCGGATTGGCCAGCGGGCCCATCTGCGTGCCCTGCACCAGGCCATCGCCGACCTTGAGGCCTTCGGCATGCGCCACCATGGCGCGTGTGAACTCCTCGCGCACGCTGTTGTGCACCAGAAAGCGCGTGGGCGAGATACAGACCTGGCCTGCATTGCGGAACTTGGCCGCCCCCGCCGCCTTGACGGCCAGCGCCACATCGGCATCCTCGGCCACGATGACCGGCGCGTGGCCGCCCAGCTCCATGGTCGAGCGCTTCATGTGCTGACCGGCCAGCGCCGCCAGCTGCTTGCCCACGGGCGTGGAACCCGTGAACGTGACCTTGCGGATCACGGGATGGGCGATCAGGTAGGAGGAAATCTGGGCCGGATCGCCGAACACCAGGCCCACCACCCCGGCGGGCACGCCGGCATCGACAAAGCACTTGAACAGGGCGGCAGGCGCGGCCGGCGTTTCCTCGGGCGCCTTGCACAGGAAGGAGCAGCCTGTGGCCAGCGCCGCGCCGATCTTGCGCACGATCTGGTTGACGGGGAAGTTCCAGGGCGTGAAGGCGGCCACGGGACCCACGGGCTCCTTGATCACCAGCTGCTGCACCTCGGGACGGCGCGAGGGCACGATGCGGCCATACACGCGCAGCGCCTCGTCGGCAAACCATTCGATGATGCCCACGCCGGCCAGGATCTCGCCCTTGGCCTCGGCCAGCGGCTTGCCCTGCTCCTGCGTCAGCAGGGCAGCGATCTCGTCGGCCCGCTCCTTGAGCAGGGCTGCGGCACGGCGCATGGCGGCTCCGCGCTCATGGGCGGAGACCTTGCGCCAGGTCTCGAAGCCGCGCTGAGCGGCGGCCAGCGCACGGTCCAGGTCGGCCACGTCGGCATGGGCCACATGGCCGATGACCTCGCCGCTGGCCGGATTGCGCACGGGAATCTTCCTGCCGCTGGCGGCGTCCTGCCATTGGCCGTCGATCAGGAGTTGGGTGTCGGAGTAGGAGTGGCTCATGCTGGATCAGATCCTTGGTAGATGACAGGGGGCAGATGTGTGGGGCAGGCACGGCGCTCGCAGTGTCCGCACCCGGCTGCCGCTGCAGCGCAGCGACCATTCTAGGAAGCGCCGGACGGCCCTGCCGTCACCGGGCTGTCACGCACACAACACCTAAAATGCCCGGGTTTCGCAATATCCACCAATCCGTTGAGAGGGAGCTCATGACCGATCTTTTCGACACCACTGCGCGCAGGGGTTTGCGCAGCGTCGCGCTGGCGCTCGCCTTCGCAGGCAGCCTGGGGCTGGCATGGGGGCAGGAATCTGCCTACCCCGCCATGAGCGTGGACCACCATGTCCAGCCTCTGAACTCCCCTCGGGAATTTCTGGCATCTCGCAGCTTGGCCGCCCCTTCCGAGGTCACACCACTGCGCGTGGAACTGGGCGCATGGAAGGAGTACCACGCCGCATCGGCCCCGCAGGACGGCGCCATGCAGGTGGGCGCGCAGCGACTGAGCACACAGACGGCCACGACCGACGCGCTGGCCTCGCAGTTGCAATGGCACTCCACGGCCTCGGGCGGCCTGGTGGCCGCTGTCAGCCTGCGTTCGGAAGGCGCCTACGGCATCCGCATGGGCGTCGAGATGCAGCAACTGCCAGGCAGTGCGCTGCTGCGCGTCTATGCGCGTGACCATCGTGCGGGCGCCTACGAGATCGCCGGCCAGCGCGTGCTGCAGGGTCTGCAGGCCAATCTGGAGGCGGGAGACAAAACCACCGATGGTCGCACCTGGTGGACGCCGGACACTGGCGGTGACGAGGTGACGCTGGAGATCGAACTGCCACCCGGCATTCCCGCCGACGCGCTGCGCATCGCCATCCCGCGCGTGATGCATATCCACGAGAACCTTTCGCTTCCGCTGGAAAGCGAAATGCAGTTCTCGGCCCAGCTCAACGAGTCCCTGTCCTGCAATCTGGACTCCACCTGCTACGACAACTACAGCACACAACGCAATGCCGTAGCACGCATGCTCTATGTGAAGAACGGTGCGGGCTATTTGTGCACGGGTACGCTGCTCAATGACAAGGCCGCTTCCGGCACGCCTTACTTCATTACGGCCAACCATTGCATCAGCAGCCAGACAGTGGCTTCCACCCTGGAAACCTCCTGGTTCTATCGCACGCCCTCCTGCAACAGTCGCACGTTGTCATCCGCAAACAGGGTGCTGCGAAACGGTGCCACCTTGCTCTATGCGACGGCGGACTACGATTCCACACTGCTGCGCCTCAACGATGCGCCCCCAGCCGGTGCGGTGTTTGCAGGCTGGACCAGCCAGACAGTGGCTGGTGGCACCAGCATGGTGGGCATCCACCATCCCCGAGGCGATCTGCAGAAAATCAGTTTCGGCACAGTCTCCAGATCAGTCTCATGCGAGCCTTCCAGCGAAGGGATGATGAAATGCGCCAATGTCAGCGGTGGCTTCAACCTGGTGAACTGGGATCAAGGGCTGACGCAAGGAGGCAGCAGCGGCTCGGGCATGTTCGTGGAAGGACGTTTGGCCGGGGTCCTCTATGGCGGCGACGACCAGACTTGCCCTGCCTCTGGCGGCATGTCCATCTATGGACGCTTCGATCTGCTGTTTCCCAATGTTCAGAAATGGCTTGCAGCAGACCCGATTACCGGCACCTCCCAGACACGTACCCCCGTCTATCGCTTCTTCAATCGGGTCACCGGTGCGCATTTCTATACAGCCAATGCACAAGAGCGCGATCAGGTGATTGCAACCTATCCGGCCTTCCAGTATGAAAACGTGGCCTTCTATGCATCCACCCAAATGCAACAAGGGCTGGATCCCGTATTCCGCTTCTTCAATAGAAATACAAGCGCGCATTTCTTCACCATCGACGCCTTCGAGCGCAACCAGGTGAAGATCTACTATCCCGGCTTCATCGATGAAGGCATCGCCTGGTATGCCGCCACAACTGCAGTCAATGGAACAGTTCCCATATTCCGCTTCTTCAACGAGCAGACTGGTGCGCACTTCTACACCATCAACATTGCAGAGCGGGATCAGGTGATCACCAAGTATCCCTTCTTCAAATATGAGGGTGTGGGCTACTACGTCTGGAAAACCCAGTAAGCACGCGCACTGCAGCAGGTGCAGTGCCTCCCCAAGAAGAAGGCCCCGCACTGCGGGGCCTTCTTCTTGGGCAACAGCCGTCACCCCACCAGCACCAGCCCCGGCGGCAGGCTATCCCCAAAGCTGCGCTTCGCATCCTGGGCGTCCATCTGCTGGACCTGTTCCACCAGGTCGATCCAGCGCTGCGGTGCACCGGCGCCGCGCAACCGCTCCAGCACCAGGGCGCGCTGGGCATCGGACAGGTCCAGCGCACGGTCGCCCGTCATGCGGGCCATCTGCACGGCAGCGAACATGGCGGTTTCATTGCGGCGCCAGTCCTGGGCCAGGGTGGCGTCCAGGAACTCCTGCGCAGCCTCGGGCGGCATGACGCGGTGGGCGTTGGCCGCCAGCGGCATGCGCGCGGCCAGCCGGCCTATGGCCCACCAGGTCTGCACGGATTCACCGGGGTGCTTCAGCCGCTGCAGCATCCACTGGCCCATTTCCTGGCGGTACTGCCAGGGCACAGCTTCCATGGCGGCGAACAGGCGCAGCATGTCGTCGTAGCTGCCATGGGCGGACTTGCCCTGGCTGCGCTGCGTGGACTGCTGCACGGCCTTTTGCATGTGGCCGGCAACCTCTTCCAGCAGCTCCATCTGCCGGGCCTCGTCCAGGCCCGCGGCCACGCGGCGCCAGAAGACCCACCATTCGGTGCGGTTGGCCGCCTCGCCGCCATGGCCCAGGCCCTGGCCATGCAGTTGCCAGACCTGCTGCATGCGCCAGCCGTCCAGCTCGGCGCCCACGCCGGGGCGCAGGCACCAGCCTGCCAGGTTCAGCCAGACGCGCTCGTGCTCGGCCGTGCGGCGGCGGCGCCTGGCGCGGGTCAGCAAGGTGTCGAACAGTGCGCGCAGCAGCGGCAGGTCCCAGTCCTCGCGCGGGCCCAGCCGTCGCTCCAGCGACTGGCGCAGCTGGCGGACCTCCTTGGCCGTCACCTCCTGGGCCTGGCTGCCGAAGATGCGCTCGATCAGGGCCACGGCATCCGCCAGCCGGCCCTGCCGGGCAGAAAGATCGCCGGTGTCCTGCGCATCTGCGGCCAGCGCGCCGCGCACGCTGAACGGCAGCAACCACTGGCGCTGCGCATCGTCGGCGGCCACGCAGCGCACCTCCAGCGTGCCGACCTCGGTCATGCAGGCCTGCAGTTGCACTTCGACCTGGGCCTTGTCCCGGCCCTCGGGCGCGGGCAGCACGGTGGACAGGGCGGGCAGCTCGACCCAGCCCTCGCCGTCGAGCGCCGCGATACGGCCGGCCTGCGCAGGCGCCGCCGCCAGGCTGTTGGCCACCAGCGAAAAGCGCACGGCCTGGCCCAGGCGCAACGCAAAGCGCCGGCCGGAGAGCACGATGCGCACGCCCTCCTCCGTGCCGCGCGGCAGCAGGCAGATGCCCTGTGGTGCGGCACCCGCCTTCTCGGGCAGGACCAGCCAGTAGCTGCGCGGCGAGCCACCGCCGATGCGCGGTACCGGGGCGGGCACAGTCCGGGCATCTTCCGATTCCGGCAGATCCTCAGACGGACGGCTCTGGACATGCATGGCCAGGCCATGCGCCGCCGCGCCACGTGCCACGGCCCAGTCGGGATGCGGGTTGTGCAGCAGGCGCAGCGGCTGGCCGCGCCAGGCCTGCAGTTGCGCCACCAGCCGCTGGGCCAGCGCATGGGCGTGGAAGACGCCGCCATTGAGCAGGACCGCATCGGGCAACTCCCCAGCCGCGTGCTGCGCGAGGAACTGCGCCAGGTGCCGTGTGATCGCCGCATCGGCAGGATAGGGCAGCCCCAGGCCGCGCAAAGCGCCCTGGCGCCGGGTGGGCAGATCCTGCAGGCCGGCCAGCGGCATGAAGCCTTCGACCACGGCCTCGCGCACCTCGTCGCGGCGCAGCGTGGCCGTGCGCGTCTGCGCCAGCAGCTTCGATCCGCTGCCCAGCAGGGTCACGGCCACGGACTCGGGCGCATCGTCGGCCAGCAACTGTTCCTTGGCCATGCGGCAGCGCTGCACCAGTTGGGCGAAGCGTGCGGCGGGCAGGCGCTCGCCGGGCGGGGCGAACTGCGGCTCCAGCCGATGGGCCAGCGCCAGGTCCATGTTGTCGCCGCCCAGCATCAGGTGCTCGCCCACGGCCGTGCGTGTCAGCACGGGCAGGCCTCCAGCTTCAGCGGGCTGCACGCGGATCAGGGTCAGGTCGGTGGTGCCGCCGCCCACATCCACCACCAGCACCAGGCGGCAGTGCGCCAGCTCGGCCGCCAGGCGTTCGCCCTGCAGCACCAGCCAGTCGTGGAAGGCAGCCTTGGGTTCCTCCAGCAATTGCACCGCAGGCAGGCCGGCCAGCCGCGCGGCCTCCAGCGTCAGTGCGCGCGCGCCTTCGTCGAATGAGGCCGGCACGGTCAGCACGACCAGCTGGTCCCTCAGCGGCGCGCCGGGGTGCGTGCGGTCCCAGGCCTGCCGGACATGGTCCAGGTAGCTGGCTGAGGCCTGCAGCGGAGACAGCCGGGCCACCTCTTCGGGCGCGCCCCAGGGCAGGATGGCCGCCGTGCGGTCCACGCCCGCGTGCGACAGCCAGCTCTTGGCGCTGGCCACCAGGCGCGACGGCACGGCCGCGCCCAGGTCACGCGCCCAGCGGCCGTTGACGGCGGGCGCTTGCGCATCCGCGCCCAAAGCAGTCCAAGGCTGCTGCCAGGCATCGCCCAGTTCGCCGGGCGCCGCCTGGTAGCGCGCCGAGGGCAGCAGCACCTGGGCCGCCACCTCGCCAGCCGAGACACGCTGCGCCACGGGCAGCAAGGCGATGTCGGCCGCCGTGCCGCCCACGGGCACATGCGCCACCACGGTGTGGCTGGTGCCCAGGTCGATGCCCACGATGTGGGCGGCGTCGGGAGCGAAGGGGGTGGCGGAGGCGGGGGCGGCAGTATCAGGCATATCGGCAGTCATACAGGGCACGGTGCGCGGCCCGGACCGGGCCTGCCGCCGGGGCGGGCTACGCTACATCGGCCCGCACGTCGAACTCCACCTTCCAGCGTTCGTCACCACCCACGGGCACGGCGTTGAGTTCCAGCGTGCCGATGTCGGTCACGCGCGCATGCAGGGTGACGGGCACGATCTCGCCGGGCGCACGGCCTTCGGCGGGCAGATGGGCCTCGATTTCCTGCAGCTCGACCAGTTCCTCGGGTCCCCAGAAGTCCAGCACGGTGCCGACCTGGTCGGCGCGGCGCACGGAGGAGCCGAAAAAGCGCAGGCGCACGGGCTCGCCCACGACCAGGCCGAATTCCTGCGTGTCCAGCGCCACCTCGGTGCCCTCTTCCATGCCGAAGGGCGCCAGGCACAGGGCCGAGATGGGCGGCTCCATGCCGGGGATGGCGGGCATGTTGCTTTCCACGCCCACGTAATAGCTCTGCGCCGTGCCGCCACGGATGCGCACGCCACGGCCCGCAGCCGCCACATGGCCGAAGTAGGCGGCGCCGCGCGCCACGGCCAGGTCGAGGTTGGCGCCGTCCAGCAGGCGCGCGGGTTGCGCGCCTTCGCCGGCCAGCCAGCCGTTGACGACTTCCAGGATGCGCTGCTCGATCTGCGGCGCCTTGAGCACGCCGCCGTTGAACAGGATGGCCGAGGGATGCAGGAAGGACGCGCCCTCGGGCTGCGTGCCCTGGAGGCCTTCGATCTGCTCGGTGGCGCCGGCCTGGCGCGAGAGGAAGGCCGCCAGATGGCGCGTGACGGCCGCGTCCTGCGCATAGGGCAGGCCCAGCTGGGTCAGCGCGGCGCGCGCGCGGGTCTGGGGCTTGTCGGAGACGGCGGCGCGCGGGAAGAAGCCTTCCACCAGCATCTGCAGCACCTCGTCACGCGTGACCTCGGTGCGGATGCTGCCGCCGATGAGCTTGCTGCCCCGGCTGGGCACGACCACGGGCACGGACTGCAGCGTGGCATCGGCCAGCAACTGCTCCTTGGCCTGGCGGCAGCCATGGGCCAGGGCGCGGGTCTGCCAGGCGTCGAGCTGCTTGCCCTCCTGGGCCAGCTTGCGCGCCACGCCATAGGCCAGGGCCAGGTCCATGTTGTCGCCGCCCAGCAGGATGTGCTCGCCCACGGCCACGCGCTGCAGCTCCAGGCCGCCGTCCTTTTCCAGCACGGCGATCAGCGACAGGTCGGTGGTGCCGCCGCCCACGTCCACGACGAGGATGATCTCGCCGCTTTGTACCTGCTTGCGCCACTGGCCGCCGCTGGCCTGGATCCAGCTGTACAGCGCAGCCTGGGGTTCCTCCAGCAGCGTGAGCCTCTGGAAGCCCGCGGCGCGGCAGGCCTCGGCCGTCAGCTCGCGCGCGGCCGGGTCGAACGATGCGGGAATGGTCACCGTCACATCCTGGGCGTCGAACGGCGCCTCGGGATGGGCCTGCTCCCAGGCCCAACGCAGGTGCGACAGATAGCGGATGGAGGCGGTCAGGGGCGAGACGCGGTGCACCTCCTCGGGCGCATCGGCCGGCAGCAGGGGCGAGCGGCGGTCCACGCCCGGATGGCACAGCCAGCTCTTGGCGCTGGAGACCAGCCGGATCGGCGTGGCCGCGCCGCGCGATCGCGCGAACTCGCCCACCACGAAGTCCTGGCTGGCGCCCCAGGGCAGGGCCATGTCGGCCGCAGTCAGCTCGCTTTCATGCGGCAGGTACAGGAAGGACGGCAGCAGCGGGCGCGCCTCCACGCTGGAGGGGCCGGTGAGCTGGGGAATGTCCAGCACGCCCTGCTCCACCTTCTCGCCATCGCTGGCCTGGCGGTCCACATAGGAGAGCGCGCAATGCGTGGTGCCCAGGTCGATGCCGATGCTGTAGCGCGCCTGGGAGGATTGAAGGGACTGGTCCATGCTCACAGCTCCACCTCGGCCTGGGCCACGATGGCGGCGGCCTTGTGATCGGTGAGCTGGGGCAGGCGGACATCGTCCACGCGCCAGCCGCGGTGGCCCAGCGTGCCCGTGAAGGGTGCCTGGCCGACCACGTTGCCCGTCAGGCGCACGGCGGCGGCATCAAAGCCTGCGGCCAGCGTGACGCGGCTGCCTTCGGCCTCGGCACGCACGGGAGCGATGCTGAAATGCTCGCGCAGCACCTTGCGGCAGCCTTCGTGCACCACGCGGGCGGCGGCGCCGATCTCGGCGTCGGCATAGCCGGCCACGTCTTCCTGCACGAAGTCCACGAAGCGCGCCTCGCGCTGCAGCAGGCCCAGCAGTTGCAGTGCGGCGGTGCCAGCGGGTGCGGCCGGCTCCACGATGGTCTTTTCGACGATCTTCTCGACCGGCACCTCGACGCGGACCTCGACGATCCGGTCCACGGGCACCTCCACGCGCACCTCCTTGGGTGCGGGCGGCGGCACGTCGGCGGCCAGCGGCTCGCCGTCGCGCAGGCGGGACACATCGGCGGCCAGGGGGCCGTTGCCGAGGATGGCGAAGAAACTGCCGATCGCGATGGCGATGCGGCTCAGGAACGAGGGGGGAGTCTTGGAATTCATGGGCTTCTCTTGGCGAGAGGACCCTGCCGGGCCGATCGCCGCGCAGCAGGGCAACCGGGCGCCGATGGTCCTCCACCGGGCGCCCGTAGGGTCCGTGATGTTACCCAAAGCAACGAAGCCCCGTCCTGTACACGCCCCCATGCCCCCGTGCGCAAATGGCCTGGCGGCATAATCGCGGCTGCTCCTGCCCCTGTCCATGGCCCATACACGCCTTTTCCGCCACGCCCCGACCCGCTGCACCGCCTTGCGCGCGCAGCGGCCGCAGCGCGTGCACGGCGTGCCCACGGCCTTCATCAGCCTGTGCGGCTTCACGGCCCTGCTTTCCGCCGCCGTGCGGAAAGCCTGAGGTCCAACCCCAGCTTCCCGCACGGCCCCCGCAGCGAATCCGCATGCAAACGCATGCCAGGAGCTGCCGGCCCACGCCCGCATCGCCCTGGCCTGCACGCCTTTCAGGCTGCGCCGCCGCATGGCACAGCCGCTGTGACCCAGGAGCTGACGATGGACATGGAACTCTCCCAAAACTTTCTGCGCGCCAAAAGCCCTTGCGCGGCGGGCTTTCGCTGGTTCGTGCGCAACCGCCATGACGGCAACGACTACCAGCGCGTGCTCGACGCCCTGGTGGGCGATGGCCGCGTCGAGGACGCGCGCTGGCTCATGAACCAGTTCGGCCCCACCGATGCCGTGCTGGAGGTCGATCACCTGGAGGCCGATGCCCTGGTGTTCTCGGGCAGCGTCGTCGTGCATGGCGAGCTGCGCGTGCCCGGCCTGCTGGCCGTGGGCCGCACGCTGCAGGCCGGCGCCGGCATCCACGCCGGACGCATCGAGGCCGGCCAGGACCTGCACAGCGGCGGCGCCATCTTCTGCAGCGGCCCGCTGCAGGCCGGCGGCCTGGTCAAGGCCGCCTGGAGCGTGGACGTGCACGAGGAACTGCGCGCCGAGGACGTGCGCGCCGGCTGGGAGCTGCGCTGCGGCGCCGACCTGCGCCTGGCCGGCGGCGCCCAGGCCGGCCAGGACATCGAGGTGCAGGGCGCCATCCGCTGCGGCAAGGGCCTGCGCGCGGGCGGCAGCATCCGCGCCAGCGGCCTGATCGAGCTGGGCCACGGCCTGTACGCTGGCGCCGACGTGGAAGGCGGCAGCCATATCGAGGTGGACTGGGGCATGCGCGCGCTGGGCGACATCCGTGCGGCCTGCAGCATCCGCGCGGGCGAGACCCTGCATGCCGAAGGCGAGATCGCGGCCGGCCCCGGCTACGGCATCTATGCGGGCATGAACGTGCAGCAGGATGCCTGGCCGTCCTGTGCCTGGGTGCATGCGGCGCAGCGGCCCCCAGCCCTGCTCAGCGGCTGGTGGGAAGAGGCAGCGGCACCGGCCTGATGCCCGCAGGGACACGCCGGCCTGCGCCCCCGCAGCGCAGCGCCGCGTTGCAAAATACCCGCTTCGCCGCCGCCCGGGCGGCTCCAAGGAATCCCACATCGTGTTCACCGGCATCATCCAGGCCGTGGCAAGCATTGCCGCGCTGCGCGACCAGAACGGCCTGCGCACCTTCACCCTCGACTTTCCCGAAGGCTTCTGCCAGGACCTGGCCATCGGCGCCAGCGTCTCCACCGACGGCGTGTGCCTGACGGTGACGGAGATCCTCTCGCCCACGCGCGCCACCTTCGACGTGATGCTGCAAAGCCTGAACATCACCACGCTGGGCGGCTATGCCGTGGGCGGGCGCGTCAATGTGGAGCGCGCGGCAAAGGATGGCGCCGAGATCGGCGGCCATCCGCTGTCGGGCCACGTGGACTTCACCTCGCCCGTGCTGGAAGTAGCCTCCAGCGACACCAACCACCGCATCCGCTTCGGCATTCCCGAGGGCTTTCGCCACTACGTGTTCGCCAAGGGCTACATCGCCATCAACGGCGCCAGCCTCACGGTGTCCGAGGTGGACCGCCAGGCCGGCTGGTTCGAGGTCTGGCTGATCCCCGAGACGCGCCGCATGACCGTGTTCGAGTCCAAGGGCGTGGGCGACCTGCTCAATGTGGAGATCGACCGCAGCACCCAGGTCGTGGTGGACACGGTGCGCGAGACCGTGCAGCAAAGCCTGGGCCGCCTGCAGCCCGTGCTAGAAGCCCTGCTCAAGGAAAAAGGCCTGAGCCTGGACGACTTCATAGACGTCCCCAAGCTGCCCGGCTGACTGCCTTCGTCGTTCAACGCCCCGCCGCCAGCGGCGGATTGAAGCGCCGCAGGCGCAGCGCGTTGCTGAGCACGAAGACGCTGGACAGCGCCATGGCACCGGCCGCGAACACGGGCGACAGCAGCGTGCCGTTGACGGGGTACAGCAGGCCAGCGGCCACGGGGATCAGGGCCACGTTGTAGGCAAAGGCCCAGAACAGGTTCTGGCGGATGTTGGCCATGGTGGCCTTGGACAGCGCAATCGCATTGGGCACGCCGCCCAGGTCGCCCGACATCAGCACCACGTCGGCCGCCTCGATGGCGATGTCCGTGCCCGTGCCGATGGCCAGGCCCACATCGGCCTCGGCCAGGGCCGGCGCGTCGTTGATGCCGTCGCCCACATAGGCCAGCGTGCCATGCTCGGCCTTCAGGCGCTTGACGGCATCGACCTTGCCGCCGGGCAGCACCTCGGCCACCACCTCGTCGATGCCCAGCTGGCGCGCAATGGCCTCGGCCGTGCGGCGGTTGTCTCCGGTGATCATGGCCACCTTCAGGCCCAAGGCGTGCAGGGCGGCAATGGCGGCCGGCGTGCTGTCCTTGATGGGATCGGCCACGGCGATCATGGCTGCCAAGCGACCGTCCACCGCGGCATACAGCGGCGTCTTGCCTTCGTCGCCCAGGCGCGCGGCCTCGTCTGCCAGCGTGTCCACCTGCAGGCCCAATTCGCGCATGAAGCGGTCGGCACCGATCTCCACGCGCACGCCGTCCACCTGGGCGCGCACGCCAAAGCCTGTCACCGATTCAAAGCGATCCACGGCACCCAGCGGCAAATCCTCGGCCTTGGCAGCATCCACGATGGCGCGCGCAATCGGGTGCTCGGAGCGGTCCTCCACGGCCGCCACCAGCGCCAGCACGCGGCTGCGCTCGCCCTCGAAGCCGGGGGCCAGCACCAAGTCGGTCAGCTCGGGGCGGCCGCGCGTCAGCGTGCCGGTCTTGTCCACGGCCACCACGCGGGCGTCTTTCAAGGTCTGCAGCGCCTCGCCCTTGCGCAGCAGCACGCCCATCTGCGCGGCCCGGCCCGTGCCCACCATGATGGAAGTGGGCGTGGCCAGGCCCATGGCGCAGGGGCAGGCGATGATGAGCACGGCCACGGCATTGACCAGCGCAAAGCTCAGTGCGGGCGACGGCCCCCAGGCCAGCCAGGCGCCGAAGGTCAGCAGGGCCACGGCCATCACGGCCGGCACGAACCACATGGTGACCTGGTCCACCAGCGCCTGTATGGGCAGCTTGGAGCCCTGGGCCTGCTCGACCATGCGGATGATCTGCGCCAGCAGCGTATCCGCGCCCACCTTGGTGGCGCGAAAGGCCAGCGCGCCGTTCTGGTTCACCGTGCCGCCGACCAGTTCGGCACCCGGGGTTTTCTCGACCGGCACGGGCTCGCCGCTGATCATGGATTCGTCGACGAAGCTGCTGCCCTCGATGACCTCGCCATCGACGGGAATGCGCTCGCCGGGCCGCACCTCGATGGTGTCGCCCGCACGCACGGCGGCGATGTCCACTTCCTGCACGCTGCCGTCCTTGCGCACGCGCGCTGTCTTGGCCTGCAGGCGCACCAGGCGGCGGATGGCCTCCGAGGTATTGCCCTTGGCGCGCGCCTCCATGAAGCGGCCCAGCAGGATCAGCGCCACGATCACGGCTGCCGCCTCGTAATACACATTCACCGTGCCGGCCGGCAGCCACTGCGGCACGAAGGTGGCCACCAGCGAATAGGCGAAGGCCGCCGAGGTGCCCACGGCCACCAGCGAATTCATGTCGGGCGCGCCGCGCAGCAGCGCGGGAATGCCTTTCTGAAAGAACCGCAGGCCCGGCCCGAACAGCACGATGGCCGACAGCAGGCACTGCAGATACCAGCTGTTCTGCGTGCCGATGGCCTGCCCCACCCAGTGGTGGAAGGCCGGCACCATGTGGCCGCCCATCTCCAGCACGAACACCGGCAGCGCGAACACCGTGGCCACGATCAGCGAGCGCTTGAGCGAGGCCCGCTCGCGCGCCTGGCGCTGCTCCGTGCCGTCTTCGGCCGGCGGCTGCTCCGTGCCGCCCTCCCCGGCCGGGCTCGCGTTGCCGCCCAGCGGGCGCGCTTCGTACCCGGCCTTGTGCACAGCTGCCACAAGGGCCGCCACATCTGCACTGCCAGCCAGCGTCACCACTGCACGTTCGGTGGCCAGGTTCACGCTGGCCGATTGCACGCCCTCCACCTTTTTCAGCGCCCGCTCCACGCGGCCCACGCAGGAGGCGCAGGTCATGCCCTCCACTTCCAGTTCCACGCTGGACTGGGGCACCTCGTAGCCGGCCTTCTCGATGGCGGAAATGGCGGCGGGCAGATCGGCCGCGCCCTCGAAGCGGATGCTGGCCTTTTCGGTGGCCAGGTTGACCACGGCCTCCTGCACGCCCGGCAGCTTCTTGAGCGCGCGCTCCACACGCCCCACGCAGGAGGCGCAGGTCATGCCCTGAACGGGCAGGTCTATGGCCATGCCGGCCTTGGTCGATGCATTCATTGCCTGACTCCTTTGTTCTCGCATTGGAGGCACTTTAGAGATTGCCACCATGTCAAGGTCAAGCCCCCTGCAGGGCGCTTTCATCGCCATGTCATCTGCCTTGCCCAGCATCGGCGGCCGTGACAAACCGATACAGAGAGAACCCGTTCATGTCCTTGACCTCCCATCGCCCAGCCCTGCGCCCGCTGGCCGTGGCCCTGGCTGCCTCCGCCCTGATCGCCGGTTGCGGCGGCTCCGGCAACGACACGCCCGCAGGCCAGCCGCTGGAGCTGCGCATTCTGCACATCAACGATCACCACTCCACGCTGGAGTCCAAGAGCAAGACCCTGCAGCTGGACGCCGGCACGGGCAAGGCCGAAGCCGTGGCCGTGGACGCCGCAGGCTTTGCGCGCGTGACCCAGGCCATCGAGGAGCTGTCCGCGCAGTCGCCCAACGTGCTCAAGCTGCACGCCGGCGACGCGCTCACCGGCACGCTGTACTTCAACCGCGCAGGCGCCGACGGCGAGGCCGATGCCGCCCTCATGAACACCGTCTGCTTTGACGCCTTCACGCTGGGCAACCACGAGTTCGACAAGGGCGACAGCGGCCTCAAGTCCTTCCTGGACCGCCTGCGCACAGGCAGCTGCAAGACGCCCGTGCTCAGCGCCAACGTGCGCTTTGGCGCCAACTCGGCCCTGAACGCGGCCAAGGCGCCCGGCTATGTGACCCCCTCCACCGTGGTGGAGCGCGGCGGCCAGAAGATCGGCATCGTCGGCCTGACCATTGCGGGCAAGACCAAGGCATCGTCCAGCCCCGATGCCGACACCACCTTCGAGGACGAGGCCACGGCGGCCCAGCGCGAAATCGACGCGCTGCGCGCCAAGGGCATCAACAAGATCATCGTCATGAGCCATGTGGGCTATGAGTACGACCGCCAGATCGTGCCCAAGCTCAGCGGCGTGGACGTGGTCGTGGGCGGCGACTCGCACACCCTGCTCGGCCCCGACGTGCTCAACACCACCGGCGTGGGCACACCGGGCGGCGCCTACCCCACACGCCTGACCGACAGGGACGGCAGCCCCGTCTGCGTGGTCCAGGCCTGGGAGTACGCCCAGGTCGTCGGCGACCTCAAGGTCCAGTTCGACGCCGACGGCCGCGTCACCCAGTGCACGGGCACGCCCCATGTGCTGATCGGCGACAGCTTCACCATCGCCGGCAAGGCCGCCACCGATGCGCAAAAGACGGCCCTCAAGGCCAGCGCCGCCGCCACCGGCGTGCTGCGCGTGACCACGCCCTCGGCCAAGGCCACGGCCGCGCTGCAGCCCTTCAAGGACAAGGTTGCCCAGTTCAACCTCAAGCAGGTCGCCACCGTGCCCCGGGAACTGTGCTCGCGCCGCGTGCCCGGCGGCGTCGGCACCATGAACTACAGCCAGTCCAGCGCAGCCTGCAATGCCGAAGGCAGCGTGAGCGTGCGCGGCGGCGACATCCAGCAGCTCGTGGCCCAGGCCTACCTGGAAGAAGCCAACCGCCACTACGGCGGCGCCGACATCACCCTGCAAAGCGGCGGCGGCGTGCGCATCCCGCTGCTGGGCCAGGTCACGGCCGCCCAGGTCATCCAGGTCCTGCCCTTCGGCAACAAGCTGTTCCGCCTCGACATCACCGGCACGGAAGTCAAGGGCATGCTCGAGGACGGCCTGCAGGCCGTGTACGGCCCCAGCGGCACGACCGGCCCCTACCCCTACACGGGCGGCCTGCGCTTTGACGTGAATGCGGCAGCGGCGGCCGGCCAGCGCGTGTCGGGCATCGAGGTGTATGACAACGCGAGCAAGACGTGGAAGCCGCTGGATACGGCGCGCACCTACAAGCTGTTCGTGCTGAGCTTCAATGCCACGGGTGGCGATGGCTACAAGACGCTGGCAGCCGTGCCTGATGCGCGCCGTCTGGACATTGGCGTGCTCGATTCCGATGTGTTCTTCAACTACATCGAGAGGCAGCCGGTGGATGCGGTGTCTGGTCTGCCGCTGCTGTCGCGGCTGCCGATGGATCTGTACAGCACGCGTAGTTTTCAGGGTGGGCGCTGAGTCTTCCTGATGGGTCCAGGGATCTGTTCTGATCCCTGCCGGGGGGTTGTTTTTCGAGGCCGGGTCTCGGCCCGGCGGCCGACCTACCTTCTTTTGCTTCGCCAAAAGAAGGTAGGCCAAGAAAAGGCGACCCGGATGTCCGCGACCCCTCCGCTTCGCTGCGGGGCAACCTGCGTCGTGGCGGTTGCGGGGTTGCAGTCCTGTCCTTCGGCAGGACTGCAACCCCGCAACCACCACGCCGCAGGCGCGGACATACGGGGAGTTGGTAAGGGCCTTCGCTTCGCTCGGCCCCTGGTTTGAAGCCGAGCGGAGCGATGGCGCCGGCTGTTGGCTGTTGGCTGTCCCTCAGCCTCCCCCCTTCTGCCCACGCCTGCGTTGGGCGGGATGCGGGGTGGCAAGCCTGCCGAAGGACAGGCTTGCTTCGTCATCTGACTTGCCGCAGTTGTTTGAGCGAAGCGCGCCAGCGCGCAGCGAGTTCTGCGGCACACCCCGCATCCCGCCCAACGCAGGTCGCCCGCAGCGAAGCGAAGGGTCGTGGGCAGTTTGGGGCGCGCTTCTTTGCCCCGCTTTCTTGTCGCGCGACAAGAAAGCGGGTCGGCCGCCGGGCCGAGACCCGGCCTCTGCCGCCAGAGGCGCAACAGAATCAAAAAACGATTACCCGAAATCAGCCAATCCGAGCAATCACAGCCCCCAGCACCTGCGCCTTCCCCGCCTCAGCCACCAAAGCCACCACCCCACTGCGATGCGCAGTCACCTGCATCTCCATCTTCATGGCCTCCATGACGGCAATCACATCGCCCTCCTGAACGGTGTCGCCATCGGCCACCTTCCACGCATGCAGATTGCCTGCAATGGGTGAGGTGACGGCAGCGGGGTCCACTGCAGATTCGGCAGCCGGCGCGGCAGACACACCGCCGCCAGCCGATGCCAGCCCCTGCAGCAGCACCGCAGGCAGGCCCAGCGACACCCGTCGCCCGTCGATCTCGACCGCGCAGCGCACCAGGCTGGCGTCGGGCAGCGGCTCGGCGCGCACGGCGGCGGCCAGGGGATCGGCGAAGTCGGATTCGATCCAGCGCGTGTGGACCTTGAAGCCGTCGTTGCCCACGAAGTCGGCATGGCCGATGACGGCGCGGTGGAAGGGCAGGACGGAGGACAGGCCTTCGATGCGGAACTCGGCCAGCGCGCGGCGTGCGCGGGCCAGGGCCTGTTCGCGCGTGGCGCCGCTGACGATGAGCTTGGCCATCAGCGAGTCGAAGCTGCCGGGCACGACCGAGCCGGTCTGCACGCCCGTGTCCAGGCGCACGCCGGGGCCCGAGGGCGGGTCGAACCGCACCACGGGGCCGGGCGTGGGCAGGAAGCCCCGGCCCACGTCTTCGGCGTTGATGCGGAATTCGATGGAGTGGCCCAGCGGCGCCGGGGTTTCGGTGATGGACAGCGGCAGGCCGTCGGCCACGCGCAGTTGCTCGATCACCAGGTCCACGCCCGTGGTCTGCTCGGTCACGGGGTGCTCGACCTGCAGGCGCGTGTTGACTTCGAGAAAGGAGATGGCGCCGCTCTGGCTCAGCAGGAATTCCACCGTGCCCGCGCTGACGTAGCCGGCCGCCGCGCAGATGTCGCGTGCGGAGCTGTGGATACGGGCGCGCTGATCGTCGCTGAGGAAGGGCGCCGGGGCCTCTTCCACCAGCTTCTGGTTGCGCCGCTGCAGCGAGCAGTCGCGCGTGCCCAGCACGACCACGTTGCCGTGGGTGTCGGCCAGCACCTGGGCCTCGATGTGGCGGGGGCGGTCCAGGAACTGCTCGACAAAGCATTCGCCGCGGCCGAAGGCGGTGACGGCCTCGCGCACGGCCGAGTGAAAGAGTTCCTCCACCTCGTCCATGCGCCACGCGATCTTCATGCCGCGCCCGCCGCCGCCGAAGGCGGCCTTGATGATGATGGGCAGGCCGTGCTGCTGGGCAAAGGCCAGCACTTCGCCGGCATCCTTGACGGGGTCGGGCGTGCCGGCCACCAGGGGAGCGCCGACCTGCAGGGCGATCTTGCGCGCCTCGACCTTGTCGCCGAGCTTGGCGATGGTCTCGGGCGTGGGGCCGATCCAGCGCAGGCCCGCATCCAGCACGGCGCGCGCAAAGGCTTCGCTTTCGGACAGGAAGCCGTAGCCGGGGTGCACGGCGTCGGCGCCGCTCTTGTGCGCGATGGCGATGAGCTTGGCGATGTTCAGGTAGGTGTCGGCCGGGCGCTCGCCATCAAGACCATAGGCCTCGTCGGCCATGCGCACGTGCAGGGCGTCGATGTCGGCATCGGCGTAGACGGCCACGGACTTCACGCCGTAGTCGGCGCAGGCGCGGGCGATGCGGACGGCGATCTCGCCACGGTTGGCAATCAGGACTTTTTTCATCGCAATACCTTCAATTGTTCTGCAGACGCTGGGCGCCTTGCGCGCCGGGGGAATATTCCTCGAAGGCGCGGATGGGGTTGAAGCGGATCCAGGCGCCCACGGGAATCTGGCCGGCCAGATCGAGGTGGTGCGGCGCCACGCAGCCGATGACAGGGTAGCCGCCCGTCAGCGGATGGTCGGCCAGGAACAGCACGGGCTGGCCGCTGGGAGGCACCTGGATGGCGCCCAGCGGCGTGCCTTCGCTGGGCAGCTCGCCGGCCACGGCGCGCTCCAGGGGCTGCTCGCCCGCCACGCGCAGGCCCACGCGGTTCGATTGCGGCGTGACCTGCCAGCGCTGCGCGGCCAGCAGGGCCACGGCCTCGGGCGTGAACCAGTCGGTGCGCGGGCCCAGTTCCACGTCCAGCACCACGTCCTGCCCGGCGATGGGCAGGGACTCGGGCGGCAGCTCGGGTGCGGACACGGCCGTGCGGTCCGCAGCCTGCACGGGCAGGATCTGGCCCACGGCCAGGGCGGCTGGGCCGACATTCGCCAGGGTGTCGGTGCAGGCGCTGCCCAGCACGGGCGTGACGGCAAAGCCGCCGCGCACGGCCACATAGCAGCGCGCTCCGGCCACGGGCTGGGCAATGGTCAGCAGGTCGCCATCGGCCAGGGCCACGGCCTGGTAGCGCGGCACGCTCCAGCGCTGGCCGGACCCGGTGGTCACGGTCAGGGGCGCATCGGCGCCCGTGATGGCGACCACGGTCTCGCCCTGGCTTTGCAGCGACAGGCCACCGCCCACGGTCTCCAGCACGGCCAGGTCGCTGGCATTGCCGACCAGGCGGTTGGCGGCCTTGAAGGCGGCCTGGTCCATGGCGCCCGAGGCCGAGACACCCTGCCCGGCCTGGCCCAGCCGGCCCCGGTCCTGGAACAGCGTCATCAGCCCGGTGGCCTTGACGCGCAGCGCGTTGCCCTCGGTCGCTTCGGCCTGCACGACAGCGGGCGCAGGTTCGGCATCCGCCTGCTCCATGCCTGCGGCATCGACAAAGCGCACGCGGTAGCCGGGCTGCAGCAGCGCAGGCAGCTCGCGCGCAAGGTCCCACATGCGCGCCGAGGTGCGGCCTATCAGTTGCCAGCCGCCCGGGCTGGCCTGGGGATAGACGGCGCTGAACGTGCCGCCCAGCGCCACCGAGCCGGCCGGCACGCGCGTGCGCGGCGTGGTGCGGCGCGGCACGTTGAAGATCGGATCGCCCCCGCTGAGGTAGGCAAAGCCGGGCGCAAAGCCCGTGAAGGCCACGGCGTATTCACTGCCCGTGTGGCGGCGCACGACTTCCTCGGGCGTGATGCCCAGCAGCTGCGCCACATCGGCCAGGTCCTCGCCGTCGTAGTGCACGGGGATTTCGACCAGCACATCGCTGCGCTCGGCGCGCTGGCTCAGGTCACGCGCGGCGATGCGGTTCACCAGCTCGGCCACGCCCACCTGGGCGGGGGTGAACTGCACAAGCACGGTGCGCGCGGCCGGCACCAGCTCCTGCACGCCGGCGATGGGCTCGCGCTGCAGCGAGCCCAGCAGGGCCAGGGTTTCATCCAGGTCGGCCAGCTCCACCAGCAGGGCCTGGCGGTTGACAGGTAGAAAGCGCATGGCCACTCCTCAACCTGCGAAGGAGGAAATGCGCACGCCCTCCTGCTCGAAACGCTCGCGCAGATGGCGTGCAATGGCCACGGCTCCCGGGCTGTCGCCATGCACGCAGATGGAGTCGGCGGCAATGCGCACGGGGCTGCCGTCCACGGCCTCGACCACCCCTTCGCGCACCAGCATGAGCATGCGCGCGGCGATCTGGTCCACGTCGTGCAGCACGGCGCCCGGATCGCGGCGCGAGACCAGGGTGCCCTCGGGCGTGTAGCCCCGGTCGGCAAAGGCCTCGGCCACCACGGTCAGGCCTGCGTCGCGCGCCCAGTCGATCAGGGGCGAGCCGGCCAGCGCCACCAGCACCAGGCTGGGGTCGATGGCGCGCATGGCCGTGATCACGTCGGTGGCCTGGCGCCTGTCGTGGGCGATGGTGTTGTAGAGCGCACCGTGCGGCTTGACGTAGCGCACCTCGGTGCCGGCCACGCGGGCCAGGCCCTGCAGCGCGCCGATCTGGTAGATGACGCCGGCCACCAGGTCGGCGCTGGCCACGTCCATGTTGCGCCGGCCGAAGCCGACCAGGTCGGGATAGGACACATGGGCGCCGACGATGGCGCCGCGCGCGCGGGCGGCCTTGAGCGTCTCCAGGATGCCTGCCGGGTCGCCGGCATGGAATCCGCAGGCCACGTTGGCGCTGCTGACGATATCGAGCATGGCGGCATCGTCGCCCATGCGCCATCCGCCCAGGCTCTCGCCAAGATCACTGTTCAGGTCAATTTTCATCGTTCTCTCCTCACCGGACTCGGTGCACGGGGTTCAGTGCAGCTGGCCGGCGTTTTCCTTCAGATCCTGGGACACGGTCAGGGCCGTGCGGATGGTCTCGCGCACGGCAGCCACCTGGTCGGCCAGCGACATGCTGGGCATGCCCGGCTTGCGCGCTGCCTGCTCGGGCAGGGCCGGCACATGGATGAAGCCGCCCCGCGCACCCGGCGCAGCCTTGCCCTGGGCCAGCCAGTGCATGAGCGCGAAAAACACGTGGTTGCAGACAAAGGTGCCCGCCGTGTTGGACACGGAAGACGGAATACCCCGCGCACGCAGGTTGTGCACCACGGCCTTGATGGGCAGCGTGGAAAAGTACGCGGCGGGCGCGCCCGGGATCACCACCTGGTCCACGGGCTGGCGCGCCGCATGGTCGGGAATGCGGGCGTCGTCGATATTGATGGCCACGCGCTCGGGCGTGAACTCGCTGCGGCCGCCGGCCAGGCCCAGGCTGATGACCAGCACCGGCTGCAGCTGCGCAAGCGCCTCCTGCAGCTGGCGCAGCGATTCGCCGAACACGCAGCGCAGCTGCAGGCCGTGGACGGTGGCGCCCTCCACGATCTCGCCATGCAGGGCACGCGCCACTTCCCACGAGGGATTGACAGGGTCCTGCTCGAACGGCTCGAAGCCGGTCACCAGGATGCGCGGGGAAGTGGAATCGGTCATGGCAACAGTCCGTCCTTTAACGGAACATCAGGAAATACATGAGGAAGACGTTGGCCGTCAGCAGGGCCAGGGCCGTGGGCACCTGGGCGCGGATCACGGCATTCTTGTCGATCTCCAGCAGCGCGGCGGGCACCAGGTTGAAGTTGGCCGCCATGGGCGTCAGCAGGGTGCCGCAGTAGCCCGAGAGCATGCCGATGGCCGCCATCACGGCCGGGTCGCCATGGTAGACGCCTACCAGAATGGGCACGCCCACGCCGCCCGTCATCACCGGGAAGGCCGCGAAGCCATTGCCCATCACCACCGTGAACAGCGCCATGCCCAGCACGTAGACGGCCACGGCCACGAAGCGGATGTCCATGTTGATATAGGTGGTGGTCACATAGGCCACGGCCTTGCCCACGCCGGCGTCCGAGAACACCAGGCCCAGCATGCCCAGCATCTGGGGCAGGACCAGGGCCCAGCCCAGCGCATCGGTCAGGCGGCGCGATTCGCGCATGCCCTGGGCCGGCGTCTCGCGGGTCAGCCAGCAGGCCAGGCCCAGCGCCAGCACGCAGCCCACGCCCAGGCTCACCAGCGTGGTGGCCTTGGGGTCCAGCAGGGGCGTTCCGCCGAAGACCAGGTGCGAGGCGCTCAACGTGCCGACCATGGTGATCAGCGGAATCGCCAGGGCCGGCACGAACAGCTTGTTGCCCAGGCGCTTGGCGCTGGCCAGGTATTCGGCATCGCTGCGCGGCGCGTGGCGGCCGCTGCCCACGCCGCCGAAGCCGGCGATCAGCGCCATGGCCACGGCGATCACGCCCACCACCATGGGGGGCAGCTCATGACCCACCAGGAAGACGGCCGCATACAGCGCCCAGAACAGGCCGCTGGACCAGCGCTTGGGATTGCTGGCATCGCGCAGCGTCATCACGGCCGTGACGGCCAGGACGAAGCCGACCAGGTAGTACAGGTGTTGGATGGTCAGCGTCATTTCAGGCTCCCTTGGCTTGGGTGGCGTTGGCATTGGCCGCGTCGGCTGCGACGCCCGCCTTGTACTGGGCCAGTTCGCGCTCGAGCATGCGGTCCAGGCGACCCAGGCGCCAGGCGTGGATCACGAAGGCGCAGATGGCCGTGGGAATGCCCCACAGCGCGACGTGGATGGGCTCGACCTCGATGCCGGCTTCCTTCAGGAAGGTGGTCATCAGCACGATGGCGCCGAAGGCCACGAAGATGTCCTCGCCGAAGAACAGGCCCACGTTGTCCGTGGCGGCCGAGTAGGCGCGCAGCTTGTCACGCACCTTGGCGGGCAGGATGCCGAAGCGCGACTGGGTCGCGCCTTCGGCCATGGGCGCCAGCAGCGGACGCACCATCTGCGGATGCCCGCCCAGGCTGGTCAGGCCCACGGCGGCCGTCAGCTGGCGCGCCGCCAGGTAGACGATGAGCAGGCGGCCAGCGGTGGCCGACTTGATGGAGCTGATCCAGTTCTGCGCATGCTGGCGCAGGCCATGGCGCTCCAGCAGGCCGATCACGGCCAGCGGCAGCAGGATGATCAGCGGCAGGTTGCGCGTCTTGATGAAGCCCGTGCCAATGGTGGCCAGCACCTTGTCGACGGGGAAGCCCGCCGCCAGTGCCGTGCCGATGGCCGTGACGATCACGACCAGCATGGGATTGAAGCGCAGCACGAAGCCCGCAACGATGATGGCCACTCCGATAAGCGGCCAGAGATTGACGTCAGTCAGCATGTTGATTCCCCCTTCACACCCCGCGGTGCGGTGCGGCCGTCAAGCCACCCCGCAGTCCCAACCCGGTGGCGTGGAGTGCGCTGCCAACCTGGTTTTGTTCAACAAAACAAAGAATTTGTCTTACAGAAACGAATTGTGAATAAGACAATCAGCGCATGCTGATAGTACAAACCCGCATATCGCTGCCCAAGGATTGAGCATGCACGGGGTTTTCAAATGTCAAAAACTATCGGATATTGAACATCCATAGAAGCCATTAACACAACAATGCCCCTGCCCCGGTATCGCCTGTGACGAGGCCGCCTCCTACAATGGGCCGCCCTCCCGGCCTGCGGCGCACGCGTGGCAGTCGGCGTGAATGGCACCTTCCTGCTCCCATCCCTTTTGTCCGAGCTCTGAATCCATGCAACGCCGTCAACTTGTTTCCCTGCTTCCCCGTGCTGCAGCCATCGCAGCGGTTCCCGCGCTGGCGCCGGCCTTCGTGCGCAATGCCTTCGCCGATGAGGCAGGCCTGTCCGCCAAGACCATCACCATCGGCTGCTCGGCCGCCATGAGCGGCCCGCTGGCCGGGTTCGGCTCCGACATCAAGCTGGGCACGGAAGCGGCCATGGCGCAGATCAACGCACGTGGCGGCATCCAGGGCCGCACGCTGCAGCTGCAGATGGTTGATGACGGCTACGTGCCCCAGCGCTCGGCCGACAACGTGCGGCAGATGCTCTCCAAGGGCACGGCCTTTGCCCTGCTGTCCTGCGTGGGCACGCCCAACAACGCTGCCGTCATCCCGCTGATTGAGGAAGCCGGCGTTCCCTATGTGGCGCCCTTCACGGGCGCCTCGTCGCTGCGCAAGGGATCGCGCAACGTCTTCCATGTGCGCGCCAGCTACACCACCGAGGTCCGCCGCCTGGTCCAGCGCCTTGCGGGCATGGGGCTCAAGGGCATCGGCATCGTCTACCTGGACAACGCCTACGGCCGCGAAATGCTGGAGGACGCCACGCGCGCCCTGGAGGCCGAGAAGATGGCCCCCGCCGTGCAGGCGGCCATCGCCACCGATGGCAAGAATCTGGCCGATGTGTTGAACAATGTGGACGCGGCCCACCCCTCGGCCGTGCTGCTGGCCACGGCTGGCACGGTGTCGGTCGATCTGGTGCGCGGCCTGCGCAAGAGCGCGCCCGGCGTGCTGCTCACCGGACTGAGCGTGACCCTGCCCAACGACAGCCTCAAGCCGCTGGGCGAGGACGCCCGGGGCATTGCCCTGACCATGGTCGTTCCCGCGCCGCACCAGGCCAAGCTGCAGGTGGTGCGCGACTACCAGGCCGCCATGCGCGCCCACGGGCAGCAGGAGTTCTCGCTGGGCACGCTGGAAGCCTATGTGAACACACGCGTGCTGGCCGAGGGCCTGGAACGCGCAGGCCGCGACCCCAGCCAGGCCAGGCTGCGCTCGGCGCTGGCCGGCATCCGCAACTGGGACATGGGCGGCTTCGTCATCGACTACAGCGGCCAGACGCCCCATGTCGGCTCCAGCTTCATCGACCTGGGCGTGCTGGGCAATGCGGGGCGCTTCATCGGTTGATGAAGGCGGGTGGCTTGCGGGCCAGGCCGCTGGCGGATCGGCCCATCGTTTCTTCCTGTCGCTGCACCAAGGAGCCTTCGCCATGCCTGCCGAACGTCACCCACTTCCGCGCCCTGCCTTGCACCCCTCTTTTCATCCCGCTTCGCACCGGGGCCTGCAGCGCCGCCTGCTCATCCTGGCAGCGGCTGCCCTGCCCGGCCTTGCGCTGGCGCAGAAATGGCCTGCGCAGCCCGTGCGCATCGTCGTGCCCTACACGGCCGGAGGCGGCTCGGACAACATCGCCCGCGCGCTGGGCACGGAGCTGTCGCGCGAACTGGGCCAGCCCGTGGTCGTGGACAACAAGCCCGGCGCCTCGGCCATGCTGGGCGCCGAGCTGGTGGCACGCGCCGCGCCCGACGGCTACACGCTGCTCCTGGCCGACATGCCGCACACCATCACGCCCAGTCTCTACAAGACACCGTACGACGCGCTCAAGGACTTCACGCCTGTGGCCCTGATCGGCTCCTCGCCGCTGGTGCTGGCCGTCAACCCCAAGCTCAAGGCGCAAAGCGTGAAGGAATACATCGCGATGGCCAAGGCACGGCCCGGCCAGATCAACTTCGCCTCGGGCGGCACGGGCACGGCCACGCATCTGGCAGGCGAGCTGTTCAAGCAGCAGACGGACACCTTCATCACCCACATTCCCTACAAGGGCTCGGGCCAGGCCGTCGCCGACGTGGTGGCCGGCCATACCGAGAGCATGTTCTCCTCGGCCCCCACCGTGATTCCCCATATCAAAAGCGGCGCGCTGCGCGCCCTGGCCACCACCGGTGCCCAACGCTCGCCGGCCCTCCCCCAGGTGCCCACGCTGGGCGAAAGCGGCGTGCGCGGCCTGACCGTGCTGCACTGGTTCGGCCTGCTGGGGCCTGCCGGTTTGCCCCCCAGCATACAGACCGCGCTGCACGATGCCGTGGCCCGCGCCATGGCCACGCCCGCGCTCCAGGCCAAGCTGCAGTCCCTGGGACTGGAACTGACGCCCCGCACTGCGGCGGAGTTCGGCGCCCAGATGGAGACCGACGCCGCACGCTGGGCCCGCGTTATCAAGGAACGCAACATCAAGGCGGACTGAATGCCCTCCCTGCACCATCACCACGACGCCGTTGACCTGCGCAGCGACACCGTCACGCGCCCCACGCCGCAGATGCTCGAAGCCATGGCCTGCGCCCCGCTGGGCGACGACGGCCTGGACGGCGACCCGACGGTGCGTGCGCTGGAAGAGACGGCCGCCCAGCGCTTTGGCAAGGCCGCAGGCCTGTTCGTGGCCAGCGGCACCATGGGCAACCTCGTGGCCGTGCTCGCCCATGGCCGCATGCCCGGCGAGGTGCTGGCCGAGGCCGGCAGCCATCTGCTGAACGCCGAGCGCGCAGCCGCGGGCCTGACCGGCATGCACTACCGCAGCCTGCCCGGCGACGGCGGCCTGATCGCCCTGCCCGCGCTGGAAGCGGCGCTGGACACCTCGGCATCCGCGCGCTGCCCCAGCGCCCTCGTGGCCGTGGAGAACACTCACAACGCACGGGGCGGCAGCGTGGCGGCGCCCGAGTCGCTGGCGGCCCTGCATACCCTGGCCGCCCGCCATGGCGTGCCCGTGCATACCGATGGTGCGCGCCTGTTCAATGCCGCCGTGACACTGGGCCTGTCCTGCCGCGAGATCGCCGCGCACACGGACTCGGTCACCGTCTGCCTGTCCAAGGGCCTGTCGGCTCCGGTGGGCTCGGTGCTCATGGGCCCGGCCGACTTCATCGCGCGGGCGCGCGGCATACGGCGCATGCTGGGCGGCACCATGCGCCAGGCCGGCGTGATCGCGGCGGCGGGCCTGGTGGCGCTGGAACACATGGTCGATCGCCTGGCCGAGGACCACGCACGCGCCCGCCGCCTGCACCAGGGCCTGCGCGCCATCCACCCGGCATGGTGCGCGGCCGAACTGCCGCAGACCAACATCGTGCAGGTGCGCGTAGGCACCAGCGCGGCCGATGCGCGCCTTTGGGAGGCACGCCTGGCCGAAGCCGGCGTGCTGGTGCGCACGGGCAGCGCGGGCCTGCTGCGCCTGGTCACGCACCGCCACATTGACGACAAGGCCGTTGACAGCACCCTGCAGGCCTTCACGCGGCTGCACCACGACAACTGAGCACCGCGCGAGGCCGGCAGGAGTGCCGGCCCTGGCTACACTGCCCATCGACCCTTGCATCCCCCATCACCATGACCCGCAGCACCGATATCCTCAACCTGACCGACCGCGTGACCGAGCAGCTGCGCAGCAAGCTCATCGATGGTGCCTGGGAGCCCGGGCAAAAGCTGTCGGAGGCCTCGCTCAGCGAAAGCCTGCAGATCTCGCGCAACACGCTGCGCGAGGCCTTCCGGCTGCTGACCAAGGAAGGCCTGCTGGTGCACGAGCCCAACAAGGGCGTGTCGGTGGCGGCGCCCAGCATCGCCTCCATCATCGACATCTACCGCGTGCGCCGCATGGTGGAGTGCCAGGCCCTGGCCCAGGCCTATCCCATGCACCCGGCTCGCAGCCTGATGCGCGAAGCCGTGGAAGCGGCCCAGCGCCACCGCGAGGCCCAGGACTGGTCCGGCGTGGGCACGGCCAACATGAGTTTCCACAAGGCCGTGGTGCAGCTGGCCGACAGCGAGCGCCTGGACACCATGTTCGAGCACCTGCTGGCCGAGCTGCGGCTGGCCTTCGGCCTGCTGCGCGACCCGCACTTCCTGCATGCCCCCTATGTGGACATGAATGCGCGCATCCTGCAGCAATTCGAGGACGGCAAGCCGGCCGAGGCCGCTGCCGCGCTCAATGACTACCTGGTGCATTCGGAGCGGCTGATCCTGGCCGCCTATGCCCGACGCCTGGCTGAGAAGGGCATCAAGGTGTGAGACAAAGGCACCCCCTGAGTCGCTTCGCGCCTTCCCCCTCTCTCGCTACGCGGGAGGGGGACGACACCCTCGGTGCGGGGCGGCGCGGCCGGCGTAGGCCCTTCCTCGGTGTCCCTCGCTTGGGGTAGCGCCGGTTTCATAGGCAGTGTTCAGTGCACAACACTGGCTCGCATTCAACGCCGCGCGTCCAGGCTCCAGCGCGCCACGGGTGCCAGCATCAGTTGCACGAATCCGCCGGCGATCGCCAGGTTCTTCAGGAACTGCACCAGCTGGCCCTTGTCGCCAAACTGGTTGTGGAACATCAGCGCCGACATGACGCTGAACACGGCCATCACGGCCGCGGCCTCGCGGGTGCGCCAGCCCAGCAGCAGGGCCGTGGCCACGCCCAGCTCCACCACCAGCGCCATGGCATACGACAGCATGGGCAGCGGCAGGCCCGCCTTGGCGATATAGGCCATGGTGCCCTCCGGCCCCATCAGCTTGCCGATGCCGCTGTAGATGAACAGCAGGCTCAGCAGCACCCGGGCCAGCAGCGGCGCGAAGTCGGCCCAGGGCGATGCGGCGGCATGGGCAGTGGAATGCGTGGCGGCGCGCATCGTCGGCTCAACCCGGGACACGGCCGGAACCCTGGCCTTCGGCCGCCTTCACCGAGCCGCCCAGGCGCTGCACTTCGGCCAGGTACTCGGGGCCGCTGCGCATGCGCTGGTACTGGGCCAGGCGCTGCTGGTAGTCGGCATCCCAGTGGTTCACATCGGACTCGCGGTAGACGTTGAGGCCGGCGCGGTTCCACAGGGCCAGGTCGGCCTGCACTTCGGCGCGCGACAGCGCGGGGCCGGAGCTGGTGGGCTCGGCGCCGAACCAGGTTTCTGCAGATACCGTGGCGGCCGGTGCGGCCGAGGCCATGCCCGGCCACAACGCGGAGGAAAGTGCGGCAGAAAGGGCGGTGATGGCGAAGAGGGTCTTTGCGTGCTTCATGGCGAATCCTTTGTCAAATCCTGCAGCGCGTGATTGCGTTCTGCATGGCTGCAGTCTCGTCTTCGCCCGCCTGCGCGTCAGTGCCTAAACGCACAGCTTTGCGCAAACTCTCCGGTTCCCGCGCTCACCATCCACGCTCAGGGCCACTGCAGGCCGGGCCGCGCCACATGCAGGGCCTGCAAGGGCTCGGAGCGCCCGCGCACCTGCACCTGCCGGACTTCGCCCAGGCCATCGGCCACGCCCGCGCGGCGCGCCACCTCCAGCGACAGCACCAGCCGCGCCTGGGCGCTCTTGGTGTATTCCTGCAGGCGGCTGGCCGTGTTGACCACCTCGCCCACGGCCGTGAAGGTGGTGGTGTGCTCGAAGCCCACGCGCCCCACGGCGGCGCGCCCCGCGTGCAGCCCCATGCCGAAATCCACCGGCTGGCCGAACTGCGCCTCGAAGCTCGCGCTCCACTCCTGCATGCGCCGGTCTATCAGGGCACTGGCTTGCACGGCCTGGCGGCAGGCCGTGTCCAGGTCGGTATCCAGGCCGAAGATGGCCATCACGCTGTCGCCGATGAACTGGTTGGCCATGCCGCCGCTGTCGTGCACGGCCTGGCCCACGCGCTCGAAATACTGGTCCAGCACCCAGGACAGGTCCACGGGCCATTGCCGCTCGGCCAGGCCGGACCAGCGGCGCAGGTCCACGAACAGGATGGCCACCTCGCGCACTTCGCGGACCTCGCGCTCCTGGCCCGCGCGCCCGGCCTGGGCGGCTGCCGGCGAGCGGAACAGCGGCGCCACCTGCACATCGCCCGTGGGCCGCAGCTGGCAGGCCAGCCGCACATCCTGCGGCGCGCCCACGCGCTCCAGCGTCAGGCGCTCGTCCCGCCCCGGCGCGGGCAGGTGGGCCGCCGGGCCGGACACGCGCACGCGGCAGGTGGAGCAGCGCGCCCTGCCGCCGCACAGCGACAAATGGGCAATGCCATGCTCGCGGCTGGCTTCGAGCACGCTCATGCCCTGGGGCACCTGCACCGTGCGGCCCGGATAGTGCAGCAGCACCTGGAGGGCGCCGCGCAGGCGCATGCGCCGCCACAGCCAGGGGCCGGCCAGCAAGGCAGCCAGGCCGGCCAGCCAGCCCTGGCGCAGCCCCGATGTCAGATCGCGCAGCAGCTGCGCCGCCTGCGGCGAAGGCCCGGCCGGCGCGGGCACACCGGCCGCCGCGATCTCGCGCGCCATGGAGACGATGCCCAGCGCCGCCAGCACGGGCAGCAGCACGGCGGCCGTGAGCAGCAGCGGCTGCCAGCGCCGCCACCAGCCGCGCGCACGCAGGGCCATGTGCAGGCCCATGCAGCCGTGGGTCCACGCGGCCGCCATCAGCAGCAGTTGGATGGCCATGCTGGACGGATTCCAGGAAGAACGCACGATGCGCGCATACGAGGGGTCCACGCCCCAGGCCTCCTGCGCCAGCCGCGTGGCCGGCACGTGCAGGGCCAGCAGCAGCGGCAGGCTCAGGCCCAGCAGCAGCCGCACGGCCTCCAGCGCCGGCATGCGCAGGCTGCGCCGCCGCGCCAGCGCCTGCAGCGCCAGCCCCATGTGCACGGCCAGCGCGCCGTAGAGCAGCAGGCTGCCGGGCAGGGATCGCCACAGGCCGTGGACCAGCTCGCGCACGGCCTCGGCCGTGGCCAGCGAGACCAGGCCCAGGGCATGGTTGGACAGGTGCAGCGCCGCATAGGTCCACAGCACCAGGCCGGTGGACCAGTGGAGACTGCGCAGGGACGGCAGGGACGGCAGGGACGGAGGAAGGACACGTGCCATGGAAACGGATGATGCGCCCGACGGCAGGACAAGACAGGAACAATGGCGGCTTGAAGGAACTTGGGACAGCGCAGCCCGATCCAGAATCTTTGTACATTCCGCCCGCTATTGGTTCCATGGCCCACCCCACGCAGCCCTCCAGTTTCGCCCTGCGCGGCATCGCCCTGTTCGAGGGCCTGGGCAGCGCCAGCCTGGACCGCATCGCCGCCGACTGCGAATGGCGCCCGCTGCAGGCCCGCCAGCCCGTGTTCAGCCGCTGCTCCACGGGCAGCGACGTGTTCTTCTTGGTCAGCGGGCGCGTGCGCATCACCACCTATTCGCCGGGCGGGCGCGAGGTCAGCTTCCGTGACTACGGGCCCGGCGAGCACTTCGGCGACCTGGCGGCCATTGACGGCCAGGCCCGCTCCACCGATGTGGTCACCCTGGAATCCTCGCTGCTGGCCAGCCTCTCGCGCCAGGACTTCCTGGCCCTGCTGGCGCGCGAGCCCGCCGTTGCCCTGCGCATGATGGAAGGCCTGGCCGGCCTGGTGCGCCGGCTGACCGACCGCGTGATGGAGTTGAGCACCCTGGGCGTGCCCACGCGCCTGCACATGGAGCTGCTGCGCCTGGCGCGGGAGGCGGGCGTATCGCCCGAGCACACGGCCCTCATCAGCCCCGTGCCTTCGCACTCGGTGCTGGCCAGCAAGATCAGCACCAACCGCGAGCAGGTCACGCGCGAGCTGGGCGCCCTCACCCGGCGCGGCCTGCTGCGCAAGGAGGGGCGCCAGGCGCTGCTGGTGACCGACGTGCGCGCGCTGCAGGCGCTGATAGCGCAGGAAAGCTAGGCGGACTCCATTCGCCAGCCCTGCGGCGACCACACCAGGCGGTCGGTCAGCCCGATGGCCTGCAGAAAATCCTCGTCATGCGAGACCACGACCAGCGTGCCGGCGTAGCCGCGCAGCATGGCCTCCAGCGCCTGCAGGGAAGGCAGGTCCAGGTGGTTGCAGGGCTCGTCCAGCAGGAGCAGGGGCGCGGGCGGCTCGGCATGCAGCGCGCAGGCCAGGGCGGCCTTGAGCTGCTCGCCACCGCTGAGCCGGCCCGCAGGCTGCTCCACCTGCCGGGCTGCCAGCCCGAGCCAGGCCAGGCGCGTGCGCAGCACATCCACGGGGGTGCCGGGGCAGGCGTCCTGCAACTGCTCCATCACCGTGCGCCCGGGCTGCAACAGGGACAGGCGCTGGTCCAGGTAGGCACAGGCCTGCATGCGGCGCACCTCGCCCGCCTGGGGCGCAAGGCGGCCTGACAGCACATCGAGCAGGCGCGTCTTGCCGCAGCCGTTGGGACCGGTCACGGCCAGGCGCTGGCCGCCGTACAGAGACAGGTTCAGGCGCGGCCCCGGGGAAAACGGCAGCAGCACATCGTCCAGCAGCGCCACCACGTCGCAGGGAGCACCGGCCGGTGGCGGCGCCTGCATGCGGATGCCGGCCTGCAGGTCGATCTGGCGTGCCGCCTCGCGCACGCGCTGGTCCAGCGCCTCGCGCGTGTCTGCATGCTGGCGGCGCAGGCGGCCGGCCGACGCCTGGCTGCGCTCCTTTTGCCGGTCCAGCAGAATGCGCGCCTGGTTGGCCTCCTGGCCCTGGCGGCGGCCGCGCGCCTCGCGGCGCTGCTGGCGCTCCTGCTGCTCGCGCAGCTGCTGCGTTTCGCGGCGCCGCTCCAGCTTGCGCTGCTCCAGCAGTTGCACCGCCGAGGCCATCTCGCGCGCCTTGGCTTCGGCATAGAAGGCGTAGCCGCCGCCGTAGCTGCGAAGCCCCTGCGGCGACAGCTCCACGATGCGTTCCATGCCCTGCAGCAGACTGCGGTCATGGCTGACCACGACCAGGCCACCGGGCCAGCGCTGCAGCTGCGCGGCCAGGGCCTGGCGGCTTTCGCGGTCCAGGTGGTTGCTGGGCTCGTCCAGCACCAGGTGGTCGGCGCCCGACAGCAGCGCGCCCGCCAGGGCCGCGCGCATGGCCTCGCCGCCGCTGAGGGCGTGGCCCGGCGTATCGGCACGCAGATGGCCCAGGCCCGCCAGCTCCAGCTGGGCCTGCAGGCGCTGGCGCAGGTCCCAGCGGTCGGCCAGCAGCTCGAAGTCGCGGGGCTCGCAACTGCCGCCCTCGATGCGCGCCAGCGCCTCCAGCGCGGGCTGCAGCCCGGCCAGCGCCGCCACCGAAGGCTGGTCATGCCAGTCCGTGCGCTGGGCCAGGTACAGCACCTGCCCCGAGCGCAGGCAGCGGCCCTGCGAGGGCGCATCCAGCCCGGCCAGGATGCGCGCCAGCCGCGACTTGCCCACGCCGTTGCGCCCCACCAGGCCGGTGCAGCGTTGGTCCAGGGTTTCGGAAAGATCGGAGAAAAGGGGGCTGCCATCGGGCAGCACGCAGGAAACGCCGTCGAGCGTGATCGTGGTATTCGTCATATCGCGGTTCATGGATGCCAACGCAGTTCCTTGCCGCTTTGCATGCATTGCGCATGCCGTGGGCAGGGTCGGGAAAAGCGGGCCGCTGGGATAGCGGCAGCATCAATGGCGCATGGGACGAATACCTCCTGCAATGGCGAACGAAGCCGCCATTATAGAAATCATGGGACGGACGTGCTGGCCGTGCCGGAGGGGGCGCCATCGGCGCCGTCGGCGCCAAGGGGGCCGGCATGCGCACCGGCGTTTGCACGCGGCGGCTCGGGTCCGGTGGGCCCGGCCTGCCGCGCGGGGGCTGCAGGCGCCGATGGCGCGCAAGGGTTCGAAGACTGTGCCGGCGGGCGGCCCTGAAAGCACAGGGCGTTGAGCGCGATCCAGAGGGGCATGTGTTTATGTTCCGGGGTCCGCAGCGGGCGGCGGCCGGCGCGCACTGCCGCGCGGCCCGGCGATGCGCCGCTGCCATTCAAGGACGAAGACGAAGAAGACGGGTACGAAGAACACCGCCAGCACCGTGCCGCTGACCATGCCGCCGAACACGCCCGTGCCGATGGCGTGCTGGGTCTCGGCGCTGGCGCCCGATGCCAGCATCAGCGGCACCACGCCCAGCGCAAAGGCCAGCGAGGTCATGAGGATGGGCCGCAGCCGCAGGCGCGCGGCCTTGATGGCGGCCTCGCGCAGGTCCTGGCCTTCCTCGCGCAGCTGCTTGGCGAATTCCACGATCAGGATGGCGTTCTTGGCCGACAGGCCGATGATGGTGATCAGGCCCACCTTGAAGAACACGTCGTTGGGCATGCCGCGCAGCAGCACGGCGGCCACCGCGCCCAGCAGGCCCAGGGGCACGACCAGCATCACCGACAGCGGGATGGACCAGCTCTCGTACAGCGCGGCCAGCACCAGGAAGACCACCAGCATGGACAGGGCCATGAGCAGGGGCGCCTGCGCGGCCGACTGGCGCTCCTGCAGCGACTGGCCGGTCCAGGCCACGGAAAAGCCGGGCGGCAACTGGGCCACCAGCCGCTCCATCTCGGCCATGGCCGCGCCGCTGGATGTGCCGGGCGCAGGCGTGCCCGAGATGCGCGACGCCAGGAAGCCCTGGTAGCGCACCAGCTGCAGCGGCGTCTCGGACCACACGGGCGTGGCGAACTCGGCCAGCGGCACCATGCCGCCCGCAGCGTTGCGCACGTTCAGCCGGAGCACATCATCGATCTGCATGCGCGCGGGCGCGTCGGCCTGCACGATGACCTGCTGCATGCGCCCGGCGTTGGGGAAGTCGTTGACGTACAGCGAGCCCATGGCCGTGGACAGCGTCTCGCTGATGGCGGCAAAGCCCACGCCCAGGGCCTGGGCCTTCTGGCGGTCGATCTCCAGCCGCACGCTGGTGCCCGAAGGCAGGCTGTCCTGGTAGGCCGAGCCCAGCACGCTGCTGCTGCCGGCCAGCGCCAGCAACTGGTCGGTGGCCGACTTGAGCGCGGCATGGCCCTGGCCCGTGCGGTCCTGCAGGTACATGGTGAAGCCCGAGGAAGTGCCCAGCTCATCGATGGCCGGGGGCTGCAGCACCATGATGGCGCCCTCGGGCGCGTGTTCCATGGCCTTTTGCGCGAGCGAGACTTCCTCGCCGGCCGTGGCGCCGTTGCGCTGGTCCCAGTCCTTGAGCGTGGTGAAGGCCATGGCCGCGTTCGGGCCCGAGCCCGCGAAGCTGAAGCCCAGCACCGAGATGCTGGAGGCGATGCCGGGGCGCTGCGCCACATGCTCCTCATAGCGCTTGACCACGTCCAGCGTGCGCTCGGCCGTGGCATCGGCCGGCAGCTGGATAGAGGTCATGAAGTAGCCCTGGTCCTCCTCGGGCAGGAAAGCCGAGGGCAGCTGGCGCAGCGCAAACACCAGGATGGCCACGATGGCCGCGAACAGCAGCATCATGCGGCCCGTGCGCCGCACCAGGCCCGTGACATGGGCCTCGTAGCGGTTCGTCAGCCGCTCGAAGCCGCGGTTGAACCAGCCGAAGAAGCCTTTCTTCTCATGGTGGCCTGCCGCCACCGGCTTGAGCAAGGTGGCGCACAGCGCCGGCGTCAGGCTCAGGGCCAGGAAGGCCGAGAACAGGATGGACACGGCCATGGACAGCGTGAACTGCTGGTAGATCACGCCCACCGAGCCGCTGGCGAACGCCATGGGAATGAACACCGCCGTCAGCACCAGGGTGATGCCGATGATGGCGCCCGTGATCTCCTTCATGGCCTTGAGCGTGGCATCGCGCGGCGACAGGCCCTCCTCGGCCATCAGGCGCTCCACGTTCTCGACCACGACGATGGCGTCGTCCACGATGATGCCGATGGCCAGCACCATGCCGAACATGGTCAGCACGTTGATGGAAAAGCCCGCCACCAGCATCACGGCGAAGGTGCCCAGCAGCGCCACGGGCGCCACGATGGCCGGGATCAGCGTGTAGCGCAGGTTCTGCAGGAACAGGTACATCACCAGGAAGACCAGCACCATGGCCTCGACCAGGGTCTGCACCACCTTCTCGATGGAGATCTTGACGAAGGGCGCGGTGTTGAACGAGATGGTGTGCTCCATGCCCCTCGGCAGGATGGAGGCCAGCTCGGCCATGCGCTTTTGCACGGCGGCGGCCGTGCGCACGGCATTGGCACCGGGCGACAGCTGCACGGCGGCGCTGGTGGCGGGCTTGCCATCCTCGCGGTTGGAGAAGGCATAGGACTGCGCACCCAGCTCCACGCGCGCCACGTCGCCCAGCACCAGGCGGGAGCCGTCGGCATGGGCGCGCAGCACGATGGCCGCGAACTGCTCGGGCGAGGTCAGCTGGCCCTGCACCGTCAGCGGCGTGGTCACGCGCTGGCCCGGCGCGGTCGGCGCATCGCCCACGCGGCCCGGGGCGATCTGCATGTTCTGCTGCTGGATGGCCTGGGTGAGGTCGCCCATGGACAGCCCGTAGGAGATCAGCTTGGCCGGATCGACCCAGACGCGCATGGCCTGCTCGGTACCGAACAGCTGCACGCGGCCCACGCCCTCGATGCGCCGCAGCTCCTCGACGATATTGCGCGCCATGTAGTCATTGAGTGCCAGCTCGTCGAACTCGCCGCCCGGCGAGATCAGGCCCACCAGCAGCAGAAAGCTCGACGTGGCCGACTCCACCTGCAGCCCGTTCTGGCGCACGGCCTGCGGCAGGCGCGGCTCCACGGCCTTGATGCGGTTTTGCACATCCACCTGGGCCAGCTCCGGGTTGGTGCCGGGCTTGAAGGTGGCCTTGATCTCGGCCGAGCCCGAGGTGTCCACCGAGGACTCGAAGTACAGCAGGTGGCGGACGCTGGACAGCTCGCGCTCGATCAGCGAGACCACGGAATCATTGAGCGTCTTGGGCGTGGCGCCCGGATAGGTGGCATACAGGCTCACCGTGGGCGGCGCCACCGTGGGATAGCGCGATATCGGCAATTGCGGGATGGCGAGCACGCCCAGCAGCACGATGAACAGCGCGATGACCCAGGCAAAGACGGGCCGGTGAATGAAGAACTGTGGCATGGACGCGAGGTCTGGTTTTCAATGCGCGCCAGGGCGCGCTGCGGAAAAAATACGGCGCCTGGCGCCGAATCATCTGAGGGGCCATCCGGATGCAAATCCAGATTGCCAGGAGGCATGGGGATGAAGGAAACTCCTGCCGGTGCGGCTTCGGCCTGCGGCGTGTTGCCGCAAGGGCCATTCACTCAGGGAGCCGCTGCAAAAGCTGACCGCTCCACCCGCTCATACGGCACTGCCGCTGTGACTTCATATTCATCGCTTTGTTTCGCATGCCGGCCAATGGCGGCGGCACAGGGAAACAGCTTGCGTTCTTTCGATGGCATTTCGGCCCGGGAAATGTGGAAGAACGATGGAGATGAACACAGCCGCCGCCGCGACCCAAAATGGCTTCTATCATTGCCCAGCCCTTGCCTTTCCAGCCATCGACATCGCTCATCCTCGTTGCCGAGGACGAGCCCGAGATCGCAGACATCCTGTGCGCCTACCTGGCCCGCAGCGACCTGCGCACCGTCCATGCCGCCGATGGCCAGCAGGCCCTTGAACTGCACCACCACTTGAAACCCGATCTCGTTCTTCTCGACGTGCAGATGCCACGCCTCGACGGCTGGCAGGTGCTGTCCGAAATCCGCCGGCGCGGCGACACGCCCGTCATCATGCTCACCGCCCTCAACCAGGACGTGGACAAGCTCATCGGCCTGCGCATTGGCGCGGACGACTACGTGGGCAAGCCCTTCAATGCGGCCGAGGTCGTGGCGCGCGTGCAGGCCGTGCTGCGCCGCTGCGGCCAGGGCCGGCTCCGCGATACCAAGCTGCTGCAGGCCGGCCCCTTTCGCGTGGACCTGGACAGCCGCGAGGTCAGCGTGCAGGTGCAGGGCGCCACGCATGTACCCGAACTCACCGTGACCGAATTCAACCTGCTGGCCAGCCTGGTGCGTTCGCCCCGGCGCGTGTTCAGCCGCGCCGAGCTGCTGCTCAGTTGCCTGCCCGAAGGCCACACGCTGGAACGCACCGTGGACAGCCACATCAGCAAGCTGCGCAAGAAGCTCGAAGGCCTGGGCCTGCAGGGCATGCCCGACAGCGTGCGCAGCGTGGGCTACCGGCTGGGGATGGACCCATGAGCGCAGTGCCGGGCCTGCGCCGGCAGGTGGTGCTGACCATGTCGGCCGTCACGCTGGCCGTGGTCGTGCTGTGCGTGCTGGGTTCGTACGCCTTCTATGCACTGCTGCTGACCTTTCACCCGGCCAGCGTCTCCGACGGCTGGATGCCCTCCAGCGTGGAGCTGGCCTGGGTGCTGCTGACCCTGGTCATCGCCCTGCTGATCGCCATCTTCGTGGCCACGCGGCTATCGCGGCGCATCCTGCCCTCGCTGGACTCGGTGGCCATCAGCCTGCGCCAGCTGGCCCAGGGCGACCTCTCGGCGCGCGCGCACACCGACGACAGCGCGCTGCACGAGGCCGCCCAGCTGGTGCACGACTTCAACAGCCTGGCCCAGCGCCTGGAAGGCATGGCGCAGGAGCGCGCCTTCTGGAGCGCGGCCATCGCCCATGAGCTGCGCACGCCCGTGACCATCCTCAGCGGACGGCTGCAAGGCCTGTCCGATGGCGTCTTCCTGCCCAGCAAGGACATGCTGGCCAGCCTGATGACCCAGGTCGAGGGGCTGACCCGCCTGATCGACGATCTGCGCCTGCTGGGCCTGCAGGACAACGGCCACCTGCATCTGGAGCTGCGCCAGACCTGCCTGGCCGGCGAGGTGCGATCGGTGACCCTGGCCGTGGGGCCGGCGCTGGAGCAGGCGGGCCTGCAACTGGCGCTGGAGCTGGACGAGCAGCCCGTGGTCTGCGACCCCGTGCGCATACGCCAGGCCCTGCTGGCCCTGCTGGAAAACGCCATGCTGTATGCGCAGCCCGGCCCCCTGCTGGTGGCCGCGCGCGTGCGCCAGGGCCTGTGCACCGTGCGCGTGGAAGACAGCGGCCCCGGCGTGGCGGCGGACCTTGCGCCGCGCATCTTCGACGCCTTCCAGCGCGGCGAAGGCGCCCGCAGCCGCAAAAACGCCGGCGTGGGGGCCAGCAAGGGCAGCGGACTGGGCCTGGCCGTGGTCCAGGCCATTGCCCAGGCCCATGGCGGGCGGGCGCAATGCCTGCCGGGCGAGCGCGGCGGCGCGCTGTTCGAGCTGAGCTGGCCGGCCTGACCTCGTCAGAGCCGCAGATCAGCCTGCGAAATCATCGGCCCGCACATGGCGTGCGTCCCAGGCGGCAGCCAGCGCAGCGGCCCGGCCCAGGCGCACGCGGCCTGATTCGAAGTCCACGATGCCTGCCTCCTGCGCCGCCGCAGGCCGCGCAGGCCGCTCGCGCGTGCGGCCGTCGGTGAGCAGCCACAGCCAGCCCTGGCAGGAGGCCTCTGCGCCGCAATGGCGCTGCAGCAACTGGCCCGCCTGCTCCACGGCCGCCTGCAGCGGCGTGCCGCCGCCCCCGCCAATGGGAGCGATCCAGTCGTCATTCCAGGCCGCTGCCTTGCGCGGCGGCAGGCGCAATTCCACGCGCGTGCCCGCAAAGCAGATCAGCGCCACCTGCTCGCGGCGGCGGTAGGCCTCTTCCATCAGCGACAGCAGCACGCCCTTGGCCCGCGCCAGTGCGCCGCTGGCGGCCATGGAGGCCGAGCAATCGAGCACAAAGCAATGCAGCCGCGCGGCCTGCGGCGGCTCGCGGCGGCGCTGCAGATGTTCGGGCGCGAGCAGCCGGGCGCCGCGCGCGGCCAGCGTGCGCGGCCAGTCCCAGCTGCCGGTGGGCGGCCCGCCTTGCGCCTGGGCCAGCCGGGGCTGGCTGGCCGCCTGCTGGCCCGCCCTCGCATCCCTTGCCTGTGGCGCGGGGCCGCGAGGGCTCAGGCTTTTTTTGCGGCGGGCGCTCCGGGCTTTGCGGCCTCGCAGGCCAGCAACGAAGGCACGGCGACACGCAGCAGGCCCACGGGCTCGGGCGGCATGGCGCCCCAGTCGGCCTCGGAGGGTTGGCTGCCGCTTTCGCCGTTGGCCGTGGCCTGGGCAGGCGGCCGGCTTTGTGCCGGCGACTGCGAAGGCGGATTCGATGGCGCCTGCTGTGGGGATGGCTGCTGCGGCTGCGGCTGCGGCTGCGGCGCCCCCGGCTTGCGGCGGTGCACCAGCACCAGCTCGGCCACGGCCTGCACATGGTCGGGCGTGACCTCGGCATCGCCCAGCCAGGCGGCCCAGGCGCGTGCGGCACGCAGCAGCACCAGGTCGGCGCGCAGGCCGTCCACCTGGGCGGCAATGCACAGCGCTCCGGCGGCCTGCAGCACCGCGTCGGACCAGGGCAGCGCGCCGGCCGGCTGCAGGCGCTCGCGTGCCGTGCGCAGCTGCGCGGCCAGCGCGGCCTGGGCGTCTGCATGGCGGGCGCGGAAGGCTGCGGGGTCGGCATCGAACACCAGGCGCGCACGCACGATGGCCTGGCGCTGGGCCACATCCTGCACATTGGCCAGGCGCACGCACAGGCCCAGGCGGTCCAGCAGCTGCGGGCGCAGCTGGCCTTCCTCGGGGTTCATGGTGCCCACCAGCACGAAGCGCGCCGCATGGCGGTGGGAGATGCCGTCGCGCTCGACCACGTTGACGCCGCTGGCGGCGGCATCCAGCAGCACATCGACCAGGGCATCGGGCAGCAGGTTGATCTCGTCCACATAGAGCACGCCGCCATGGGCGCGTGCCAGCAGGCCGGGCGCGAATTTGAGCGCATGGCCGGCCATGGCCTGGCCCAGGTCCAGCGAGCCGGCCAGATGCTCCAGCGAGGCGCCCAGCGGCAGCGTGACGAAGGGCGCGGCCTCGATCAGCTCGGCCAGGGCACGCGCGGCCGTGGACTTGGCCGTGCCGCGCGGCCCCTCGATCAGCACGCCGCCCAGTTGCGGGTCGATGGCGGCCAGCAGCAGCGCCTGGCACAGCAGGGGCTGGCCGGCAATGGCGGCAAAGGGAAACAGCGGCGGCAGCGCGGGCTGGGCGCCGCTGCCCAGATCAGGAGATGCGGTCATCCGCGCAATCCTTCGAGATGGTTTTCATGTTCCAGCAGCAGGTCTTCCAGCTGCTGGCGATAGTCGCCGGGCTGCTCCCACAGGCCGCGCTGCATGGCTTCGAGCAGGCGCTCCAGCATGTCGCGCAGGGCCTGCGGATTGTGCTGCACGAGAAAGTCGCGCGTGGCCGCGTCCAGCACATAGGCGTCGGCCACCAGGGCGTACTGGTGGTCGCCCACCTGCTGCGTGGTGGCGTCGAAGCCGAAGAGATAGTCCACCGTGGCCGCCATCTCGAAGGCGCCCTTGTAGCCGTGGCGCTTGGCGCCGTCCATCCACTTGGGATTGGTGACGCGCGAGCGCACCACGCGCGCAATCTCCTCCTTGAGCGAGCGCACGCGCGGCTGGGCCGGGTTGGCATGGTCGCCGTGGTAGAGCGCGGGCTGGCGGCCCGAGAGGTGGCGCACGGCCGAGGCCATGCCGCCCTGGAACTGGAAGTAGTCGCCCGAGTCGAGGATGTCGTGCTCGCGGCTGTCCTGGTTGTGGGCCACCACGTCGAGCTCGCCCAGGCGGCGGCGCAGCGCATCGCCTGCGGGCACGCCCTCGGCGTCCTGGCCGTAGGCATGCTGGCTCCAGCCCAGGTAGGCCTGGGCCAGGTCGGCATCGCCCTGCCAGTCGCCGCTCTGGAACAGTCCGCCCAGGCCCGATCCATAGTGGCCGGGCGGCGCGCCGAACACGCGCCAGCCGGCCTGCAGGCGGGCCTGCACGGCGTCCATGCCCTGCGCCTGCAGCTGCTCGGCCTCGGCCAGGATGCGCGCGCGTATGGGGTTGTCCTCGGCGTCCTCGTCCAGCGCGGCCACGGCCTGCACGGCCGCGTCGAACATCTGCACGGCGCCGGGGAAGGCATCGCGGAAAAAGCCCGAGATGCGCAGCGTCACATCCACGCGCGGCCGGCCCATGCCCACGCGCGGCACCACCTCGAAGTCCACCACGCGCTGGCTGCCGGGCGCCCATTTGGGGCGCACGCCGATCAGCGCAAAGGCCTGGGCGATGTCGTCGCCGCCCGTGCGCATGGTGGCCGTGCCCCAGACCGACAGGCCCAGGGTGCGCGGGTACTCGCCATGCTCCTGCAGATAGCGCTCCAGCAGCCTGAGCGTGGCCTGCTGGCCCAGCTCCCAGGCGGCCTGGGTGGGAATGGCGCGCGTGTCCAGCGTGTAGAAATTGCGCCCCGTGGGCAGCACGTCGGGCCGCCCGCGCGAGGGCGATCCGCTGGGCCCGGGCGGCACGAAGCGGCCCTGCAGCCCGCGCAGCAGCTGGCGCAGTTCCTCGCCGCCACAGGCATCCAGCGCGGGCGCCAGCACGGCATGCACCTGTTGCAGCGCGGCGCGTGTCTGCGGCCAGTCACCGGCCGGGGCCTCACCTTCCAGCAACTGCTGGGCCAGCAGCTCCAGGCGCTCGCGCGTGTCGCCTTCATGGCGCCAGGGCTCGTCGCTCACGGCCTGCAGTGCGGCGGGGCGCGCGCCGGTCCAGGGGCGTGCAGGCTCCATGCGCAGCGGGTCGAACCCGGGGCTGTCCAGCAGGTCGGCGGCCAGCGCCTGTATCAGGCCCTGGCCTTCGTCCGACGGGAAGCGCGCCAGCGCCAGCAGCGTGTCGCGGCGCTGGCGCCCTTGCGGCGAGGCGCCGAAGACATGCAGGCCGTCGCGGATCTGGGTTTCCTTGAGCTCGCACAGGTAGGCGTCTATGCGTTCGAGCACGGCATCGTCGTCCTGCGCGGCACCGGGCGCCAGGTCCAGCTCCTGTTCCAGGTGCTGGCGGCGCACGATGTCCAGGATCTGGCGGCGCAGCAGCGCGCCGCGCCGCGCATCGACCAGCAGGGCGTCGTAGTACTCGTCCACCAGGCGCTCCAGGTCCTGCAGCGGGCCGTGGTTTTCGGCGCGCGTCAGCGGCGGCATCAGGTGGTCGATGATCACGGCCTGGCTGCGGCGCTTGGCCTGGGCGCCTTCGCCGGGATCGTTGACGATGAAGGGGTACAGGTGCGGCAGCGGGCCCAGGATGGCATCGGGCCAGCACGCGCCCGACAGCGCCAGGCTCTTGCCCGGCAGCCATTCGAGGTTGCCATGCTTGCCCACGTGGACCATGGCATCCACGGCAAAGCGGTCGCGCAGCCAGAAGTAGAAGGCCAGGTAGCCGTGGGGCGGCACCAGCTCGGCATCGTGGTAGCTCGCATAGTCCTGCGCGCCCATGCCTTTACCGACCAATGCACGCGCCGGCTGTATGCCGACAAAGACATGGCCCAGGCGCAGGCCCGCGATCATGAAGCGGCCCTGGCGCAGCAGCGGGTCGGCCTCGGGCGCGCCCCAGCGCGCCGTGACGGCGTCGGCCATGCCGTCCGGCAGCGCGGCCAGGCGTGCCAGGTACTCGTCCAGCGCATAGCTTTGCCAGGCCGGTCGCAGCGGCCACTGGGCAGGGTCGTTGGCAATGCCCTGCTGCAGGGTGTGCATCAGCGCCTCGCCATCGGCGGGCAGCTGCGCGGGGTCGCCCAGCTCGTGCCCTTCGGCCGCCAGGTGCTGCAGGATGGCGATCACCGAGGCCGGCGTATCCAGCCCCACGCCGCTGCCGATGCGGCCTTCGCTGCCCGGATAGTTGGCCAGCACCAGGGCCAGGCGCTTGTCGCGCGCGGGCAGGCTGCGCAGGCGGCACCAGCGCCAGGCCAGGTCGGCCACGAAGTCCACGCGGTCGGGCTCGGGCTGGTAGGCCACCACGTCGGCCTGGGTGAAGGCGCAGCGGTGGGACAGGCCCTTGAAGCTGATGGCGCGCGTGATGATGCGGCCATCCATCTCGGGCAGCACCACCTGCATGGCGATGTCCCGCGGGCGCAGGCCCTGGCTGTCGGCCCACCAGTCCTCGCGGTTGCCGCCGCTGGCGATCACCTGCAGCACGGGCGCATCGCCGGCCAGGGCCGTGCCCGATTCCAGCGCCGAGAACGCCGTGGTGTTGAGCACCAGCTGCACGGCATGGTCTTCGCAGAGCTGGCGCAGCGTGGCCAGGCACAGCGGGTCCTTGAGCGAGTCCAGCGCCACGGCCAGCGGGTTCATGCCGCGCTGCTGCAGCGACAGGGCCATGGCGTCGAAGGCCGCCGTATTGCCCGCCAGCAGGTGGGAGCGGTAGAACACCAGGGCCACCGTGGGCGCGCCCGGCGTCCAGGCGCGCTGCAGGTCGTCGATGCCGGCCACGTCATGGGCCTGCACCTGGGCAGGGTTGGGTGCGTTCTCGAATAGCGCAAGCGGCACGTGCACGGCTGCCTGAGGCAGGGTGCGCGGCGGCAGCGGCGCATCGCCCCGGTCCAGCCCGTGGTAGACGGTGGCCTTGAGGAATTCGCGCGCATTGGCCGCGCCGCCCGAGCGCAGGTACTGCCACAGCTGGCGGCAGGCGGCGGCCGGCAGCGTGCTGCGCGCCAGCAGGTGCGGGTCTTCCTGCAGGTCACCCGAGAACATGGCCAGGCGCTGCCCCTTGCGGCGCGCCAGCGAGCCGATCTGCTCGATGCCATAGGGCCAGGCCGACTCCGAGCCCAGGTGGTCCACGATGACCACGCGCGCATGGCGCAGCACCTCGTCCACATACAGGTCCAGCGAGGCCGGCTGGCGCAGGTACAGCAGATTGGCCAGCCGCACCGAGGGGAAGTCCGCCGACGCCCCGGCCAGCGCGGCCACGGCCGAGGACAGCAGGGCCAGCGTGGTGTCGGCCGAGCTCAGGATGACGATGTCGGCCGGCGTCTGGTCGAGGCGGGTGACGATGCTCTCGTCCTCGACGAAGCCGCCGGGGCGCGTGGACAGCAGGTGCATGGAATAGGTTTCAGTACGGAATCGGAAGGTCAGGCGGCCACATTCTCCAGGCCCTTGCGCAGCGCTGCTTCGTCAAGGTCTTGCCCGATGAACACCAGGCGCGTGCCGCGTGCCTCGCCCTCGCGCCAGGCGCGGTCGAAATGGTGGTCGAAGCGGCGGCCCACGCCCTGCAGCAGCCAGCGCATGGGCTTGCCCGGGATCTCGGCAAAGCCCTTGACGCGCAGGATGCTGTGCTGCTCCACCAGCGTCTCCAGCGCGGCCAGCAGGCCGTCGCGGTCCACGGCGGGCAGGTCGATCACGTAGGAGTCGAAGTCGTCGTGGTCATGGTCCTCGTCGTGGTCGTGGTGGCTCACGCGCTGGTCGATGGTGGTCTCGGCCGCCTTGGCCAGGCCCAGCACCACGTCCAGCGGCAGGCGGCCCTGGGACGATTGCACGATCTTGACCTCGGGCGGCAGCTCCTCGCGCACCAGGGCGGTCACGCGCGCCAGGGCATCGGCATCGGCCAGGTCGGTCTTGTTGAGCACCACCAGGTCGGCCGCGCCCAGCTGGTCCTCGAACAGTTCGTGCAGCGGCGATTCGTGGTCCAGGTTGGGGTCGGCGCGGCGCAGCTCGTCCACGGCCTGGGGATTGGCGGCGAACTGGCCGCTGGCGGCCGCTGGCGTGTCCACCACGGTGACCACCGCGTCCACGGTGAACACGTTGGCGATCTCGGGCCACTGGAAGGCCTGGACCAGGGGCTTGGGCAGGGCCAGGCCCGAGGTCTCGATGATCACGGCGTCGATCTGGTCGCGGCGCTCGGCCAGCGCGCGCATCACGGGGAAGAACTCCTCCTGCACCGTGCAGCACATGCAGCCGTTGGCCAGCTCGTACAGCGCGCCTTCGCGCTCGTTGCCCTCATCGTCGCAGCCGATGCCGCAGCCCTTGAGGATCTCGCCATCGATGCCCAGCTCTCCGAACTCGTTGACGATGACAGCGATGCGCCGGCCGCCCGCGCTGTCCAGGATGTGGCGCAGCAGCGTGGTCTTGCCGCTGCCCAGGAAGCCGGTGACGATGGTGGCGGGAATCTTGGCGGTTTGCATGGAAGGTTCTCCAGAAAAAAGAGGAAGTCAGACGGTGGCGAAAGGCACGGCGCTGCGCAATGAAGGAAGAACCTCCTGCGCAAACAGCTCCATGCCGGCGAGGGCCTGGGCATCGCTCCACAGGCCGTTGGCGTTGAAGACGCAGCGCAGCTGGCCCATGCCCGTGCGCTCGCGCAAGGCGGTGATCTGCGCATGGCACTGCTCGGGCGTGCCATGGATGAATTGCTCGGCCAGCACGCGCGGCACATCGATGGGCAGCACCTGGTCGGCCGGCACGCCGCGCTTGCCCGCAAAGTACACGCGCCGCTGGTACAGCTGCGGCCACAGCGTGGCCAGCCGGGCCTGCACGGCGGCCTCGTCGGCACCGATGCAGACATAGCGCGCCAGCGATGAACGCGCACGCAGCGCGGCGGCATCGCGCCCGCGCTCCCGGGCAGCGGCCTCCAGGCGCTCCAGCTGCATGCCTTCGGGCGGCTCCAGGCTCAGCAGCAGGGGCAGATTCTGATCGACGGCAAAGCCCAGGGTCTCTGCCGTGGAGCCGGCCACATACAAGGGAGGATGCGGACGCTGCACGGTCGAAGGCAGGGCGGGCCGATCCTCGAAGCGCCACGGCCCCTGCCCAGCTGCGACGGGCTTGCCGGACAGCGCCTCCACCAGGATGCGGCAGGACTGCTCGAAGCGTTCGCGCGTGCTGTCCGCATCGATCTGCAGGGCGCGCAGCGCGGCCGGCTCCGTGCCCCGGCCCACACCCACGTCGATGCGGCCGGCGCTTTGCAGGTCCAGCTGGGCAATCTCCTCGGCCAGCATCAGCGGGTGGTGCAGCGGCAGCACCAGCACCGAGGTGCCCACGCGCAGCCGCTCGGTGCGCGCCAGCACGGCGGCGGCCAGCAGCAGGGGCGAGGGATAGGGCCAGGCGGTATCGGGCACGCGGAATTCGTTGAACCACACGCCCTGGAAACCCAGGCGCTCGGCGCGCTCGAACAGTGCCAGGAATTCACGGTGGTCGCCGCGCGTGGCGTCGCGCGTCCAGCCGGCCAGATCGATGCGCATGGGGTCAGTTCTCCTGTTTCAGCCGCGCGCGCAGCAAGGTTTGCGGGGGTGCGTCGATGCGCTCGAAATCCACGCCGAACACGGCATCCAGCCCCGGCGCATGCAGCAGCTCGGCAGGGGCCCCATCGAGCGCAATGCGCCCCTGGTCCAGCACGATGACGCGCCCGAAGTGCGCCAGCGCCAGGTCCAGGTCATGCATGACCACCAGCACCAGCCGCTCGCGCCCGCGCTGCGCCAGCGCCTGCACCAGGGCCAGGCGGTGGCGCACGTCCAGCGCGGCGCCGGGCTCGTCGGCCAGCAGCACGGGCGGGTCGGTGGCCAGCACGGTGGCCAGCAGGGCACGCGCCTGCTCGCCGCCGGACAGCGTGGACCAGCGCCTGCGCGCGAAATCCTGCAGCCCGGCGCCGGCAACGGCCGCCTCGACACCACCCCGGCCCGCCAGCCGCATGTGCATGAGCTCGGCCAGCGTCAGGTCCCAGTGCGGCGCAAAGCGCTGCGGCATGTGGCCCACGCGGCGTGCGCGCTCGGCCACGGGCAGGGTTGCGATGTCTTGCCCGTCCAGCAGCACGCTGCCGGATGCAGGCGCCTGCAGCCCCGCCAGCAGGGACAGCAGGCTGGACTTGCCTGCGCCATTGGGTCCCACCAGGGCCACGGCGCCGCAGGCGGGCAGCTGCAGCGAGACGGCGTCGAGCACGCTGCGGCCACGGTGGCGCAGCGTGAGGGACCGGGCCTGTAGGCGTGGCACGGCGTCGTCCATGGCTTGATCGTTCATGCGGACCTCAGCCTGCGCGCCAGCAGCACGATGAAGAAGGGCCCGCCGGCCACGGCCGTGACCAGGCCCAGCGGGATTTCGGCCGGCGGCAGCACGCTGCGCGCAATCGCATCGGCCAGCGTGACGATGATGGCGCCCGTGAGCGCCGACGCCGGCAGGGCCGCGCGGTGCAGCGGTCCCGCCATCCAGCGCGCAATGTGCGGCGCAGCCAGGCCCACGAAGGCCACCAGCCCGCCATAGGCCACGGCCACGGCCACCACCAGCGAGCCGGCCAGCACGGCCAGCGGCGTGAAGCGCGCCACATCCAGGCCGAAGCCCTGGGCAGCATCGGCACCCAGGCCCAGCAGGTCCAGCCCGCGCGCCAGCGCCATGGCCCCGGCCAGGCAGGCCAGGGAGGCGCCGGCCAGCAGGCCCAGGCCGCTCCAGGACGGCGTCTGTATGCCGCCCAGCACCCAGCTGAGCACCACCTGCAGGCTCACCGTCTCATCGGACAGCGCCAGCATCAGGAACGAGCGCAGCGCGCCCAGCACGGCCGCCAGCGCCACGCCGGCCAGCAGCATGCCGGCCGCATCGGTGGCACCGGCCACGCGCGAGACGGCCAGCACCAGCACGGTCGAACCCCAGGCGCCCGCAAAGGCCAGCACGGGCAGCGTCCAGGCCTGGGACAGGCCGAACAATAGATGCATGGGAACCAGCAGGGCGACCGTCGCCCCCAGCGCCGCGCCGCCCGAGGCGCCCAGCAGATAGGGCTCGGCCAGCGGATTGCGGAACACGCCCTGGAAGATGGCTCCCGACAGGCCCAGCAGCGCGCCCACCAGGGCGGCTGCCAGCACGCGCGGCACGCGCCACTGCAGCAGCAGCCGGCTGCGCAGGCTGTCTTCGCCGCCCAGCGCGGCCAGCAGGTCGGCCGGGCTGGCCCACTGGTGGCCCGCGCAGGCGGCAATCAGCAGGCTGGCCAGCAGCAGCAGGACCGCACCGGCCCAGGGGCGCCACGCAGGTGGATGTGAAAGGGAATTCATGCGGCCTCCCCGGCCCAGGCCGCAGGGTGCAGCCAGCGCGAGAGCTTTTCCACGCCGCCGAAGGTGCGCGGCCCGGGAATCAGGAACTCGGCACGCGCCACCGTGGTGGCCCGGCCCGCGCGCACGGCACGCAGGTCGCGCCAGCCGCGCTGGCCGATCAGGTCCTGCATGGCCTCCTGCGTGCCCGCGAACAGCAGCACATCGGGGTCGGCGGCCAGCACGGCATCGGGCGAGACCTGGGGCACCGTGCCCAGGCCGTCCAGCGCGAACGAAGCGCCCGCGCGCACCATGGCCTCGCCGGTATAGGTGCCCGGCCGGGCCGCCAGCAGCATGCCGTTGCCCAGCCGGCCCGTGACCATGAGGGCACGCGGCCGGGGCTGGCCGGCCACCTGCCGGTCCACGCGCAGCAGCCGCGTCTCCTGCGCCAGGGCCAGCGCCTGGCCGCGCGCCTGCACGCCCGTGGCGCGGGCCACCAGGCGCAGGTTGTCCATCACCTCGGCCAGCGAGCGGCTGAGCAGCACCATCACCGGCACGCCGATGCGCTCCATGGGATCGACCAGCTGGTGCGCCGCCTGGCGCGCGGGCGTGACGATGACCAGGTCCGGCTGGCGCGCCACCACGGCGTCCACCGAGAACCCCAGCCGCCCGCCCACCTTGGGAATGCGCTCCACGCCCGGTGGAAAGCGCGTGAAATCCTCCACGCCCACCACGCGGTCCAGCAGGCCCAGCGCGGCCACCAGCTCGGTGTTGGAGGCAAAGATGGAGACGATGCGCTGCGGCGGCGCGGCAATCTCCACGCGCCGGCCCAGCGCATCCTGCAGCACCACCGGACCGCCTGCAGCGACGGTGTCGGCCCAGGCCGCGGGCAGGCCGCAGCCCAGGGCCGCCGCCGCGCCCTGGCGCAGCAACTGGCGGCGCGTGGTGCTGGATTGCCTCATGCCATGGACCTCAAAACTCTGCTTGCAGGCCGACCATGAGTTCGCGCCCGGCCATCGACGTTCCGCAGCCGCCGTTCTGGTACGCCGGGTTGGCGATGCAGGGCGCACGGTCCAGCGCGATGAAGATGGGGTGGCGGTTCAGGTCGAACAGGTTGTTGACGGCCGCGAACAGCTTGACGCCCGGCGACACGCGGTAGTCGGCACGCAGGTTCCAGATGGTGAAGGCGCCCTTGCGGTGGATGAAGGTGCTGCGGGGCTCGCCCTGCGGGATGAGCAGCGCCTCTTCCGTGTCGTACCACATGGGACCGCGCAGCAGCGTGGACAGCTGCAGGCTCCAGTCGCCCTGCAGGCGCCCGCTGCCGCGCCCGTAGCGCACGCCGGCCGAGACCTCGTAGCGGTACATGCGCTGCACCTTGTCGGTATTGGCCGACGCTGGCGATCCCTTGTCCCGCATGCTGAAGTGGTAGTAGCCGCCAGCCCAGGCCTTGAGCTGGTGGCCCGTCAGGTTCAGCGCCCGCGCCAGGTCCATGTCGGCCTGCATTTCCAGGCCGCGCGCCACGATGTCGGCCGCGTTGTTGGCGTAGTCCGAGGTATTGGTCGTGGCCCCGCGCGAGACGGTGATGATGCGGTCGCTGATGGTGTTCTGGAACACGGCCGCATCCACGCGCCAGCCGGGCTGCTGCAGCGCAGCGCCGACCTCGATCTGGCGGCTGGTCTCGGGCTTGAGGTTGGGGTTGCCGAAGGTGCGGCCACCGCCGACGGCCGTGAAGTCCGAGGCCAGCTCCGTGGCCGTGGGCGCGCGGAACCCCGTGGAGGCCGCAGCGCGCAGCGTGAGCCGGTCCGTGGCCTTCCAGGTGGCGCCGGCCGACCAGGTGTGGTTGTCGTAGTCGCGCGTGCTGGCCTGGGCCAGGGCCAGGTTGGGCGTATCGTCGAAACGCGTCGTGCCCCAGGTCTTGCGCAGGCCGGCACGCAGGGTCAGGCGGTCGTCGAACAGGGTCTGCGCGTCCTCGAAGTACAGCGCGTGCACCTGCTCGGTCTGGTTGTTGTCGTAGGGCGCAACCTGGCCCGCCGGGCCGCCCGGCATGGCCACGCGCAGGCGGTCGGAGCGCAGCTTGCTGCGCTCCCAGTCGAAGCCCATCAGCAGGTCATTGGTCTGGCTGACACGCAGGCGCGGCTGAAAGCGCAGGCCCGTGGCGTCCAGCTGGCGGTGGTTGTAGTCGCGCGCCGTGCCGGGCACGGCGCTGTTGCCCGAGCGGATCACGGGCGATGCCCAGTTGAACTCATCGGTATCGACCAGGCTGTAGATGTGGGTCGTCCAGCTCAGGCGCTGGCCGGGCAGTGCGCCCTCGTAGGTCAGGTCCAGCGAGCGGTTGCTGCGGTTGTCGCGGCTGTAGATGTTGGCGCCCGATCCGCGAAAGCCCGCGTTGTAGATGCCGTCCGTGCGCAGTTGCAGCTCCACGCGATGCAGCTCGTGCAGCTGCCAGCCCAGGGCGCCGCTGGCGCCGCGCCGCTTCCAGCCCGTGTTCTCCATGCGCGTGCCGCCGTCGCCCGACTCGTAGTCGCCGCGCCCGCCTGCGCTCACGCCGAAGTACCAGTCGAAGCGGTCATTGGCGCCGGCCGTCTGCGCATCGGTGCGCCACAGGTCCCATGAACCGGCCTGGACCTGGGCGCGCGTGCCGGGTGCGGTCGCTCCCGTCTTCATGATGATGTTGACCACCCCGCCCATGGCCTGGCTGCCGTAGATCACCGAGGACGGGCCGCGCACGATCTCGATGCGCTCCACATCCGAGGGGCTGAGCTTGGACAGGTTGGCCGTGCCCGCGCGCCGGCCGTTGACCAGCACCAGCACCTGGCTGCGGAAGTCGCGCCCCTGGCCGTCGGTGGAGGCGCCGCGCAGGTTCATCGAGGTCTGGGCCGCCGTCCATTCGCTGAGAAAGCCCACGGCGTTCTCGGCCAGCAGGTCGGTGACCGAGCGCGCGCTGGAGCGCTCTATGGCCTCGCGGTCGATGGTCTGCGTGGTGCCCGCGATGCGGCTGCGCGCCTCGGGCCGCGCGGTGGCGGTCACGAAGACGGCGTCCAGCGCATCGTCGGCGGAGTCCGTGGATCGGCCAGCCGGCTCCTGCGCGGCGCCGGCCGCTGCAGCGCAGCTGGCCAGCAGGGCCGCAGCCGCTACGGGCCGCAGGCTGGAGACAAGAGGGAGAACAGAGAGAAGGCCGGAGGAATCGGCGGCCGAGGAAGCGAAGCGCATGCGTTGAATCCAACTGCCCCAGTCACCCGTGGGGCCTATCGTCTGAACCACGCCGCACGGCGCGCACGCCGGAGCCGGCCACGGCAGCGCAGGCTGGGGCCGGACCGGACAGGCGCACTCCCGCGGCGTCCGAAAGCAATGCAGAAGGCCGGTATCCGGGCTTGCGGAACGCTGCGGCGCGCAGGGTGGGCGCGCTGCGGCAGGCATCCCCGCCTTCCCATGCCCGAGAAGGACACAGTGGCTTGCGGCGCGTGGTTTGGGGCGCGTCCGCGTGGGGAGTTGTATTCCGCTGACCGTTGCGGGGGCAGCGCAGGCATTGCGAGCGGCCACCTCGATGGCATCGCGCACCTGCTTCCCGTTGAACCCCTGGCCGGTGAACGGCATGGGGCACCTTCAGCAACAGCGCACCGCCACGGCCCAGGGGCTGCGGCGGTGCGCCAGCGGCGGATTATCGCTGATGCGGTCTAGGCCCAGAAGCCCGGCACGCGGGCCAGCGCACGCAGCGCGCGGCGGCTGCTGCGCGCGCTGGTGGCCAGGCGGGCCTGCAGGTAGCCGGCGGCAAACCAGGCGCGCGGATCCGTGCCGGCCTCGTCACGAAAAAGCGCGGCCGCCACGGCCATGTCGTTGTGCAGGCCCAGCGCGTCCTGGGCGGGCACCAGCACCTCGGCAAAGCGCCGCCCCTTTTTGCCGGGCCACATTCCGGGCGCGAATTCCCGCGCAAAGTCCGCCAGGTAGCGCAGGCGCTTGAGCCGCTTGCGCACGCGGTGCTGCTGCGCCAGCGGCAGGCGGTCGAAGTGCCGGCCGTCGCGCAGCACCTGGCGGTGCAGGCGCGCCAGCCGCCGTGCCAGGTACTTGCGCGTGCCTGCGGCGGACAGGCTGACCAGGCCGGGCTGCCGCTTGCCTGCAGGCGCCTGCGCCAGCGCATGGATCTCGGCCAGCGTTTGCAGGAACTGCGGCTCGCGCACCGCAGCGGCCGCGTCCGCGTCGGCCTGCCCGGCATCCGGCACGGTCCATTCGCACAAGGGCGCATCGGCGTCCTGCAGCAGCGGCCGCACCACGTCGGCCAGGGTGCCGGCATCGCGCAGCGTGCCCAGGCGCGCAAAGGCCAGGGCCAGCGGGGCATCCCATTCGGCGCGCATGCCGGGCGCCAGCCCTGCGCATTCGCGCAGCAGGGTGCGCAGGCGCCGCAGGGCCACGCGCAGCTGGTGGATGCGTTCGGCCTCGCCGCTGCCGGCGTCCACGGCATCCACGGCATCCACGGCATCCACGGCATCCACGGCATCCACGGCATCCATATGCGACTGCACCTGGGCCAGTGCGGCAGCCAGCGTCGCACGCACAAAGCCGGCCGCATCGGGCCGGTCGGGGAACTGCCTGGCAGGGGTGGTCATGGTCAGGAGAGGATGTGCGGGCGTTGCTGCGATTGTGGGCACCGCCCGGCCCCCGGGTCAATCGGCGCCATCCCCGCTCAGGCTGTGCAGCGCGGGCCGGGCAATGCGCACATAGTCGGCCGAGTCCAGCACGATGGAGCGGTCCAGCCGGCCCGCATTGAAGGCGATCTCGGCAAAGCGCTCCACCAGTGCCGGGTCCACCACCAGGCGCACCTGCGGGTTGAAGGAGAACGGCGGCACCGATCCCATCACGCAGCCGGTGGCGGCCTGGGCCTCCTCGGGCGAGGCCAGCGTGGCCTTGCGCACGCCCACGGCCTGGGCCAGGCGCTTGAAGTCCAGCTTGCGGTCGCCGGGCAGCACGGCCAGGAACAGCTGGGGATCGCCCGCACCGGACGCATCGCGGCTCTTGCAGAGCATGGCCTTGGCACCCTGGCCGGGTGCCGTGCCCCGGATTTCGGCGACGAGGTCGGAGCGGCCCTCGGCAGGGTGCTCGATCACGCGAAAGCGCGCGTCCTGGGATTGCAGCAGGTGAACAAGGGTGTCGAACATGGCAGGGAGCACAAGAAACGGACAAGAAGGCAGGTCGCCTGGGTTTTGACATTTTGTCCAATTCAAAACAAAATGTCCAATATGACACAACGCACTCCCGAGCAGCGCCAACTGCTGGACCAGTTGGCCCAGATCGCCGAAGGCCTGGGCCAGACCTTTGCCCCGTTCTGCGAGGTGGTGGTGCATGACCTGCTCGACCCGTCCCATGCGGTGCTGGCCATCCACAACAACCTGTCGGGCCGCGAAGTGGGCCAGGGCGCGACGGAGCTGGGCCTGGCCCGCATCCTCGACCCCGGCTACGAGCAGGTCATCGCCAACTACCCCAACCAGTTCGCCGATGGCCGCCAGGCCAAGAGCACGTCCATCGGCATCCGCGACTCCGAGGGCCGCTACATCGCCGCCCTGTGCATGAATGTGGACCTGACGATGTTCCAGGGCTTCCAGGGCATGCTCAACCGCTTTGCCGCCGTCAGCGGCGACACCCCCGCGAGCGAAATGCTGGACCCCACGGGCGCCGGCGCAGGCGCCGACACGGTGCGTGCCCGCATCGACCAGTTCGCGGCCCGCCTGGCGACCACGCCGCGCGCCCTCAAGCCCGAGGAGCGCCGCGCCCTGGTCCGCGAACTCAAGGGTGCCGGCCTGCTCGATGTGCGCCGCTCCATGGAGACCATTGCCGCCCACCTGGGCGTGTCGCGCGCCACGGTCTACAGCTACGCCAAATAGCTCCCGGCACCCCGCCGATCTGCAACCCCTTCTCTCCCGTACCGATGACAAGCCTTCCCACCTATGACGACGTGGCCGCAGCGGCCCAACGCATCCAGGGCCATGCCCACCGCACGCCCGTGCTCACCTCGCGCACGCTGGACGAGGCGCTGGGCGCCCGTGTCTTTCTCAAGTCCGAGAACCTGCAGCGCATGGGCGCCTTCAAGTTCCGCGGCGCCTTCAACGCCCTGTCTCGCTTCAGCGCCGCGCAGCGCAAGGCCGGCGTGGTGGCGTTTTCCTCGGGCAACCACGCCCAGGCCATTGCACTGGCTGCCAGGCTGCTGGAGATTCCCGCCACCATCGTCATGCCGCATGACGCGCCCGCCGCCAAGGTGGCGGCCACCAAGGGCTATGGCGGCCAGGTGGTGGTCTACGACCGCTATACCGAAGACCGCGAGCAGATCGGCCGCGACCTGGCCGAGCGCCACGGCCTGACCCTGATCCCGCCCTACGACCATGCCGACGTGCTGGCCGGCCAGGGCACGGCCGCCAAGGAACTGTTCGAGGAAACCGGCCCCCTGGACGCCCTCTTCGTGCCGCTGGGCGGCGGTGGCCTGCTGTCGGGCACCGCGCTGTCAACGCGCGCGCTCAGCCCCGAGTGCGCGCTCTACGGCGTGGAGCCAGAGGCCGGCAACGACGGCCAGCAGTCGCTGCGCGCGGGCCGCATCGTCCACATCGAAACGCCCAAGACCATTGCCGACGGCGCCCAGACCCAGCACCTGGGCGGCATCACCTTCCCCATCATCCAGCGCGACGTGACCGACATCCTCACCGCCAGCGATGCCGAGTTGGTCGATGCCATGGGCTTCCTGGCCACGCGCATGAAGCTCGTGGTCGAGCCCACCGGCTGCCTGGGCCTGGCCGCCGCGCGCCAGAAAGGCGAGGAGCTGCGCGGACGGCGCGTGGGCATCATCCTGAGCGGCGGCAACGTGGACATGCAGCGCTTTTGCAGCCTGCTGGGCGCCTGATCCTGGCCCTGATCGAAGGCCGCCCTCACCCCCGCGGGCTGAAGGTGCGCGGAAACACCACGGGCGCGCTGCGGTCGGCCAGGCGGTAGCCCATGGCCGGGCGGCGTGACGTGCCCTCCACCTGGCCAGCCTCGACCAGAAAGCCGGCCGCCATCATGCGCGTGCGAAAACCGCTCTTGTCCACAGGGCGGCCCAGCACCACTTCGTAGGCCTGCTGCAGCTGCGGCAGTGTGAAAGGCTCGGGCAGCAGAAAGGCCGGCAGCGAGGTGTATTCCACCTTGCCGCGCAGCCGCTCCACCGCGGCGCTCAGGATCTCGCCGTGGTCAAAGGCCAGCGCCGAGGGTCCGTGCGCGCGCAGCAGTTCATCGACGGCAAACCACGACACATCGGCCGCATTCGCGCCCTTGGCCAGGATCAGGTCATGGCCCGGGATCAGCGCGAAATACACATGCGTGGCCGACCAGCCACGCGGGTCGCGCGCCGCGCCGCCCCAGCTTCCCAGCTGCTCCAGGTAGGGGCTGTCCACACCCGTCTTGTCCAGCAGCTTGCGCCGCGCGCAGGCCAGCAGGTCTGCGTCCTGGCGCACATCCACAAAGCCGCCGGGCAGCGCCCACAGCCCCGGGAACGGCTCGCTGCCCGCCGTGGGGCGCTGCACCAGCAGCACCTGCAGGGCATCGTCTGCGACCGTGAAGATGACCACGTCCACCGTGGTGAACGGGCGCGGGAAGTCCAGCGCGCCCTGCGGGGATGGGGAATTTTTTTCAGCCATGGGATGGATTGTGCTTGACGTGCCGGATTTTAAGTTGCACTATACAACCCATACGAGTTGTATAGAACAACTTAAAAGGAGAAGCACCATGTTCGGCATCCGTTTCATCAAGTCCCAACCCACGGTCCACCTCATGCAGTTCCGCGCCGGCAAGGTGGTGCGCGAGGGTGCGGGCCAGTCCTTCTTCTACTACGCCCCCACCACCACCCTGGTCGCGGTGCCCGTGGGCAGCCAGGACTGCCACTTCATGCTGGAGCTGGTGACGGCCGACTTCCAGAGCGTCACCGTGCAGGGCCAGGTCACCTACCGCATCAGCACACCGCGCCAGACCGCCACGCTGATGGACTTCTCCCTGGCGCGCGACGGCCAGAAATACATGTCCGAAGACCCGCAGCGCCTGGGCGACCGCGTGACCATGCAGGCCGAGGTCATCATCCAGCAGGCCGTGCAGGCGCTGGAGCTCAAGCAGGCGCTGCGCTCCTCGGCGCTCATTGCGCGCACGGCCCAGCAGGAGCTGGCCGCCCAGCCCGAGATCGAGGCGCTGGGGCTGGAGATCCTGGGCGTCTCGGTCATGGCCGTCAAACCCACGCCCGACATCGCCCGCGCCCTGGAGGCCGAGGCGCGCGAGTCCAACCTCAAGGCCGCCGACGACGCCGTCTATGCCCGCCGCATGGCTGCCGTGGAAAACGAGCGCGCCATCCGCCAGAACGAGCTCGATACCGACGTGGCCGTGGAAAAGAAAAAGCGCCAGATCCGCGAGGCCCAGCTGGAAGCCAAGGCCGCCCAGATGCGCAAGGAAAACGAGCTGCGCGCCGAACAGATGTCTGCCGACGTGGCGCTGGAGACCAGCCGCCGCGACTTCGTCGAAGGCCAGGCCGCCAACAGCCGCACCCTGGCCGAGGCCGAGGCCTACCGCGTGGGCGCCGTCATGCAGGCCCTGGAAAAGGCCGACCCGCGCATCGTGCAATCGCTGGCCGCCGTGGGCATGCAGCCGGGCCAGCTCATCGCCCAGGCCTTTGGCGGCATTGCCGAGAAGGCCGAGCGCATCGGCCAGCTCAACGTCTCGCCCGAGCTGCTGCAGTCGCTCATGGGCGCCGGTGCAGGCCATGCAGCTGCCGTGGCCGATCCCGAACCCGCAAGGAGCCGCCGTGAACGCCAATGAACGCAAGACCGTGCTGGTGGTGCGGCGCACGCGGCTCGATGAGCTGGTGGCCAGGTACCACACGCTGTCCCAGGCGCGCTTCTACATCGAGCACCTGGGTGCCGACTTCGGCGACTACCTGCGCGAAAGCGCCGCCTACGCCGCCGCCCTGCAGGCCGTGGTGCAGGCGCTGGAGGCACGCGGCCGCTACCAGATCGTGGACCGCGCCCTGGTGCCCAACTTCGTCTTCGGCGCCGACGACATCGTGGTGGCGCTGGGCCAGGACGGCATGGTGGCCAACACCATGAAATACCTGGACGGCCAGCCGCTCATCGGCGTCAACCCCGAGCCCGCGCGCTGGGACGGCCTGCTGCTGCCCTTCGCCCCCGCCGACCTGGCCGCCCTGCTGGGCGACGTGGCCGCCAACCGCCGCCCCACGCGCGCCGTCACCCTGGCCGAGGCACGCCTGAGCGACGGCCAGGTGCTGCGCGCCGCCAACGACCTGTTCATCGGCCCGCGCAGCCATACCTCGGCCCTGTACGACATCGCGCTGGGCGACCGGCAGGAATCCCAGTCGTCCTCCGGCCTCATCGTCGCCACGGGGCTGGGCTCCTCGGCCTGGATCAAGAGCATCGTCACGGGATCGATGGGCATTGCCCGCGCCGTGCGCGGCGCGTCCACCGACTTCGACTACCAGCCCTTCGCCTGGGATGCGCCACGCCTGGACTTCGCCGTGCGCGAGCCCTTTCCCAGCCGCTCCTCCACGGCCGAGCTGGTCTACGGCCAGGTCACCGCCGGCCAGCCGCTGACCCTGCGCTCGCGCATGCCCGACCATGGCGTCATCTTCTCGGACGGCATGGAGGCCGACTACCTGCAGTTCACGGCGGGCATGCAGGCCACCATCGGCCTGTCGGAGCGGCAGGGCTGCCTGGTGGTGTGAAGGACCGGCCCTGCAGCATGGCGCAGCACCCTCAGAACACCTACAACAACGAACAGACCATGAATCTCGCAACAGCACCCTACCTGCAGCAATCTGCCACCTGGCCTTCCGAGGGAGAGCAGATCCTCGCCCACTACGACGACTCCACCGTGGTGGTCTACCAGGCCTATCGCCCGGCCATCGGCCTTCACGCTCTGGAGCATGGCCAGTTCGGCGGCCCGGACTTCAGCTTCACGCGCATGAGCTGGATCAAGCCCAATTTCCTCTGGATGATGTATCGCTGCGGCTGGGCGACCAAGGCCGGCCAGGAAGTCATCCTCGGCCTGCGCATCCGCCGGACTTTCTTCGAGAGCCTGCTGGATGCCGCCGTACCTTCCACCTTCAACCCCCGGCTCTACGCTGGCCTGCCCGAGTGGCAGCAAGCGGTGGCCACCTCCGAGGTGCGCCAGCAATGGGATCCGGACCATGCCCCCAGCGGCGCCAAGCTGCCGTTGCGTGCCATCCAGCTGGGCTTGCGTGGCAAGCTGCTACGCCGTTTCGCCACGGAGGAACTGCTGGAGGTCATCGACATGACATCCTTCGTCACCGAGCAGCGGGCCCATGCCCAGGATGAAAATCCGATGCTCATGACTCCCGTGGAGCGCGTCTACGTGCGGCTCGACAGGAAGAATTGCGCACCTGAGAACTCCGTATGACCAACACAGACCACATCGCCTCCCTGCAAGACCTCCAGCACGCCATGGCCCAGGGTCTCACCCCGCGCTTCCTGCCGTTCTGGGGCCACCAGCCTGCGGCCGATGGCTCCATCGGCAAGACCTGCATGAGCCAGTGGTTCGAGGCGGGCTTCGAGGTCGATGGCCAGCACTACCCCACGGCCGAGCATTTCATGATGGCGGGCAAGGCGCGGCTGTTTGGCGACGAGGCGGCGCACGCGGCCATCGTGCGCTGCCGCACGCCGGGCGAGGCCAAGAAGCTGGGGCGTGGCATCCAGGGCTTCGATGAAGCGGCCTGGGTGGCCGCGCGCATGGGCATCGTGGTGCGCGCCAACCAGGCCAAGTTCTCCCAGAACCCAGCCCTGGCCAGCTATCTGCTGAACACGGGCGACCGCGTGCTGGTGGAAGCCAGCCCCGTGGACGCCATCTGGGGCATCGGCCTGGCTGCCGACGATGTGCGCGCCACCGACCCCGCGCGCTGGCAGGGCCTGAACCTGCTGGGCTTTGCCCTCATGCAGGTGCGTGCGCGGCTGCGCAGCACCGCTCCCTGACCGACCATGATCAAGAGCACCGGCATGGCCATGGACACACTGGACCGATACCGCGGCGCCCTGCTGGGCCTGGCCTGCGGCGACGCCGTGGGAACGACGCTGGAATTCCAGCCGCGCGGCAGCTTTGCGCCGCTGACCGACATGGTCGGGGGCGGCCCGTTCTCGCTGCCCGCAGGCAAGTGGACCGACGACACCTCCACGGCCCTGTGCCTGGCCGAAAGCCTGCTCCAGCGCGGCGGCTGCGACCCGCACGACCAGATGACGCGCTATGCCAACTGGTACGAATGGGGGTACTGGAGTTCCACCGGCAACTGCTTTGACATCGGCATGGCCACCAGGGCGGCCATCCAGCGCTTCCTGGCCACCGGCGATCCGCTGGCCGGATCGCCCGACCCGGACCAGGCCGGCAACGGCTCCCTGATGCGGCTGGCGCCCGTGCCCATGTTCTTCGGCCCCGACGAGGACCTGGTGCAGCGCATGGCTGAACTCAGCTCACGCACGACCCACGCGGCACCTGAATGCCTGCAGGCCTGCCGCCTGTTCGCCGTGGCGCTGTGCCGGGCACTGCAGGGGCTGCCCCGGCAGCAGGTTCTGGACCTGGGCGGCGTTCTGCAAGACGGCGCCAACCCGCGCCTGCGGGAGATTGCCCGTGGCGACTATCGCGACAAGCCGGCCGCACAGATTCGCGGCAGCGGCTACGTGGTGGACAGCCTGGAGGCGGCCCTGTGGTGCTTTGCGAGGCATGACAGCTTTGAAGGCGCAGTGCTGCAGGCCGCCAACCTGGGCGATGACGCCGACACCACGGCAGCCATCACGGGCCAGTTGGCCGGAGCCTTCCACGGCGCCAGCGGCATTGCGGACCGCTGGCTGGAACGCCTGCACCTGGCCCCTGAGATCACAGCCCTGGCCAATGGGCTCTGGCAAGCCGCCAGAGGTGCCAGGGACGCTTCTCCGACCGCACCTCTCAGCAACTGAGCCGCCTGGCGCGCTCCCGACAAGGCAGTCGCCGGGTCCGCGAGCGGACTGGACCTGGCTTGTCTGCGCGACCTCCCACGCGCCCGAGCTCCGTGACACGCAGGCCTTGCTCTTTGCGAATGGCGTGCATGGGCGGCTTTTGACTGAGCCACGCCCCATTTTCAGAACAATCTGATTGCATCAACTCATATCTTCGGCGTAGAGTGTGAAATACCTAAGAGGCCACACATCGAATGATTCGATGCTTTCATTTCCACCCCCTCGTCAGTCACTCAAAAGTTCAATTTAACTATTGCGTGATATTTTCGAGAATCATACTTCAACAATGGATCGAATCAGTATCATGCATTTCTCTTTCATTCCCTCATTTCCCTCGCAAGTACGCCGCCTTGCATTGATCGCCCTTCCATTCTTCATTGCCTTTTCAGCGGCAACGATGAACACCAATGCCTTTGCCGGCGGCGTATTCTCCCCCACCAGCTCCAGCATTTCACTGCCCGAGGAAATAACAGTACCCGGAAGTTACGCCAACGGATCGACGCTATGGAAGTCTACGACAACCGTATTTAATCTGCGAGCAGTGCTGAACACGGCATTCGAGTACGATATTGAAAAAGCCGTTGTAGCCGCCAATGTTCAATCCGGGACCAAGACGCCCGGATACAATAATGTCTACGGCACCAATATTCCCGGCATTGGAATCCGCTGGTGGGCCACATGGCGCGGCCCCAGCGCTCCCAGTGGCAGAACCATGCCCATTACCACCGAATCAGAAAATAATTCGGGCGCGCTGGGTTATTTCTGGAATAGTTCATCCCCCCAGGATGTCTGGATCGAGCTGGTGAAAACCGGCAGCGTTTCCGCTGGCGTGCTAACGGGCTCCGGGATGAACGTCGATATGCGATTCCAGTGCCCCGGCTGCACCGCAGGAAACGTCAACCTGTCCGGCCGCACCAGGGTGGTGGTCGGTCCCTCCTGCTCGGTGGCCGCCTCGGCCATCTCCGTACCCATGGGCGCTGTGCCCATCCTGCGATTCACGGGCCTCCAATCCACCTCCATCCCCCAGCACTTCGACATCACGCTGGAATGCAAGGGCGGCGCGCCCGCAAGCGTTCTGCGCCCCCACGTCACGCTCACCGATGCCAACGACACCAGCAATCGGAGCACCGTCCTGACCTTGAGCCAGGCCACGCCAGGCGGCAAGCCGGTTGCCACCGGAATAGGCATACAGATACTGAAGGATGGCACCGCACTCGGCTACGGCCCGGACTCCAACGTGCCTGGCAACACCAACCAATGGAGTGCGGGAACCATCGCCCAAGGCATTGCCCAGTTCAAGATCCCGCTGACTGCCAAATACGTGCAGACCGCTGCGGCAGTCACGACGGGGCAGGCCAACGGCAGGGCCACCTTCACGCTGAACTACCAGTGAGCAGCGTCCCCGCCCTCAGGGCTTCTTGTCCAGCTGCATTTCCCAGGACTTGAGCTGCTTGGCGCGGGCGCGGGCGAAGTCGCTCCAGCAGTTGGCGCGCGCATCGTCCTTGGCAAAGCTGGCGGAATTGAATTCGGCCAGGAACTCGCAGGCACTGCGCGCGTACTGCACCCAGTTTCTCTGCGCCACTTCCAGCTCTTCCGATGCCTGGGGCATGCGGGCCTTGAGCTTGAGCGACAGCGAGACGTAGGCGGCCTTGACCATGGCCACGTTCTGCTCGTGCAGGCAGGCGCGCACCTCGGACATGTTGGTGGAGCTTTCCTCGCAATTGCCCGAGCTGGTGGGATTGGCGGCCCGGGCCACGGGGCTGGCACACAGCAGGGCGGCGCAGGCGAGAGGGGCGAGTAGGGACGCTAGGGCTTGGTGCATGGAAGAGGGCTCGCTGGGAGGTGCCGGTGCGTGCAGCACCCCGGCCGTCGCGATTACACCATCGACCCGCCCTGCCTCGGGCCCACATTTCCCTGGTGATCACCCTGATGCAGCGACGCAAAGCGCATAAACATGCTCCCAAAGCTTTGTTGCCGTGGGTCAAGGGCGGCCAGAAGATGCAGGCGTACGCATCTTTCGTTTGTCCCGACCGCCCCGCTCCCGCCATGCACACAAGCCCCACCCTGCGCCGCCAGCCCCGCGCCACCCTTTCCGCATCCCTGACCTTCATCGCCGCCGCGCTGGCCCTGGCCTGCACCCAGGCCCGGGCCGATGCCACGCTGGACAAGATCAAGCAGCGCGGCAAGGTCACCATTGGCGTGCTGGTCAATGGCGGGCCCTTCGGCTCCATCGACCCGTCCACCCAGCAGCTGGTGGGCTGGAACCCCGAGCTGGCACGCGCCCTGGCCAAGGGCCTGGGCGTGGAGGCCGAGCTGGTCCAGGTGCAGACCGCCACGCGCGTGCAGTTCCTGCAGGCCGGCAAGGTGGATCTGCTGATCGCCTCCATGGAGCTGAACCCCGACCGTGCCGAGACCCTGGGCTACGCGCCCACGCCCTTCTACCGCGTGGGCGGCATTGCCGCCGTGCGCAAGGGCAGCGGCATCGCCAGGTGGGAAGACCTGCGCGGCAGGCCCGTGTGCGTGTCCCAGGGCAGCAGTTTTGCCAAGCCGCTGGCCAGCGAGTACGGCGCCCAGGTGCATGGCTACAAGAGCTCGTCGGACTCGCTGCTGGCGCTCAAGGGCGGCAACTGCGTGGCCGCCGTGCATGACAGCACGCTGATCTACCCGCTGCTGCGCAGCAACCCCGAATGGGCGCATTACTCGGCTCCCATCGCCGGCGAGGTGCTGCCCGCGCCTTCCGTGGTCTGGACCCGCAAGGGCGAGGCCGACACCATCGCCGCCGTGGACAAGGTGGTGCAGGACTGGCACCGCACGGGCTGGCTGATCGCCGCCGAAAAGCGCGTGGGCATCGAGCCGGCCAACCCGCTGCTGCCCGAGCTGCAGGCCAGGTTCAAGGGCACGGCTGGCTGACACGCAGGACCGGCACGACAAGCTGCACCGGGCTGCGCCCCGGGCACCCGGTCCTGCCGGCCGTCTTGCGCCTTCCCACCATGAACGACTCTCTACTCGCCCAGGGCGTGCAAGCGCTCAAGGGCCTGGGCCTGAACTACGCCTTCGTGCTGGATGTGTCCGAGCGCCAGGCCTTTGTGCGCGGCATGTTCGTGACCGTGCAGCTGGCCCTGCTGACCATTGCCGGCAGCCTGGCGGCCGGCGTGGCGCTGGCGGCGGCCCTGACCTCGGGCCGCGCCTGGCTGGCACGGCCTGCACGCGCCTTTGTGGAGGTCACGCGCAACACGCCCACGCTGGTGCAGCTGTACTGCGCCTTCCTGGTGCTCAACATGCTGATCACCCAGCAACTGCGCGACTGGGGCGCGGGCAACAACCCGCTCACGCCCTTTGTCTGGGTGGTGATCGTGGTCTCGCTGCACAAGGGCGTGTTCCATGCCGAGGCGCTGCGCGCCGGCATCGAGGCCGTGCCCGCCACCACGCTGGAGGCAGCGCGCTCGCTGGGCTTTTCGCAGCACCAGCTGCTGGTGCGCGTGCAGCTGCCGCTGGCCGTGCGCTTTGCCCTGCCCTCGCTGACCAACAACCTGGTGGACCTGGTGAAGATGACGGCCGTGGCCTCGGCCATTGCCGTGGGCGACGTGACCTACGAGTCCATCATGATCTGGTCGCAGCGCGACAACGTGCTGGAGCTGCTGCTGCTCATCCTGCTGTGGTTCGGCCTGCTGACCTGGCTGGTCAGCCTGGCGGGCCGCTGGCTGGAACAACACCTGAGGATGCCCGGCTATGGCCAATGAAGCCACCCTGAACACCGGCGCCGCGCCCCGCCCGCTGCCTGCCGCCGTGCTGCGCGCGGCGCGCAGCCCCTGGCTGATCGCAGGCGCCGCACTGCTGGCCCTGTGCGCCTGCTGGGCCGCCACGGACAGCGCCCCGCCTGCCTTCGTGCACCTGTGGAAATGGCTGCCCGCGCTGCTGCGCGGCCTCCTGGTCAACATCGAGATCAGCGTGCTGGCCGTGGCCATCGGCACCGTGGCCGGCCTGGTGCTGGGCGCCCTGTCGCTGTCGCCCACGCCGGCCGTGCGCACGGGCGTGCGCTGGTATGTGCAGCTGTTTCGCAATGCGCCCATCCTGGTGCTCATCTACTTCACCACCTATGTGTTCCCGTTCGAGCTGAAGCTGGTGGGCTGGACCTTTCCGTTCCCCGACTGGGTCAAGGTGGTGCTGGGCCTGGCCCTGCCCACCAGCGCCAACGTGGCCGAGATCTTCCGGGGCGCCATCCAGTCCATTCCCAGCGCGCAGTGGGAGGCGGCCCAGTCGCTGGCCTTTCGCCGCAGCGAGATCTTCCGCCTCATCGTGCTGCCGCAGTGCGTGCGCCGCATGCTGCCGCCGTGGATGAACCTCTACGCCAGCATCACCATGAGCACCTCGCTGGCCTCGCTGGTGGGCGTGCACGACGTGGTGGACACCGCCCAGATCGCCAGCAACACCGTGGCACGCACGGACTTCACCATCCTTGTGTATTTCACGCTGCTCGCGCTGTTTTTCGCCTATTGCTATCCCATTGCGCGCGCCACGCGCAGCCTGGAGCGACGCCATGAAAATCACTGAAACGCTCCCCCTGAGCGGCTTCGCCGCTTCCCCCTCTCTCGCTTCGCGGGAGGGGGACGACACCTTCGCTGCGGGGCGGCCCTTGCTTGGTGTCCCTGAGTCGGGCAGCGCTGGCACACAGCACGTCACCCAGGCGGTGCATAGTGCCGCCTCGGCAGAGTCCAGCACGGCGCCCGCCCTGGTCCACCTGCAGGATGTGCACCTGTCCTTTGGCGACAACCAGGTGCTCAAGGGCATCGACGTGCAGGTGCGGCGCGGCGAGGCGGTGACCATCATCGGGCCCTCGGGCTCGGGCAAGTCCACCATCCTGCGCTGCATCACCGGCCTGCTGCGGCCCCAGCGCGGCGCCATCTCGGTGGCGGGCACGCGCGTGGACCAGCTGCGCACCGAGGCCGAGCTGATCGCCCTGCGCAAGCGCGTGGGCTTCGTCTTCCAGCAGTACAACCTGTTCCCCCATCTGTCGGTGCTGGAGAACCTGGTCATCGCCCCCACGCGCGTGGTCGGCCGCGACCGCGCCACGGCCGAGCGCGAGGCCCGCGCCCTGCTGCAGAAGGTGCGCCTGGACCACAAGGAATCCGCCTACCCCGGCGAGCTGTCCGGCGGCCAGCAGCAGCGCGTGGCCATTGCGCGCGCCCTGGCCATGCGGCCCGAGCTGATCCTGTTCGACGAAGTGACCTCCGCCCTGGACCCCGAGACCGTGGGCGAGGTGCTGACCGTGATCCGCGACCTGGTCAGGGACGGCATGACCTGCGTGCTGGTCACGCACGAAATGCGCTTTGCCGAAGAGGTCAGCGACCAGGTCTATTTCACCGAGGCCGGCCGCATCGTCGAGCACGGCCCGGCCGCCCAGATCTTCGGCAGCCCGCGCAGCGAGCGCACGCGCGAATTCCTGCGGCGCGCCCTGGGCGATGGTGCACGGTCCAGGCCTGCGCCAGCCGCGCCGGCCACAACGCCGCTGCCCTTCAACAGCCTGCGCTTTGCCCTTTGATCCCCACCACCCGGAGCACCCCTCCATGACCGCAGACATCCGCCCCGACACGCATCCCGCCGCCCCGCGCCGACACCCTCAGACTGCGGTCCTGGGCCCGTCGACCCGCCTGCTGCACGCAGGCACGCCGCCGCTGCAGGGCGGCTCCGGCCCCGTCAACGTGCCCGTGGTGCGCACCAGCACCGTGCGCTTTGCCGACAGCGCCGCCTACGCCGACCTGCACTACCGCCGCGAGGCCGGCGAGCGCGTGGCCTCCTACGGCCGCCACGGCCTGGACACGCACCGCGCGCTGGAAGACGCCGTGGTCGCGCTGGAGGGCGGGCACCGCGCCTTTCTCACGCCCTCGGGCCTGTCCGCCATCACCCTGGTGCTCATCGCCCTGCTCTCGCCCGGCGACCATGCCCTGGTGGCCGACAGCGTCTACTCGCCCGTGCGCCGCGTGGACGCCACCTTGCTGCAGCGCCTGGGCATCACGCTGGAGTACTTCTCGCCCTCGCGCGACGATCTGGCCGGCAAGATCCGCCCCAACACCCGCCTGGTCTACCTGGAATCGCCCAGCTCCCTGCTCTACGAGGTGCTGGACCTGCCCGCCCTGGCCGCCGTGGCGCGCCAGCACGGCATTGCCGTGGCCACCGACAACACCTGGAGCGGCGGCTGGTTCTACCAGCCCCTGGAGCATGGCGCCAACCTCTCCATCCAGGCCGCGACCAAGTACATCGCCGGCCACTCCGACGTGATGCAGGGCATCGTCATCACCGACGGCCCCGCGCTGTCCAAAAAGATATCCACCGCCTACGAGGCCCTGGGCCTGACCATAGGCGCCGACGACGCCTACCTGGCACTGCGCGGCCTGCGCACCCTGCCCGTGCGCCTGGCCCAGCACCAGCGCCACGCCACTGAAATCGCCCAGTGGCTGGAGCAGCAGCCCCAGGTCGGCCGCGTCTTCTACCCGGCCCTGCCCTCCGATCCCGGCCATGCGCTGTGGAAGCGGGACTTCAGCGGGGCCAGCGGGCTGGTGTCATTCGCGTTTGCCGAAGGGGTGGACGCCGGTGCCGGCGCCGTGTTCGTTGACTCGTTGCGGCAGTTTGCGCAGGGGGCTTCCTGGGGCGGGTACGAGAGCCTGGCGCTGGTGGCGCAGCCTGAGCGGTTGCGGGAGCACAGTGTGTGGACGGGGACTGCGCCTGTGGTGCGGTTGCATGTGGGGCTGGAGGATCCTTTGGATCTGATTGCGGATCTGGAGAGGGGGTTTGGGGGGGTGGTGGAGCGGTTCAGGTTGGCTGCCTGAGCTTCCTTTTTGACTCTGTCGCGCCTCTGGCGACAGAGGCCGGGTCTCGGCCCGGCGGCCGACCTACTTTCCTTTGTTTCGCCAAAGGAAAGTAGGCAAAGCAAAGGCGACCCGAATGTCCGCGACCCTCCGCTTCGCTGCGGGCAACCTGCGTCGTGGCGGTTGCGGGGTTCGCTGCGGAACTCGCTTTGCGCTTCGCGCGCCGCTCAGACAACCGCAGCGAGTCAGATCACGAAGCAGTCCTGTCCTTCGGCAGGACTGCAACCCCGCAACCACCACGCCGCAGGCGCTGACATACGGGAAGTTGGTGCGGGCCTTCGCTTCGCTCGGCCCCTGGTTTGAAGCCGAACGCAGTGATGGCGCCGGCTGTTGGCTGTTGGCTGTTGGCTGTTGGCTGTTGGCTGTTGGCTGTTGGCTGTTGGCTGTTGGCTGTTGGCTGTTGGCTGTTGGCTGTTGGCTGTTGGCTGTTGGCTGTCCCTCAGCCTCCCCCCTTCTGCCCACGCCTGCGTTGGGCGGGATGCGGGGTGGCAAGCCTGCCGAAGGACAGGCTTGCTTCGTCATCTGACTTGCCGCAGTTGTTTGAGCGAAGCGCGTCAGCGCGCAGCGAGTTCTGCGGCACACCCCGCATCCCGCCCAACGCTGGTCGCCCCGGAGCGCAGCGCAGGGGTCGTGGGCAGTTTGGGGCGCGCTTCTTTGCTTCCTTTCTTATCGCGCGATAAGAAAGGGAGTCGGCTGCCGGGCCGAAACCCGGCCTCGAAAAACAACCACCCGGCAGGGACAAAAAGCAGACCAAGAGCCAGCCTCAAACAGCAGGCACCAGCCGAATCTCAGAAGCCCACCCATCCCGCTCCAACTGCCCCACCAACCCCAACTCCCAATCCAGATAAGCCCGAAACCCCGCATCCCTCAACCCCAGATCCCGATGTGCATAAGGGCTGTACCACTGGTCATCATCCCCCGTCAGCACATCCGCATCCCCCTGCCCCAGCGGCAGCCCGGCAGCAGCCCAGGCAGAAGTGCCGCCGACGACGGAACGCACATCGCGCCCCGTGCGCGCCGCCAGTTCGGCCGCCACTCCACGGGCCAGCACGCCGTCCGGCGAGGTGAGCACCACGACCTGCGCTGGCGGCAGGGCCTGCACGAAGGAGGGCAGACGGTCAGGCACGGCAAAGCGCGCACCGGCGATGTGCTGCTTCTCGAAGGCGGGCCGGCTGTCCACGTCGAAGACGATGGCGCGGCCTTCGCCCAGCAGTTCCTGCGCCTGCTGCACGGACAGCTGGGGCGCGGGTGCGCGGGAGGCGAGCACGCGCACGGGTTCGGCGCCGGTTTCCAGGGTGGCCAGCGCGGGCGGAGCGTAGGTGAAGACTTCCCAGCCCAGCTGGGCCAGCCAGGCGCCGGTGGTGAGGGCGCGCACGCCGTCCCAGTCGGCCAGCACGATGCGTGCGCCGCGCGTGGCGGCGTATTCGTCGGTGGCCTGCACGAGTTGGCCGCCCGGCGCCCAGCGCCAGCCGGGCAGGTGGCCGGCCTGGTATTCCTCGCGGGTGCGCACGTCGAAGCGGTAGAGCGTGCGTTCGGTGGCTTCGGACTCGAAGCGGGCCAGTTCGGCCGCATCAATGGATTGCACGCCCGCGCGCTGCGCCACGCTGGCTGCCCGTTCGCGGGCGGTGGCCAGGGCGACGGCGCCGGGCTCGGGCAGCGGGGTGCGGCGGCCATGGGCCAGCCTGCGGCCGGTGAGCAGCCAGTCCATGGTGCCGTTGCGCAGCGAGACGACCGGGTTGGGGATGCCGGCGTCGATCAGGGTCTGAGCGCCCACGATGGAGCGCGTGCGGCCCGCGCAGTTGACGACGACCAGGGTTTGCGGGTCCGGGGCGATTTCGCCGATGCGGTAGACCAGTTCGGCCCCCGGCACGCTGAGCGCAAAGGGCAGGCTGAAGGCCGCGAATTCCTCGGGCGTGCGGCTGTCGACGACGACGATGTTGTCGCCGCGCTGCACGCGCGCGCCCAGCTCGTCCGAGGTGATCCAGGGCGTGTGCTTTTCATGCTCGATGACTTCACCGAAGGCCTTGCTGGGCACGTTGGTGCCGCTGAAGATTTCCAGCCCCTCGGCCGCCCAGCCTTCGGTGCCGCCTTCCAGCACGGAGACGTTGGGCCAGCCAAGGCGCACGAGCTTGGCGGCGGCTTCATGGGCCAGCGTGCCGTCGCCATCCACCAGCACGATGCGCGTGCCGCGGCGCGGCACCAGGCGGTCGATGAGCTGCTCCAGCCGCCAGGCCGGGGCCGGCGCCGCGAACAGGATGTGGCGGTGCGCGAAGACACCGGCCTCGCGCACGTCGAGCACGGCGATTTCCTCGCCATCGGCCAGGGCCTGCCGAAGCGCGGCGGGCGTGACCAGCGCATGGCGAATCGACTTGGGCGGGCCGAAGGTGCGGAAGCTGCCGCCTTCCAGGCTCTCGAAGACCACGCGATCGGGCATGCGCTCCAGGCCGCGCCCGTAGAAATGCAGGTGCAGGCCGGGTTCCTCGCCAATCAGCTCGATGGTGTGCACGTCGGTGGGCGTGAGCACCACCGAGGTTCCGCTGCCCACATCGACGCTGCGGCCCACCGCCAGGGTGTCGCGCAGCGGGTCGTCGGTCTTGCCGCGCGTGAAGAACACGTTGCGCTCCACGCCTTCGACGCCCGCGATGATGGCCCAGGTGGTGTGGTCATGCGGCGGCTGGGACTTGCCCGGCAGGCCGGTGGACAGGTACAGCGCATAGCGCCCGCCCAGGTCTTCGCTGAGGCGGTAGACCTGGGCCGGGTTGCTGGCCAAGACGGGGAAGTGCGCGTGCGGGAACAGTTCGCGCTGCAGGCCCAGCGCCTCCAGCTCGCGGGCCACGGCCTGCAGTTGCTCGGGCGTGGCCCGTTCGGGATCGGGGAGCAGGCGCCGGGCCGTGGCGATGAAGCCGGTGATGGCGGCTGCACGGCGGCTGGCCACGTCGCTGCCGCTGAAGTCGATGGAGAGATGGGTCTGTGTCATGGGAGTGCCTGGGAGGACGTTCGCGGGAGGACACGAAGTTAGGCCTCTCCCGCCCCGGCGCCAACGACGCATTGCAGATATGGATATGAGCTTTGGGCACTGCGCGCGCATGCGTGGGGCAAGCGTGACGCACGTTGTGCGGCAGCCGCATATGCATAGCCGCAATGCTTAGTTCACGCCGCGCCGGGAGCCTCCCAGACTGCGGGCATCGACTCTCTGCACTCCGGCACTCCCATGATCCGCACCCCGTCTGCGCTGCGCGCACTGCTGCTTCCCCTGTTCTCCGCCCTGGCCCTGCACGCGCCTGCGGCCCTGGCCTCGGCCGACAGCTTTCCGAACAAGCCGGTGCGCATCATCGTGCCCGTGGCGCCCGGGGGCAGCGCCGACAAGCTCACGCGCACGCTGGCCGACAAGCTGGCCGCGCTGTGGGGCCAGTCGGTGGTGGTGGAGAACGTGGCCGGGGCCAGCGGCACCATCGGCGCGTCCAAGGTGGCCAAGGCCGCGCCCGACGGCTACACCCTGCTGCAGCAGGGCGAAGGCCTCACGCTCAACGGCCTGCTGTTCGCCCAGTTGCCCTACGACACGCAAAAGGCCTTCACGCCCATCATCAAGGCCGTGGTCAATCCGCAGGTGCTGGTGGTCAACCCCGGCACGGGCCTGAACACGCTGGGCGACTACCTGGCCCGCGCCAAGGCCAAGCCGCAGAGCATCAGCCTGGGCCTGCCCGGCAATGGCGGCATTGCCCATGTGGCGCATGAAATCCTCACGCAGGAGACGGGCGCCAAGGTCAACTACATCCCCTACCCGGGCGGTGGCCCAGCCGCGCTGGACGTGCTGGGCGGCCATACCGACGCCACGCTGATCACGCTGGCCGCCGTGACCGAGTACGTGCGCGCCGGCAAGCTGCGCGCCCTGGCGGTGACCACGCCCTACCGCTCCGACGCCCTGCCCCAGGTGCCCACCATGGCCGAGGCCGGCGTGCCCGGCTTCTCGGTGGAAAGCTGGCAGGGCTACTTCGCGCCGGCCGGCACGCCCGCGCCCATCGTCGCCAAGATCAACCGCGACCTGCAGACCGTGCTGCAGGCGCCCGATGTGCGCGCGCAGCTGGAGCACATGGGCTTCAAGGTGGCGGGCGGCTCCCCAGCCGACCTGGGCCAGAGCCTGCAAAGCGAGCGCCCGCGCTACGCCCGCGCGATCCAGTCGGCGGGGCTGTCGCTGCGCTGAGGTGCAGGCAGGTCCTCAGAGGGGAGAGGGCCGATTGTCCAGGCGCCATTTCTCCCCCTCGGGCGTGCCCGGCACGGGCGGGCGCAGGCCCTGGATGCTCCACAGGCTGAAGGGCGTCTCGTCCACATGCATCTCCCAGCGCAGGCCACGGTCGGCAATGAAGGGGGACAGCTGCCGCCGCACGCCTTCGAGGAACCGTGTCTTGGTCTCCTCGTCGCGGATCTGCCGCGCGATGTGGTCCACGGAGATGCGCACGAAATCGTCGGCAGGCTCGCAGCCGATGAAGAACGAGGTGCGCGCCACGGCCTCGAACACCACGCCCACGTAAAAGCGCGGCAGGTCGCCGTAGACGGCCGTGATGCGCTGGGCGATGGCCTGTTTGTCTTCATCGCTGAAGGCGTTTTCGGGGTGGTAGATCTTCCACAGGGGCATGGCTTTCTCCGGGGGCAAAAAGAGGAGTACGGGAATCCGGGGTGGCGACGCAGCGCGGCCGTCAGGCCGGCTGGCCTGCATCCGCAGCCTGGTAGCGCGCCGCCGGCACGCCGCTGAGCGTCAACGCCTTGACGAGATTGGCGCGCGATTGGTCAAAGTCCAGCCAGGCGGTCGTGCTGCCCAGCGTGGGAAAGCAGATGGCCTCGCCCTGGTCCAGCGCCGCCAGGGCCGTGTCCACCAGGGTCTCGGGCGACATGAACAGGTGCTCGGGAAAAGGAGAAGGCTTGCCCCCGAAGAACTCCGAGCGCACCAGGCTGGGCATCACGGCCTGCACGGTGACGCCGCTGGGTGCCAGCTCGGCCTGCAGCGAGCGCGTGAAGCTCAGCACATAGGCCTTGGAGGCGCTGTAGCTGGAGGCGCCCGGCAAGGGCATCAGGGCCAGGATGGAGCCGATGTTGATCAGCGTGCCCCGGCCGCGCGTGGCGAACAGCCGCGCTGCCGCCAGCGACAGCCGCGTCAGCGCATGGATGTTGACCATGACCAGGCGGTCGACTTCGCGCGCATCCACCTGGGCCGCCGGACCCAGGGCGCCCAGGCCGGCGCAGTTGACCAGCATGGCTATGTCGCGCTGCCCATCGAACAGGGCCTCCACGCGCTGCAGGCCGGCGGCGTCGGCCAGGTCGGCCGCCACCACCTCGACCTGGCGGCCATGGTCGTCGCGCAGGCGCTGTGCCAGCGCCTGCAGCCGGTCCAGGCGGCGCGCGACCAGGATCAGGTCATGGCCGCGTGCGGCCAGGCGATCGGCATAGACGGCGCCGATGCCGGAGGAGGCGCCAGTGACGACGGCGGTGCCTTGATGCGTGCTCATGGGAGAAGTCCTTGCTTGGATCAAGCGGTGGTTGAAAGTGGCTTCAACTATAAACTTCAATCATTAGAGCTACAAGCACGCAATCCACCTTTGCGGGCCGGGCTTGCGTTTTGCTGAGACACTCCAGGCCTGCGACAACGCGAACAGACAACGAGGAATTCCATGCGATCCAAGAGCTTCGAGGGCATGGCCTGCTCGATCGCCACCACGCTGGAGGCCGTAGGCGACCGCTGGGCCATGCTGGTGCTGCGCGACCTGATGCTGGGCCTGAGCCGCTATGACGACCTGAGAAAGTCCACGGACATCACCAACGCCACGCTGACCGACCGCCTGCGCCAGCTGGAGCAGTCCGGCCTGGTCGAGCGCCGCCTCTACCAAAGCGGCCCGGACCGCTACGAGTACCTGCTCACGCCCAAGGGCCGCGACCTGTCCCTGGTGATCCAGGCGCTGGCCCAGGTCGGCGACCGGTGGCGCCTGCAGCAAGAAGCGCAGCCGCCCATGCGCTTTGTGCGTGCGCAGTCGGGCACGCCCCTGCGGCTGGCGCTGGTGGAGGAGGAGTCGGGCCGCAGCGTGCCCTTTTCCGAGCTGCGCGTGGAGGCCGGCCCCGGCGCGGACGACCTGACGCGCTGGCGGCTGTCCAAGCTGGCCGCGCAGGCCGGGACGCCGGCAGCGGCTTGCGGCGTTGCGCCCGCAAGGCGCATGGCGAAGGCGCAAGGCTCCGGCCACTGACCACGGCGGTCAGTGGCCGGCCCGCTCGCTGCCTGTGCCGCTCACTTGGGCAGCAGCACCTTGTCGATCACGTGGATCACGCCGTTGGACTGGTAGACGTCGGGGATGGTCACCGTGGCCATGCCGCCCTTTTCATCGGTCAGCATGATCTTGGAGCCGCTGGACTTGGCCACCAGCGTGCCGCCGCTGACGGTCTTGATGCTGGCCATGCCCTTGCCGTCCTTGATCATCTTGGACAGCGCCGCTGCATCCCACTTGCCGGCCACCACGTGGTAGGTCAGCACCGTGGTCAGCGTGCCCTTGTTCTCGGGCTTGAGCAGGGTGTCCACCGTGCCTGCGGGCAGGGCCTCGAAGGCGGCATTGGTGGGCGCGAACACGGTGAACGGACCCGGGCCCTTGAGCGTATCGACCAGGCCCGCCGCCTTGACGGCTGCGACCAGGGTGGTGTGGTCCTTGGAGTTGACGGCGTTGTCGATGATGTCCTTGGACGGCAGCATGGGTGCACCGCCCACCATCACATCGGCCATGGCGGCCACGGAGGCAGCCGACATCACGATGGCCAGGCCGAACGAGGCCAGCTTGCGGGTGTTTTGAATCGAGACCATGGAATGCTCCTAGCGGGTTGATGACAAGCCGAACGATTCCGGCTGATCTGGATACGCAGCGCAGCGGGGTCTGGATTCAAAAAAGAAAAAGAAACGGCTGCATCCGCAAACCGTTACCTGCGCTTTCAATTGCGGCACATCCAGACCTGCGCGGCCTGCGTACTGCCGGATAGCGGGGACGCATCCCATTCCCCTGGAGCAGGTGGCCACCTCTTCAGTGGAACGCGCTTTCGCCACACCCGTGTGCTTTCGGCCGGAGGCGCATTCTTCACGTTGACCGTTCGCGCCTGCCGCGAACCGAGAGGAACCATCATGTCCGACGAATCAGTGTTGATCGGGGTTTTGCAAAAACGTGCCAAGAAGCTGGAGGACAGGCGCCAGTTCTTCCGCAAGACCAGCGGCGTGGCCGTGGGCATGGCGGGCGGGGTGATCCTGTCCGCCTGCGGCGGTGGCGGGGGCGATGCGAATGCGCAGGCCAACGGGCCCACGGATGCGGAGATCCTGAACTTCGCCCTCAACCTGGAGTATCTGGAGTCGCAGTTCTATCACTACGCGGTGTTCGGCACCGGCCTGCCCGCCAACCTGCAGTCGGGCGTGGGCACGCAGGGCGCCATCACGGGCGGCCGTGCCGTGGCCTTCAAGGACCCCGTGGTGGCGCAGTACGCCAAGGAGATCGCCCAGGACGAGATCGCCCACGTGGCCTTCCTGCGCGCGGCGCTGGGCTCGGCCGCGGTGGCGCAGCCGCAGATCGACATCGGCGGAACCGACCCGAACGGCGCCTTCTCGGTGGCCGCGCGAGCGGCCGGGCTGGTGGGCGCGGGCACGGCCTTCGATCCCTATGCGAGTGACGAGAACTTCCTGCTGGGGGCCTTCATCTTCGAGGACGTGGGCGTCACCGCCTACAAGGGCGCATCGCCGCTGATCACCAACAAGACCTATCTGGAGGCAGCCGCCGGCATCCTGGCCGCCGAGGCCTACCACGCAGGTCTGGTGCGCACGGTGCTGTACGCCAAGGGCCTGGCCACGCCCGCGCTGCGCACGGCGGCCGGCGCCATCTCGGATGCGCGCGACAGCCTGGATGGCTCCACCGACGTGGACCAGGGCATCACGGGGGATGCCACCACGTCCAACATCGTGCCGCTGGATGCCAACGGCATCGCTTTCAGCCGCTCGCCGGGCGACGTGCTGAACATCGTGTACCTGACCAAGGACACGGCGACCAAGGGCGGGTTCTTCCCGGCCGGCGTGAACGGCTCGCTGGTGATGAGCAGCGCCTACGCCTGACGCGGACCGCCCGCCTGCCCCGCGCCGGCCGGGGCAGGCGGGCTTCCCCGGGGCTGGCCCGAGACAAGCGTTCCCCTGCCAAGGAGTTGCCATGATGTCCCTTCTGCCTTCCTCATCCGCCCCCCGCACTCCAGCTCACACTCCGGGCCGCACGCCGCGGCGCCTGAAACCTGCCACCGTGGCGCGCCGCTGCGTGGGCAGCCTGATTGTGCTGGCCGGCGCGGTCATCGTGACCGGAGATCTCGTGGCGCTGTGGCGCGGCGCAGGCACCGATGCCGCACCCGCCGCCGCAGCCATTGCGCCCGCCAGCGGCCTGGTGCCAACCGCCCGATAGGCATCCCCCTGCAACCGCGTGCCCCCGCCGGCGGAAAGGCCCCCATGAACGACACCGTGCTTGCGGCCGAACAGGGCCGCTTCGGCGCCATCGAACCGGACCACGGCCACGCGGGCACGCCCAGCCTGCCGCAGGTGCATCGCAGCATCGCCGTGCCGCGCGGCGCCAACCGCTCGGACAACGCGCGCCGCGTGCTGGCGTTCGCCGGGCCCGGCTACATGGTGGCCGTGGGCTACATGGACCCGGGCAACTGGGCCACCTCCATCGCGGGCGGCTCGCAGTTCGGCTACTCGCTGCTGGCGGTGATCTTTGCCTCCAACCTGATGGCCATGCTGTTCCAGGCGGCGGCCGTGCGCCTGGGCCTGGCCAGCGGGCGGGACCTGGCCCAGGCCTGCCGCGCGCAGTTTTCACCGCGCATCAACCTGGTGCTGTGGTTCTTCTGCGAGATCGCCATCGTGGCCTGCAACCTGGCCGAGGTGCTGGGCATGGCCATCGGCCTGAACCTGCTGTTCGGCCTGCCGCTGCTGGCCGGCGTGTGCATCACGGTGGTGGATGTGATGCTGATCCTGGCGCTGCAAAGCCGGGGCTTTCGCTGCCTGGAGTCGGTGGTGATCGCCCTGGTGGCATTGATCGGCCTGTGCTTTGCCGCCCAGCTGGTGTGGCTGCAGCCGCCCGTGGCGGCCGTGCTGCGCGGGCTGCTGCCGGGCATGGAGATCGTGGCCAATCCGCAGATGCTGTACCTGGCCGTGGGCATCGTGGGGGCCACGGTGATGCCGCACAACCTCTACCTGCATTCGTCCATCGTGCAGACACGCCGGCATGACACCACGCTCCAGGGCACGCGCCAGGCCATCCGCCTGGCCACGCTGGACTCCACGGTGGCGCTGGGGCTGGCGCTGTTCGTGAACGCCGCCATTTTGGTGGTGGCGGCCGGCGCGTTCAACCGGCCCGGCCAGGCGCCGGTGACCGAGCTGTCGGACGCCTACCACCTGCTGTCGCCGCTGCTGGGCGTGGGCATCGCCAGCGCGGTGTTCGGCGTGGCGCTGCTGGCCTCGGGGCTGAGTTCTTCAGTCACGGGCACGCTGGCCGGGCAGATCGTGATGGAAGGCTTCTTGCAGATCCGCCTGTCGCCCGCGCTGCGCGCCCTGCTGACGCGCTGCATCGCCATCGTGCCCGCCGTGGTGGCCACCGCCTGGTACGGCAGCACCGGCGCCAGCGCCCTGCTGGTGTTCAGCCAGGTGGTGCTGAGCCTGCAATTGCCGTTTGCCATCGTGCCGCTGCTGCTGTTCACCACGCGGCGCAAGACGCTGGGCGAGCTGGCCTTTGGCCCCAGGATGTCGGCGGTGCTGTGGGGCTGCGCGGCCCTGGTGGTGTCGCTGAACCTGTGGATGCTGCAGCGGCTGCTGACGGCCTGATCGCCCGAACCGGGCATGGCGCCACGCGGCGCCTTCATAGACGTTTTGCTTCTATCAAACGCCGCTCTTGTTCGTTGGTGGCTTGCCGCGAAGTTCTTAGATTGGTGCCTATAGCCACCAACCCGCGAATTCTCCGCAAGGACGACGACATGACAGCCCTCACTTTGGAAACCACCCTGCCCCAGGCGCTGCAGGAGGCACAGGACCACGCCCGCGCACAGGGGCTGGGCCACGCAGGCGGCGTGCGCCCGCCCGTGGCCTGGGCGCTGGTGCAGGCCGGCCAGGCCGTGCTGGTCGATGTGCGCACGGCCGAGGAACGCAAGTTCGTCGGCCAGGTGCCCGGCACCCTGCACGTGCCCTGGGCCACGGGCACGGCGCTGACGCGCAACCCGCGCTTTGCCCGCGAGCTGGAAGCGCGCCTGGCCCCGCACGGCGGCAAGGAGGCCGTGGCCCTGCTGCTGTGCCGCAGCGGCAAGCGCTCGGTGCTGGCGGCCCAGGCGGCGGCCCAGGCCGGGTTCGCCCATGTGTTCAACGTGCTCGAAGGCTTCGAGGGCGAGATCGACGCGCGTCAGCAGCGCGGCAAAAACGACGGCTGGCGCTTCCACGGCCTGCCCTGGATTCAAGACTGAAGGAGCACGCAGATGGCCAGTTTCGACATTGCCGGACTCACCCAGAACCTGCATGCGGCGCGCCGCGAATGGCGCGAGGCGCACGGCCGCACCCAGGAGCCCGGGGCGCGCGAGTTTCCCTCGCGCGACGCGCTTTCCACCCTCATCGACCAGCTCAAGGCTGCCCTGTTTCCCATGCGCCTGGGTCCGCACGACCTGCGCCAGGAAAGCGAGGACATCTTCGTGGCGCACCAGCTGGACTCGGCCCTGCATGCGCTGCTGGGCCAGATACGGCTGGAGCTGCGGCTGTCCGCGCCCCACACGGCAGCGGGCGCCGATGCCATGGCGCTGGACATCGCCCGCGCCTTTGCCGAGTCCCTGCCCCAGATCCGCCGCCTGCTCGACAGCGACGTGCTGGCCGCCTTCCAGGGCGATCCCGCCGCGCGCAGCGTGGACGAGGTGCTGCTGTGCTATCCGGGCGTGCTGGCCATGATCCACCACCGCCTGGCCCACCAGCTGTACCTGCTGGAGCAGCCGCTGCTGGCGCGCATCGTGGCCGAGCTGTCGCATGCGCAGACGGGCATCGACATCCACCCGGGCGCGAAGATCGGGCGGGGCTTTTTCATGGACCACGGCACGGGCGTGGTGATCGGCGAGACCGCCGTGATCGGCGAGCGCGTGCGGCTGTACCAGGCCGTCACCCTGGGCGCCAAGCGCTTTCCCACCGATGAGCACGGCCACCTGCGCAAGGGCCTGGCGCGCCATCCGGTGGTGGAGGACGACGTGGTCATCTACGCGGGCGCCACCATCCTGGGCCGCGTCACGCTGGGGCGCGGCGCCGTCATCGGCGGCAATGTCTGGGTGACCGAGGACGTGCCGCCCGGCGCCCACGTCACCCAGGCCCATGCGCGCGAGCACGCGCAGCAGCCCCGGGAGGTGGCCCTATGAGCACCCGTCTTGTCACCAGCTTCGGCATTGCCGTGCGCCAGGCGCGCGAGGCCCATGGCTGGTCGCAGGAGCGGCTGGCCGAGCACTCGGACCTGAACCGCTCCTACGTGGGAGAGATAGAGCGCGGCCGCGTCATCGCCTCGCTGCTGACCGTGGAGAAGCTGGCCGTCTCGCTGGGCGTGCAGCCCTCGGCCCTGGTCATGCGCGGCGAGACCGTGGCCCACGACCAGCTGGTGCGCGGCCTGCGCTTGGCGGCTATAGCATGTTGAAGACATGTGCGCGGGCCGGGACACTGGCCCTGTTTCCCCTCCTTCCCCTTCCCTTTTTCCTGAACTGATTACGGAGTCTGCACATGTCGGCAACAGTGGGCGGCACGACCGCGCTAGGCGACAACGCCGCGCGGCAACTGGCCAACGCAACCAAAACCGTTCCCCAGCTTTCGACCATCAGCCCGCGCTGGCTGACGCACCTGCTGCAATGGTCGCCGGTGGAGGCGGGCATCTACCGCCTCAACCGCGTCAAGAACCCGGAGGCAATCAAGGTCACCTGCACGGCCAAGCAGGAAGACAACCAGCTGCCGCGCACCTATGTGGACTACGAGGAGCAGCCGCGCGAGTACTTCCTCAACGCCGTCTCCACCATCCTGGATGTGCACACGCGCATCTCCGACCTCTACAGCAGCCCGCATGACCAGATCAAGGAACAGCTGCGCCTGACCATCGAGACCATCAAGGAGAACCAGGAAAGCGAGCTGATCAACAACCCCGACTACGGCCTGCTGGCCCAGGTCACGGACGAGCAGCGCATCTTCCCGCTGACCGGCGCGCCCACGCCCGACGACCTGGACGAGCTGCTGACCAAGGTCTGGAAGGAGCCCGCCTTCTTCCTGACCCATCCGCTGGCCATTGCCGCCTTCGGCCGCGAGGCCACGCGCCGCGGCACGCCGCCGCCCACGGTCAGCCTGTTCGGCTCGCAGTTCATCACCTGGCGCGGCATTCCGCTGATCCCCTCGGACAAGGTGCCCGTGGCCGATGGCAAGAGCAGGATTTTGCTGCTGCGCGTGGGCGACAAGCGCCAGGGCGTGGTCGGCCTGTACCAGCCCGGCCTGCCGGGCGAGCAAAGCCCGGGCCTGTCGGTGCGCTTCATGGGCATCAACAACCATGCCATAGCGTCCTACCTGATCTCGCTGTACTGCTCGCTGGCCGTGCTCACGCCCGACGCGCTGGCCGTGCTCGACGATGTCGAGATCGGCAAGTACCACGACTATCCCGACACCTACAAGTAAAGAGGCCGGGCGTTGACCGTGTCTGCAATCACCTCCGTGGCGCCCCAGGCGCCCTTCGACCCCGAGGCGCTGGCGCGCATGGCCAACGCCCTGTTCTCCGCCGCACCGGGATCGGCTCCTGCCCTGCCCGGCCTGCCTGCTGGCGTACAGGCCCCCGTGAACGTGGCGCCGCCCGGCTCGCCGCTGGCCAGCCCCGCGGGCCTGGGCCCCGGCGTGCCGGGCACGCCCATCCCGCAGGGCCTGGCGCCGGGCAGCAACCTGCTGCCGGCCTCGCCCGCGCCGCTGGCCTCGCTGGCCCACCGCGCGCCCGCGCTGCTGCCCCATGCCCAGGCCGGCAACGGCGTGCCCGACCATGTCGTGAGTGCCCTGCCCGCCTACGAGCCGCGCCTGGGATCGCAGGTGCTGGGCGTGCCCCAGCGCCAGGGCGATCCGCTGGATGCGCTGGCCGCGCTCCCGTTCACGGCACCTGCTGCACCTGCGGCACCTGCGTCACCTGAGGCACCCTCCGTGCCGCGCATCGGCGTGCCCACCGAAGGGCCCGGCATAGCGTCCACCGTGCCTTCGGCCGAGCCGCGCTTTTACTTTGTCGATCCCGTGGTGCTGCCCGCCGGCTACACCACGCCGGCCCATCCGCTGCAGCGCCAGCAGGCTTCGCACGGGGCAAGGCATGGCACGGCCGGCGTGCACGCGCCCTTCGACGTGCATGCCGTGCGCCGGGACTTTCCCATCCTGTCCGAGCACGTCAACGGCCGGCCCCTGGCCTGGCTGGACAACGCGGCCACCACGCACAAGCCGCGCGCGGTGATCGAGCGCATCCGCCACTTCTACGAGCACGAGAACTCCAACATCCACCGCGCAGCCCATGAACTCGCTGCCCGCGCCACCGACGCCTACGAGGGCGCGCGCGAGCGCGTGCGCCGCTTCATCAACGCGCCCGACGTGAACGAGGTCATCTTCGTGCGAGGCACCACCGAGGCCATCAACCTGGTGGCCAAGAGCTGGGGCTGGCAGCATGTGGGCGAGGGCGACGAGATCATCGTCTCCCACCTGGAGCACCACGCCAACATCGTGCCCTGGCAGCAGCTGGCGGCCGCCAAGGGCGCGAAGATCCGCGTGATCCCGGTGGACGACTCGGGCCAGGTGCTCATCGATGAATACCGCAGGCTGCTGAACCCGCGCACCAAGATCGTCTCCGTCACCCAGGTCTCCAACGCGCTGGGCACGGTCGTGCCCGTGCGGCAGATCGTGGAGCTGGCCCACCAGGCGGGCGCCCGGGCCCTGGTCGATGGCGCGCAGTCGGTCTCGCACATGGCCGTGGACGTGCAGGCCATCGGTGCGGACTTCTTCGTGTTCTCGGGCCACAAGGTCTTCGGCCCCACGGGCATCGGCGTGGTCTGGGGCCGGCGCGAGGTGCTGGAGGACATGCCGCCCTGGCAGGGCGGCGGCAACATGATTGCCGACGTGACCTTCGAGAAAACCGTCTACCAGCCCCTGCCCAACACCTTCGAGGCCGGCACCGGCAACATTGCCGACGCCGTGGGCCTGGGCGCCGCCATCGACTACGTGCAGGCCCTGGGCATGGAGCGCATCGCGCGCTACGAGCACGATCTGCTGCAGTACGGCACGCAGGCGCTGGCGCCCATTCCCGGCCTGCGCCTGATCGGCACGGCGGCCGACAAGGCCAGCGTGCTGTCCTTCGTGCTCAAGGGCTGGACCACGGCCGAGGTGGGCGAGGCGCTCAACGCCGAAGGCATCGCCGTGCGAACCGGCCACCACTGCGCCCAGCCCATCCTCAGGCGCTTCGGCGTGGAGACCACGGTGCGGCCCTCGCTGGCCTTCTACAACACCACCGAGGAAATCGACCGGCTGGCGGCCGTGGTGCAGGGGCTGGCGGCGCGCAGGCGGGGTTGAGGCCTGGCCTGGGGGGCGGCATCGCCCTCCAAGCTTGCCTCCACCGGCCCTACTCCGCCCGCGCCCCCGACACACGCACCTGCTCGGCCGCCACGGGCATCTGCTCGCGCACGAAGCGCCAGAACGCGTCCACGCCCATGGGCTGGACGGGCAGCGAGCCCTGTTCGATGAACTGCTTTTGCACCTCGGGATTGCGCAGCGCCGTGGCCAGTGCGCCGTTCAGGCGCTCCAGCGCCGCACGCGGCGTGCCGGCCGGGGCAACCAGGCCGTACCAGGAGTCGGTGTAGAAGCCTTTGACGCCTGCTTCCTCGAACGTGGGCACGTCGGGCAGGGCCGGCAGGCGCTGGCGCGAGGCCACGGCCAGGGCGCGCAGCTTGCCCGAGCGGATGAAGGGGATGGCACCGGTGGTGAGCACGAAGTCCACGCGGCCGGCCATCAGGTCGGTCATGGCCGGGGCCGTGCCCTTGTAGGGGATGTGGGTGACATCCACGCCCGTGAGCTGCTTGAAGCTGGCGCCCGCCAGATGCTGGCTGGAGCCCACGCCGCCCGAGCCGTAGTTGAGCTGGCCCGGCCTGGCGCGCGCCGCCTCCAGCAGATCGTTGACCGAGCGCAGCGGCGAGGCCACGGGCACCAGCAGCACGCTGGGCGAGGTGGTGATCATGCCGATGGGCGCGAAGTCCTTGAGCGGGTCGTGGTTGAGCTTGCCGTAGAGCGCGGAGTTCAGGCCGTGCGAGGCCACGGTGGCCAGCATGATGGTGTTGCCATCGGGCCTTGCGCGGGCCGCCGCGTCGCTGCCCAGGTTGCCGCCTGCACCGGCCCGGTTGTCGATGGTGATGGGCTGGCCCAGGGCCTCGCCCATGCGTGTGGCCGCCAGCCGCGCCACGTTGTCGGAAGGGCCGCCCGCAGGCCAGCCCACGATGAGGGTGATGGGGCCTTGCGCCAGGGCCGGCAGGGCCAGGGCGCACAGGGCCAGCGCAGCCAGGCTGCGGCGCGGCAGACAGTGCATGGCGGTCGTCCTTGTGAATTCAAAGGTTGGCATGGGCATGGCCTTCAGGGCTTGCCGTCCTGCCAGGGCATCTCGGTCCAGAGCTTGCGAAAGCCGGCCTCGGTGCGCTCCAGTTCGGCCGCGTAGGCGGGCGGCGCCAGGTAGCGCAGCGGCGCGTACATGGCCTCGGCCTGCTGCCTGAACTGCGGGTCGGCCGCGATGGTGGCCACGGCATCGACCAGCTTTTTGCGCACGCCTTCGGGCAAGCCCTTGGGCGCGGCCAGGCCGCGCAGGGAGGCCAGCTCGATATCGATGCCCTGCTCCTTGAACGTAGGCACCTGCGGCGCCAGCGAGCTGCGCGCGGCCGACATCTGGCCCAGCAGGCGGATGGGAGTGCCGCCCTTCTGGTAGGCCAGCACCTCGCCCACGTTGATGGCGCCGATGGTGATCTGCTGGCCCGTGGCGGCGGCGCGCACCTCGCCCGCGCCCTTGTAGGGCACATGGGTGAGCTGCGTGCCGGTGGCCTTGGCGAACAGCAGCATGGCCAGGTGGTCGTCCGAGCCCGTGCCCGTGGTGCCCACGGTCACGGCGCCGGGGTTGGCCCGGGCGTAGGCGGCCAGGCCGGCCAGCGTGGTGATGGCGTTGCTGTTGTGGATGGCAAAGCCGCCCGGGTCGTCCACCAGGTTGCCCAGCAGGTCGTACTGGCTCCAGTGGAAGCTGCTCTTGCGCTCGATGGGAATGGTCAGCACGTTGGGCGTGTTGATGAAGCCGATGGTGTAGCCGTCCGGCTTGGCCCGCGCCAGTTCGCCAAAGCCGATGCCGCCGCCCGCGCCGGGGCGGTTGAGCACGACCACGCTGCCGCCCAGCTTCTTTTCCAGATGGCGGGCCAGCAGCCGCGCCACCAGGTCGGTGCCGCCGCCGGGCCCGTAGGCCACGATCATCTCGATGTTGCGCGAGGGATAGGGGGCCTCGCTCTGCGCCTGGGCCTGAGCCTGGGCCAGGGCCGGCAGCGCCATGCAGGCGGCGGCCAGGCCTGCGCACAATGCGCGCCTTGCTTGCTGTGTCATCTTTGTCTCCTGGGTCGCCTCTTGCAGTGGTCTGAGAGGCTTTGTAGTCATGGTGAAGGAAGCGGCTAACGGGACAGGGAACGGGACGGGTCCAAGGCCCTGGCGATGCGCTCGCGCGCATGCGGCCAGACCTCGGGATTGACCAGGCGCGCGGGCCGCTGGCCATTGGCCAGCAACTGCACGATCTGGGTGGCAGCCAGCTCGGCGTTGTTGCGCCGGGCCTCGTGCGTGACACCGGCGGTGTGGAAGGTGGCCACCACCTGGGGCAGGGCCAGCAGTGGATGGGAAGCGGGCGGCGGCTCCTGGTCCCAGACATCGAGCCCGGCGCCGGCCAGGTGGCCGCTGGCCAGGGCGGCGTGCAGGGCGGCCTCGTCATGGATACCGCCGCGCGCCGTGCTCACGAAGATGGCGCCCGGCTTCATGGCCGCAAAGGCAGCGGCGTCCATCAGCCCCAGCGTGGAGGCATCGCGCGGGCAGTGCAGGGAGACGATGTCCGCGCGCTGCAGCAGTTCGTCGAAGCCCACGGCCTCTGCCCCGCGCGCCGCCAGGCCGGCCGCGTCGTAGGCCGGGTCGCAGCCGATCACCTGCATGCCGAAGGCCCGGCCCAGGGCCGCGACGCGGCTGCCGGCCTCGCCCACGCCCACCAGGCCCAGGGTGCGGCCGCGCAGCTCGTGGCCCATCACGTCCTCGCGGCTGAAGCCCCGGGCAGGGGCGCGCAGCAGGCGGTCGGATTCGTTGATGCGGCGCAGCACGGACAGCATCAGCCCGATGGCCATCTCGGCCACCGAATCCGCGTTGCCGCCCGACTGGTTCATCACGGCCACGCCGGCGCGCGTGCAGGCCTCGATGTCGATGGTGTCGCAGCCCGAGCCGCTGGAGGACACGGCCAGCAGATCGGGGCAGCGCGCCAGCAGATCCGCCGTGGCGAACCAGTGGCGCGGCAGCTCGTCCTTGGCGGCCGTGATCTGGTAGACCTGTGCACCGGCCAGGGCCTGCCAGGCGGCGGCATCGTCGCCCTCGCGCCGGCAGGTGACCAGATGCACACCGGGCGCGGCCGAGACGATGCGGTCAAAGGCCGCATCCAGCCAGTAGTCGAAACGGACAACGCGGCGGTCCATCACAGCACCCCCTTGGAGGCCAGGGTGCGCGCCACCCAGGAGCGGTCGGCGCGGCCTGCGGCAATGGCGGCGAGCACGTCGGCCTCGTCGCGCTGTATGGCCTCCACGCGGTCGGCAATGGCGGCGGCATCGGCGGCGGGCACGGCCAGCAGGCCGTCGCCGTCGCCCAGCACCAGGTCGCCCGGGTGGACGACCATGCCGTCGATGCTGACGGGCACATGCAGCTCGCCGGGACCGTCCTTGTAGGGGCCACGGTGCGAGACGCCGCGCGCATACACGGGCAGGCCGTGCTGGCCGATGGTGTCGCTGTCGCGGATCAGCCCGTCGATGACGATGCCGGCCGCGCCGCGCGCCATCATCAGCGCCAGCATGATCTCGCCAATGATGGCGTTGGGTCCGGCGCCGCCCGCGTCCACCACGATCACGTCGCCGGGGCCGCAGATGTCGATGGCCTGGTGCACCATGAGGTTGTCGCCGGGCCGCGTGCGCACGGTCAGCGCACGGCCCACCAGCGGCCCCTGGCGGCGATGAAAGGGCCGCAGCGCCGAGGTGCCCGTGGTGCGGCTCATGGCGTCGCTGACATTGGCGACCGGAAAGCCGCGGTAGCGCTGCAGCAGCGCATCGCCAAGGGCGGCCTCGGGCCGGGCGTGGATATGGAATCCGGGAATCTTGCTCACTGCTGTGTCTCCGTCTGTGTCTGTTGTCTGTGTCCGTTGTCTGTGTCGATGCCGCTGTCTTGCCGCTCAGAAAGCATCCCAGGCCTGCGCGTGGCGCACGCAGGCCGGCGTGATCTGGTCCAGGCGCGTGGCACCCAGCATGGCCATGTCGCGCAGCACCTCCTCGCGCAGCAGGGCCATGGCGTGGGCCACGCCCGCAGGTCCGCCCACCGAGGCCGCGTAGTTGAAGGGCCGGCCCACGAACACGCAGCGCGCGCCCAGGGCCAGGGCCTTGAGCACGTCGGTGCCCCGTCGCACGCCGCTGTCCAGCATCACCGGCAGGCCGGGCACGGCGCGCACGATGCCGGGCAGCACGCGCAGCGGTGCCACGGCGCCGTCGAGCTGGCGCCCGCCGTGGTTGGAGACGATGAGGCCGTCGGCGCCGTGATCGCGCGCCAGCACGGCGTCTGCGGCCGAAAGAATGCCCTTGACCACGAGCTGCCTCTGCCAGCGCTGGCGGATGGCGGCCAGATGCGGCCAGGCCAGATGGGAGCGGTCCGAGAAATCGCGCATCACGCTGGCCGACAGGATGGGCGCGCCCCGGTGCGCATAGTTGTTCTCGAAATGCGGCATGCCGTGGCGCCACAGGGTCTTGAGAAAGCTGCCGAACAGCCAGCGCGGATGGCTGATGCCCTGCCAGGCCAGGCCCGGCCCGGGCCGCAGCGGCGTGGAGAAACCGGCGCGCACATTGTTCTCGCGGTTGGCGGCCACGGGCGTGTCCACGGTGATCACCAGGGTCTGCACGCCGGCGGCGGCCACGCGGTCCAGCAGCGCATCGATCTGGCCCTGATCACCCGGCAGGTAGGCCTGGAACCAGGTGTGGGGCGCGGCCGCCATCACCTCCTCCAGCCGGATCAGCGAGGAGCCGCTCATGATGGCCGGCACGCCCGCCTGCTGTGCGGCCTGGGCCAGCACCAGGTCGCCCCGGTAGGCCGACAGCGCGGCAATGCCCATGGGCGCCACGCCGAAGGGCGCCCCGTAGCGGCGCCCGAACAGCTCGAAGGAGGGATCGCGCTGTGCCACGCCCACCAGCGCGCGCGGCACGAAGGCCAGCTCGGCAAAGGCGCGGCGGTTGTCCGCCAGCGAGGAGGCGTTGTCCTCCACCGCCCCGCTGATGTAGGCATGGATGGGGCGCGGCAGGTGGCGCCGCGCCAGCCGCTCGAAATCGTCAAGCGACAGCACGCCGCGCAGGCGGCGCGGTGGCGTGGCGGAAGCGGCAGGGACGGCAGGCGTAGGCATTGCCAGCCAATGTAGGAGGGCGCAATTCCAAAGAAAAGCGAAATAAATCGGAATCAATGTTTCGCTTTTGTGAAAATATCGCCATGACCCTCAAACAGCTCGAAGCCTTCTACTGGGCCGCCACCTGCCTGAACTTCAGCGTGGCCGCCGACCGCGTGCACCTGTCGGTCTCATCGCTGTCCAAGCGCATTGCGGAGCTGGAGGCCTCACTGGGCGTGCAGCTGTTCGACCGCAGCGGCCGCGCCGCCGAACTCACGCCCCAGGGCGAGCAGCTGCTGCCGCGCATCCGCGAGCTGCTGCACGGCGCCGCCCAGCTGCGCGAGGCGGCGGGCCGCAGCGTGGGCCTGCAGGGCCGCTGCCGCATCGGCTTTGGCGAACTCAGCGGCCTGACCTGGCTGCCCCGGCTGGTGCAGAAGGTGGCCGAGCTGCACCCCGACCTGCAGCTGGAGCCCCACACCGACATCGGCCAGGTGCTGGAGCAGCGCATCGTCGATGGCGAGCTGGACTGCGTGGTCATTGCCGGGCCATCGTCGCGCAGCAGCCTGGCCTTCGAGCAGGTCGCCCAGGTGCGCTTCGTCTGGGCCGCCAGCGACGACTTCATCGCCCGCGCCGGCACCGGCCTGCCCCGGCGCCTGGTGCGCGAGCAACTGCTGATCGCCCTGCCCACCGGCTCGGGCGCCACGCGCACGCTGGACGACTGGCTGGGCCGCCACGGCCTGGCCGTGGAGCGGCGTCTTTCCTGCAACAGCTGGGGCGCCGTGGTGGGCATGGTGGTGGACGGCCTGGGCTTCACCTACATGCCCGAGCAATGGGCCCTGGCCCTGCAGCAACGCGGCCGCCTGCGCGTGCTGGACGGCGGCGCCGAGGCCGCAAAGCACAGCGCGCTGGCCCCGCTGACCTACACCGTGCAATGGCGCCGCGACGATGTCCGGCCGCTGATCACGGAAATGCGCGAGATCATCCGCAGCGTGATCGATTTCCCGGCGCCGCGCTGTTTGAGTTGAACTTGCACCCTGGCGGCCCCATGCCCTTTAGCCCGCGCGCAGCAGTCACGGCAGGAGCTGCTGGACAATCACCCCCATGACCACCGCGCCTCTCCCAGATTCCGCAGATTCCGCAGATCCCGCCGCCTCCGCCGACCCCATGCCCCAGCCGCCCGAGCAGCCCGACCTGGACGCCTGCTGCGGCAATGGCTGCGACCCCTGCATCTTCGACAGCTATGACCTGGCCATGGACGAGTACCGCCAGGCGCTGCGGGCCTGGAAGGCGCGCAACGAAACGCCAGCGGGCCAGGGATAGGAATAGGGATAGGGGTAGCGCGATCAGTCCACGCGGGCGATCAGGTCCAGCTCCACGGCCGCGCCCTTGGGCAGCTGCAGCACGCCCACCGAAGTGCGCGTGTGGGCACCCACGGGGCCCAGCACCCGGGCGATGAGGTCGGAGGCGCCATCGGCCACCTCGCTTTGCTGGGTGAAATCGGGCGCCGAGCGCACATAGACGGTGATGCGTGCAACGGCGCGCACGGCATCGAGCGAGCCGGCCGCGCGCTGCACGAAGGCCAGGGCCCGCATGGCACAGATGGCGGCGGCCGTTCTGGCCGATGCCAGGTCGATCCCGGCGCCGACCGTCCCCACGTAGAGCACTTCATCGCCCACGCGGGGAATCTGCCCGCTGACGAACAGCTGCTGGCCGTCGCGCACGACGGGGCTGTAGTTGCCGCCTATCTTGATCTCGCCATCGAAGCGGTGGCCGAGCTCAAGGGCGGCCTGGGCGAAGCGTTCATCTGCTGTCATGGTCTGGTGTCCGGAGTAAGGCAAGCGCGCAGTCTAGAGCGTGTTATGCACCGGCGCCTGCCGCGGCTTCAACTGCCCGTGGACGCGTAATGCCTCACCCCCATGCGCCAGGCGCCCGAGGCCAGCCAGAGGAAGGCAAAGCCGGCCAGCGGCGAGACCCAGCCCAGCCAGGCCGGCGCGCCCAGCGGGTCGGGCTTGCCCAGCACAGCCAGCGCCGGGTAGTAGGCCACGCAGGCCAGCGGCACGGCGAAGGTCAGCAGGCGGCGGAACCACTGCGCGTACAGGGCCAGCGGGTACTGGGCGGCCTCGACGCTGCCGTAGCTCAGCACATTGGCGGCTTCCAGGCTTTCCACGGTCCAGAACGAGAGCGCGCCCTGCAGCACCAGGATGCCCAGGAACAGCGCCACGCCGCCTGCCACGGCGAACAGCGCCACGGCGACGGCCTGGGGCGTCCACGCCACGGCGCCTTGGGCCGTGGCAAAGCCCAGCACCAGCAGGCCCTGCAGCAGGCGGCCCAGGCGGCTGATGCGCACGTCATGGCCCATGAGCTGCAGCCACACGGGGCGCGGGCGCAGCAGCAGGCGGTCGAAGGCACCCGTTCGCAGGAACTGCGTGCCCAGCACGTCGAAGCCCCGGCCCAGCGCATCGGCCAGGGCGAACATGCAGTTCACCAGGCCATAGAACACGGCCACTTCGCCGATGCGCCAGCCCTGCACCTCGCCAAACCGGTGGAACAGCGCCCAGACGGCGATGACCTCGATGCCCGTGACCAGGAACTGGCCCAGGGTCAGCATCAGCGCCGAGGCCGGGTAGCGCGCCTGCCCGCCCAGCGAGGCCAGCGCCAGGCGCAGGAACATGGACAGCGATCCTTTGTGCTTGGCCATGGTCTTCACCCTCCCTGCACTTCGAGCCGGCGCATGGTGCGCGCCATGGCCGCGCGGCCCAGGGCCACGATCACGGCAATCCACAGGGCTTGCAGCGCCAGGCAGGCCAGCATCTGCGCACCCGCCATCTGGCCGAAATAGATGCGCGCAGGAATGTCCATCACGCCGGCCAGCGGCTGCAGCAGCAGCGCGGTCTGCCAGGCGTCGGGCATCAGCGCCAGCGGCAGCAGGTTGCCCGACAGCACGATGACCACGGGCGCGGCCAGCGTGTTGATGCCTTTTTCATTGAGCGCGGCGGCAGCGGCAACGTTCAGCAGCATGACCAGTGCCGTGGACAGCAGCAGCGCCAGCAGCATGGACGCGGCAAAGCCCAGGCCTGCGGCCCAGCCGGCCGGCGGCTGCCAGCCCCAGGCGCCCAGCCCCATCAGCGGCAGGGCCAGCCCTGCAAACGCCACCATCAGCGCCACGCGCGGCAGCACGCGCGCGGCGATCCAGCCAGCCGAGCGCACGAACCACAGCGCATAGGCATCCACGGGCCGCAGCCGGTCATAGGCGATGGCGCCCGTGCGCACGGCCAGGGCCACGTCGGGGTCGCCGCTCCAGGGCAGCAGCGCGAACAGGCCCTGGGCCAGCCAGGTGTAGGTGATGGCGTGCTCCAGCGAGATGGGCGCGCCGGCCGATGCCGAGGCACTGCCGTAGAACGCCGCCAGCACCATGGTCTTGATGGCGCCCCACCAGCACTGCGTGGCAAAGCCCGCGTAGGCGGCCGTGCGGTACTGCAGCATCACCAGGAACCGCGATGCAAAGGCCGCCACATAGGGGCGCAGGAGTTCACGCAGCGTCATGCAGGCTCAGCCTTCGGCCGCTCCGTGCATGGCGTAGAAGCGGGCGATCACGGCCTCGATGGCCATGTCTTCTCCATTGCCTTCGCCATCACCACCTCCACGCCCCTCGCCCTGCGCTGCCACCACCTGGGCGCGCAGCGCATCGACCGCGCAGTCGGCCAGCACGCGGCCATGGCCGATGACGATCACGCGCCGCGCCAGCGCCTCGATGTCGTGCATGTCATGCGTGGTCAGCAGCACCGTGGTGCCGCGCTCGCGGTTGGCGCGCAGCACGAACTCGCGCACGGCCAGCTTGGAGGGTGCGTCCAGGCCGATGGTGGGCTCGTCCAGGAACAGGATCTCGGGCTCGTGCAGCAGGGCCGCGGCGATCTCGGCGCGCATGCGCTGGCCCAGGGACAGCTGGCGCACGGGCTGGTCCAGCACGCGCTCCAGGTTCAGCAGCGTCACCAGCTCGTCGCGCGTGCGACCGTAGCGTGCGGGATCGACGCGGTACAGGTCGCGCAGCAGGTTGAAGCCGTCGCCCACGGGCAGGTCCCACCACAGCTGCGAGCGCTGTCCGAAGACCACGCCGATGCGGCCCACATGGCGCTGGCGGTCGGCCAAGGGGTCGCGCCCGTCCACCTCCACGCGCCCGCCATCGGGCCGCAGGATGCCCGACAGGATCTTGATGGTGGTGGACTTGCCCGCGCCGTTGGGGCCGATGAAGCCCAGCAGCTCGCCACGCTCCAGCGCAAACGACACACCCTGCAGCGCCTGCACCGTGCGGTGGCGCGGACGCACCAGCGCGCGCAGCGCGCCCATCACGCCGGGGTCGCGCTCATGGATGCGGTAGGTCTTGCGGAGGTCGTGGACGAGGATCTGGGGCATGGCGCTGGGCGGTGAGGTAAGCGCAGAGGGGGCGCGATTCTACACAGGACCGGGCTTTGCTATCCTGCGCGCAAATTCGCGGATGGAAATCCGCCTTGCCGCACGCACGCACGCACAAAGGAAACACAACATGGCCGCTGAAGGCAATGCAAGCCAGCTCGTAGGAATCGTCACGCTGCTGGGGGCCGCCGTGGTGGCCGTGCCGCTGTTCAAGCGGCTGGGCCTGGGCGCCGTGCTCGGCTACCTGGCGGCCGGGCTGGCCATAGGCCCCTACGGGCTGGGGCTGGTGACGGACGCGCAGACCATCCTGCACGTGGCCGAGCTGGGCGTGGTGATGTTCCTCTTCGTCATCGGGCTGGAGATGAAGCCTTCGCACCTGTGGGACCTGCGCGGCCAGATCTTCGGGCTGGGCAGCCTGCAGGTGGTGGTGTGCGCGCTGCTGCTCACGGGCGTGGGCATGGCCTTCGGCTTTCCGTGGCAGGTGGCCTTCGTCAGCGGCGCGGGCTTTGTGCTGACCTCCACGGCCATCGTCATGCAGGTGCTGGCCGAGCGTGGCGACATCCTGGCGCCGCGCGGCCAGCGCATCGTCTCCATCCTGCTGTTCGAGGACCTGCTCATCGTGCCGCTGCTGGCCGCCGTGGCCTTTCTGGCGCCGGCCGATGCGGCGCCCGTGGCCACCTCGCCCCTGTGGCAACGCGCGGGCGTGGCCCTGCTGTCGCTGGGCGCGCTGGTGGGCGCGGGCCTGTGGCTGCTGAACCCGCTGTTCCGCATCCTGGCCAAGGCCAAGGCGCGCGAGGTGATGACGGCCGCCGCGCTGCTGGTGGTGCTGGGCGCCGCCCTGCTGATGGAGATGGGCGGCCTGTCCATGGCCATGGGCGCCTTCGTGGCGGGCGTGCTGCTGTCCGAATCCTCGTTCCGCCACCAGCTGGAGGCCGATGTGGAGCCCTTCCGCGGCCTGCTGCTGGGCCTGTTCTTCCTGGGCGTGGGCATGGCGCTGAACCTGGAGGTGGTGGCGCTGAACTGGCGCATCGTGGGCATGGGCGTGGTGGCGCTGATGCTGGGCAAGGCGCTGTGCATCTACGCCGTGGCCCGCGTGGCACGCAGCAGCCATGCCGATGCGCTGGACCGCGCCATCCTCATGGCCCAGGGCGGGGAGTTCGCCTTCGTGCTGTTTGCCGAGGCGCTCAAGCTCAAGGTGCTCAGCCCCGAGGTGCATGCCAACATGACGGCCATCGTCGTGCTGTCCATGGCCATCACGCCGCTGGTGGTGCTGCTGCACAAGCGCCTGGCCGGCGCCCAGGCCGTGTCGCTGGACGGCGTGGAGGCGCCGCAGGACCTGCGCGGCAACGTGCTGGTCATCGGCTTCGGCCGCGTGGGCCAGATCGCCAGCCAGGGGCCGCTGGCCCGTGGCGCCAAGCTGTCCATCATCGACAACGACCCCGACGTGATCCGCAACGCCGAGCCCTACGGCTTCAAGGTCTACTTCGGCGACGGCGCGCGCGCCGACATCCTGCATGCGGCCGGCGCCAGCCATGCCAGCGCCATCCTGGTCTGCGTGGACAGCAAGGCTGCCGCCACGCGCATCGTGGAGAACGTGCGCCACGAATGCCCGCACGCCCGCCTCATCGTGCGCGCCTATGACCGCGAGCACGCGCTGGAGCTCATCCAGAAGGACGCCGACCATGTCGTGCGCGAGAGCTTCGAGTCCGCCCTGCTCATGGGCCGCCACGCCGTGCTGGCCCTGGGCGCCACCGAGGACGAGGCCCGGACGCTGGAGTCCGAAGTGCGCGGCCGCGACACCGAGCGCTTTGCGCTGGAGACCGCCGGCGGCACCTTTGCGGGGCGCGCCCTGCTGCTGGGCAACATCGAGCGCATCGATCCGCCCCGGCACGACAAGCCCACCGCCAGGGACTGAGCGCGAAAGGGCCGCAGGCCCCGCTCAATGCCGCTGGTTGATCTGTATGAGATTGCCGCAGGTGTCGTCGAACACCGCAATCGTGACCGGCCCCAGATGCGTAGGCGGCCTGGTGAAGCGCACGCCGGCCGCGCTCAGGCGCTCGTACTCGGCCTGCACGTCGTCCACGCCGAAGAAGGTGGCCGGCACGCCGTCGGCATGCAAGGCGGTCTTGAACGGCCTGGCGGCCGGGTGCATGTCGGGCTCCAGCAGCAGCTCCACGCCATCGGCATCGCCGGGCGATGTCAGGGTGAGCCAGCGCGCATCGCCGCCCATGGGAATGTCGTGCTTGAGAACGAAGCCGAGCACGTCGCGGTAGAAGCCCAGGGCCTTGTCCTGGTCGTCGACGAGCACGCTGGTGATGACGATCTTCATGGAATGCTCCTTGTGTCGCTGCGCAGGGCACGCACCGGGTACAAACCTGCCACCACCGGCATGCCGCTATTTCAGCAGGAAGGTGACGGGCACGCGCGTCCACATGCTGTCCGGCACGCCGTCGCGCGTGCCGGGGACAAAGCGCCACGTCCGCACGGCGTCCAGCGCCTCCTGGTCGAGCAGAGGATAGCCGCTGCTGTCTGCCACATCCACGGCCAGTGCCTTTCCGCTGGCGCCCACCAGAACCCGCAGCACCACCTTGCCTTCCTGCTCCAGCCGCCTGGCTTCCTTGGGATAGGCCGGCATCTTGTTCTCGCTGGCCTGCCTGTCAGGCACAGGCTGCACCACGCCTGCCGCAGCCGGGCCACCGGCCAGCAGGCCCAGGGTCAATGCAAGGATGGCGCAGCGCATGCGGGGCATTCGGAAGGCTCCTGGATGGGGACGGGATGGGGGACTGGATGGGATGGGATGGCAGTCTCGGACTGGTGCGGCCCCGGATCATCGCATGCCCTCCACCCGCCACCAGCGCGGCAGCAGCGCCTGCACCTCGCCGCGCCGATAGCGGTCGTCGATGAGAAAGACCACGCCGCGGTCGCGCTCGCTGCGGATGACGCGGCCTGCGGCCTGGACCACCTTGCGCAGCCCCGGGTAGAGATAGCTGTAGTCATAGCCCTTGTCCGCGCCGAACTGGCGGTCCATGGCGCGCTTCATCTCTTCGTTCACGGGATTGACCTGGGGCAGGCCCAGCGTGGCCACGAAGGCGCCGATGAGGCGCTCGCCGGGCAGATCCACGCCCTCGGAGAACGCCCCGCCCAGCACGGCAAAGCCCACGCCCTGCCCGGCCTCGGTGAAGCGCGCCAGGAAGGCCGCGCGGCCTTCCTCGTCCATGGACGGGGTCTGCAGCCAGACGGGCAGATCGGGATGGGCGCGCTGCAGGCATTCGGCCACGCGCTGCAGGTAGTCGAAGCTGCTGAAAAAGCACAGGTAGTTGCCGGGCCGGCGCGCGTACTGCGCGGCCACGAGGTCGGCGATGGGCCGCAGCGAACGGTCGCGGTCGCGGTAGCGCGTGGAGATGTGGCCGGCCACCTGCACATCGAGCTGGTCGGCCTGGAAGGGCGAGTCGGCCTCCAGCCAGTGCGTGCCTTCGGGCAGGCCCAGGATGTCGCGGTAGAAGTGCGGCGGGCTCAGCGTGCCCGAGAACAGCACCGAGGCATGGGCCGCCGCATGGCGTGCCGCCAGGTGGGGCGCGGGCACCACGCAGCGTATGCACAGCGTGGAGGCCGGCGCGCGACGGGGGCCTGGGCGCCCGGGCAGCAGGTGGACATCGAACAGCGCATGGCCGCCGAACTGCTCGGCCAGCGCCATGAACTGCAGCGCCTCCCAGTAGAAGTCCAGCACGGGGTCGCCGGGCAGCATGGGGCTGTCGGCATTGGCGTCGGCGATGGCGGCCACGGCGCGCTGCACGGCGCCCAGCAGGCCTGCGGGCACTTCCTCATGGGCCTGGTAGCTGGCGGTCTGTTCCCTGTTCAGCGCGCTCCAGCTGCGGCTGAGCCGGTCCAGCGCCTTGCGCACGGCACCGGTGGCCGACTTGCGGGCGGCCGCCAGGGCGAACTGCGACAGCTCGGCCGTGTACATGCGGCGCGCGCGCTCGAGCAGGTTGTGGGCCTCGTCCACCAGCACGCCCACCTTCCATTGCTGGGCCTGGGTGAGCGCGTACAGCATGGCGGCGCTGTCGTAGAAGTAGTGGTAGTCGGCCACGACCACGTCGCTCCAGCGCACCAGTTCCTGGGCCAGGTAGTAGGGGCAGATGTCGTGCGCAAGCGCCACGGCACGCACGGCAGGCGGGTCCCAGGGCGCCTGCTGCAGCGCGGCGGCGCGCGCGGCGGGCAGCCGGTCGAAGAAGCCGCGCGCCAGCGGGCAGGAGTCGCCGTGGCAGGCCTTGTCGGGATGCTCGCAGGCCTTGTCGCGCGCCAGGATGGCGAGCACGCGCAGCCTTGCGGGTGGCGCGGGTGGCGAGGGCAGAGGTTGCGGCGCTGCCGGTTCCTGCGGCGGTGGCTGGTGCTGCTCGGCAATCTGCCGGTTCACGCTGGCCAGCGCCTGCAGCGCCAGGCCATGGCCCGTGCCCTTGGCCGTGAGGAAGAACAGGCGGTCCAGGCCCTGGTCCGGCATGGCCTTGAGCATGGGGAAGATGGTGCCCAGCGTCTTGCCGATGCCCGTGGGCGCCTGCGCCATCAGGCATTGGCCGCCCTGCTGCGCGCGCGCCACGCGGTAGACGGCCACGGCCAGCTCGCGCTGGCCCGCGCGAAAGCCCTGCATGGGAAAGCGCAGCGCGGCCAGCGCCGCCTCGCGCGCCGCGCGGTGGGCGGCCTCGCTGCGCGCCCAGTCCAGGAACAGCGCGCATTGCTGCTCGAAGAAGGCGCGCAGCGTGGCCGCGTCTTCCTCCTGCACCAGCACGGTCTCCTCCGAGTTGCCCACGTTGAAATACACCAGGGCCACGCGCAGCCGCTGCAGGCCGCGCGCCTGGCACAGCAGATGGGCGTAGATGCGCGCCTGGGCCCAGTGCAGTGCCCGGTGGTGGGCGCGCACGCCCTCGATCTGGCCCCGGTAGGTCTTGATTTCCTCGAGCTGGCCAGCCCCGGCGTCGAAGCCGTCGGCACGGCCGCGCACGCGCAGGTCGCCGTATTCACCGGCCAGACTGATCTCGGTCTCGTAGTCCTTGCCCCTGCGCGACTGCACCAGGCTGTGGCCGGCCATGCCCTCCAGCGCGCTGGGCGCGGGCGTGAAGCGCAGGTCCAGGTCGCCCGCGCGTGCCGTGAACTCGCACAGCGCGCGCACGGCCACGGTGTAGCTCACGCGGCCTCTCCCAGCGGCTGGCCGCGCCACTGCACATGGCACACGCGCACGGGAATGCCGTGCTCGGCACAGTACTGCAGCCAGCGGATCTGGTTGTCCTGCAGCTTGTCGCCGGGGGCCTTGGCCTCGACCAGTTCGTAGCGGCGCTCGGCCGGCCAGAAACGCACCAGATCGGGAAAGCCCGTGCGGTTGGCCTGCACGTCGCGCAGCAGCCGCGCAAAGAACAGCTTGAGGTGGGCGGCCGGAATGCAGTCCAGCGCCAGCGCCAGCAGGGGCGCGCTCAGCGTGCCCCAGAACACGAAGGGCGACTGCAGGCCCTGCTTGTCGGCATGGCGCTGCACGATGACCTCGCGCCAGGTGCCATCGTCCAGATGCGCCAGGCATTCCTCGAACAAGGCTGCGCGGCGCTGCACGAAGTCGGGCGCGGACAGGTCGGCCGGGCCGCTCTGGAACGGGTGGAAGAAGGCGCCCGGCAGCGGCGCGAAGATGGCCGGCCAGCACAGCAGGCCGAACAGCGAGTTGATGAGCGCGTTCTCCACGTAGAACACCGGCGCGGCGTCGCTGTGCCAGTGGTCGCGCAGCACGTATTCGACCGATGCGGGCCGCGCCGGCAGCTCCAGCTCCACGTCCATGCGCATCTGCGCCACCACGGGCGCCAGCGCCGCCGCACGCCCGCGCGCGCCCTGCCCCAGGCTGCGGCGCAGGCGCGGCAGCATGCGCGCCACGCGCTGCAGCTCCTCGTCGCTCTCGGGCTGGGCCTGGGCGGCCTGGGCCAGCGCCATGGCATCGGCAAAGCGCTCCATGCGCTCGTACACACGCATGCGCCGGTGGCGGGCGCCGGGGTAGCGGCTTTGCGCATAGGCCTGCTCGGCACGCTCCCAGTCCTGCATGCGCTCGCAAGCCTGGCCTATGCGCAGCAGCACCTTGGCGCGGCGCTGCTCCAGCCAGGCATTGCCGCTGGCGCAGCCGGCCACCTGCTGCAGCAGCGCATCGATCTCCACGCCTTCATCCAGCGCCGCGCGGCAGGCCTGCAGAGCCAGGTAGCCATCGACATCGGCACGCGACTGGAAGGCCCGCGACGCCGCATCGAAGGCCACGGCCTCGTAGCGGAACACGCCCAGGTCGGCCAGCACGAATTCCGACCAGTCCTGGTAGAGGTTGCCGAAGAACATCAGCCGAAAGCGCTCGCACAGCGCGCCCACCATCACACGCCAGGCGGATTCGCCGGCTGCGACACCCTGGGGCTGCCACTGCGCATAGGGCCTGGGCGCCTCATGCAGGGGCTGCAGGGCCTGCAAAAGCTCAGCCTTGCGCAGGCCTGAGTGGATGGGTGCGCCGGCGAACAGCTGCAGCAGCTCGGGCTTGGTGTGCAGCGCAAACAGCTCCTCCAGCGCCATGGGGTGGTCCGCGTCCAGCCAGCCCAGCTCCAGCAGGGGCGCGGCCGCGTCGGCAATGCCGGGAATCTCTTCGTACACCAGCTTGCCGGCCCTAAACCAGGGCCCGCGCCGCATCAGCAAACGCACCATCAGCGCCTGCGAGGGCTGGGGCAGCTGCGTGAAACGGGTGAGGAATGCCTGCTCGGGCGCGTCCAGCAGATCGCCGTAACGCTGGCCAATCCAGTCCAGCGCGCGCTGGAAGTTGTGCAGGTAGTAGAAGCGGTGGGGAGGGAGCATGGGCCTGGCAGATCGGGCAGCCAGGCCGCTCGAAAACTGTATCTTTATACAGTCATCATAGCAAAACAGGAGTGACCACTTCGGAGGGAAGCGCGCTTGTCTGCAGGCTGGCGCAAGCCCAGAATTGCATCTGTTTTGATGACAGAGGGCCCGCCATGCGGATCACCGTGACGATCGACGATGCCTTGTACGAATAAGCCCTGAAGATGCTGGAGCCAGGCATGGACGAGGCAGCTCTGTTCCAACAGGTCCTCAGAACTTTCGTGAGGGTGCAGGCAGTCAAACGCCTCGCAGCACTTGGCGGCAGGGCAACCGATATGCCGGATTCCCAGGAGATTGCGTATCGCTGGCCCTCGCCTACAGACTGGCTTTCCACCAAAGGCAGCACGATGCGCAACGCATGGCAGCATGCGTATTGACCACCCCCTGCCAGGAGGACCAGGGCATGGCGGCGATACGGCCACACGCTGCCCTGGGACCCGCTCTCAGATCACTTACGGATTGGCTATCACCTCGTCAGCATCCGACCAATAGCTGATCAGGCGTGTATAGACAAAGCCGGCGGCAGGCTTGTTGGGATCACTGATGCTGAACAACACCACCTTGCCTGCGTCACGGGAGTCATAGTTGGCCGAGTAATCCGACCAGAAGGTTGGCAGGCTGAATACGGTCTGGCCCGTACTCTTGTCCGTTGCCCGGACTGCGTGGCCGATGCTGCCGTTCTTGGAAATGCTTTCGATCACCAGTCGATACCAGCGCAGTTCCTCGAGCTTGGCCTCGCCGATGGCACCACGCGGATATTGAGCGGACGGACGATGGTGCGAGTCACCGTTGTCCTTGGTGTTGGTTATCTCAATTTCCTCAAGCGCCACGCTGCCTGGCGAATAGCCCCAATTGCCCGCAATGACAGCACCGCCACGGTTGTCACCCGCCACACTGTATGAGCCTTTGTGCCTGGCAATGATGCCCATGTGGCAAGCGGCCAGATAGCCATCGCTGAAGCGCACATCCATCACGATGGTGTGGCGGTTGTTGGCAGGGTTGTAATTGGCAGGACGCCCCGTGTTGTCGAACACGAGCGCATGCGGATTGATATGCCGCGAATCGTAAACAAGAGGGAAACCCGTCGTGCTTTTGTACTGCTGGATGTTGTCCGGCGGCATGTACTGATCCGAGACGAGAACCTTGGAAACTTGAGCCATGGAGGCCTCCTATTCAATGGATGGAGTCGAAGGCGCTCGGCGGCACTCGGGTGGGGGGTTCGCTTGGACCCTCAGGGAATTCAACGTGCCGCAACGCGGGCACTTGATGTTCAGTAGCTGAAAGACGCCCATGGCGAGCTTTCGATTGCAGTTCGCGCATCTCACTTCCTGCTCCATGCGCTGCCTCACTGCAATGGTTGAAACAACATGCCGTCGGACACCAGAAATGGCAACGTACCGCCGCTGAGAAGGACGGCGTTGAAGCCGACAGGAGAGCAACTGGCAAAACAAAACATGAGGCCTCGGCACAGTGGATTTCAGGAAGTCCGCCGTATGGCTTGGGCGGACTTTTATTGTGCTGGCGCGAAACCTGTAGGTAAAACTGTGCCGGACGTAGCTGCACCGCTTACGTCGAGCAAGCCTGTGGTCGCGAGACAGCCGCCTGCACGCGCTGGCCCAGCGATTTGGCATTGCCTGCCGGAGCGTCCTGCCGTAGGGCCGGTTTCCCTGCTTCTCGAAGGGCTGGCCCCGCGCACGGCGCTCGCGTGGGTTCGCACAAGCGCGCGACACGCGCTAGAAATCCGGCCTGCGCATCCTCGACAAGGCGTCCTGCCGATTGGCGGCTCCCAGCTTGCGGTAGATGTTTTCCAGGTGCCGCTTCACCGTGCCTGCACGCAACTCCAGCATGGTGGCGATTTCTGCGTTGGTGTTGCCGTTGGCGACCCATTGCAGCACTTCACGTTCGCGCGGGCTCAGCACGTCGGCAGCCGGCGAGCCCGGTGAGAGCGCCTGCCATGCCGCCTGGCTGATTCGCTGCTGCTGGCTCAGGCGCCGCCACTGCGCCTGCGCATGCGGCCCCAGCAAGGTCAGCGCCATGCGCTCCGCAGCGGTGTAGCCGCGCGAGGCGCGTGTGACATTGAGGGTCAGCATCGCTCCGTGGCCCAGTTCCACGTCCAGCGCGAGTCCGTCCTGCTGGCCCACCTGGGAGCAGGCCTGGGCATAGAGCGCCGTCCTCTGCCATTGTCCGCGAGTCAGCAGGTCGGAAATGCTGGCGGCCTGCGTCTGGCGCTGCCGATACAAGGGGTTGTCGGCCAGATGCCGGTGCACCGCAGCGTTGACTTCGGAGGAAATGGCCCGCACCGGATCGTAGGCCGTGTAGCCACGGACTTCCGCAATGCCGGAGAAATCCACCACCCGAATGTCACCCGGCACCACCAGGCGCAGCGCGTGCAGCAAATGCGTGGCCAGCGCGTGCAGATCGGGCGCGCCGTGCACCGCGAGGATGGCCTGATTGAGTTGCCCCAGTTGCTGCGTTGACAGGGTCATGTCGCGAAATCCAATGGCGTGCTCGAGGTGCTGGCGATAGGTGGGCCGGCTGAGGCCGCATTTTCAGGCCTGCGATGTGCCGCCGGCACATTTTCACGATCTTCGCAGAAAGCTAAGGTCACGCGGTCCGCAACAACAGCGCGCGGGTCTGCCCGGGACACGCAGCGCAACGGGAGGAACCGTGCACGCTTTTCTTCACAGACCCCTTCGACGCCTCCGGCTTCTGGCAGTGCCTGGCGCGCTGTGCAGCCTGCTGGCACTCAATGGCCAGGCCGCGACCATCGTGGTCAATACCACGGACAACACGCCCGGTGCAGCGGACTGCAGCCTGAATGAGGCATTGACCAGTGCACAGATGGATGACGGCAGTTGGGGCAACGGCGCATGCGTATCGGGCAATGGCGCGGACACCATCGTGTTCGACCCGGCCGTCTTTCCGGCAGGCAGCCTCACCGCCATTGCATTGGCAGGCCATTCCATCGACCTCAACTTCACCACCTCGGACATCACGATCGACGGGGACCAGCGGGTGGCGCTCGATGGGGGCAATGCCTCCCGCCTGGTGTCGGCCCAGGGCAGCGGTGTCCAGCTCACGCTGCGCGGCCTGACACTGCGCGGCGGGCAGACCGCCGCCGGTGAAGACGGCGGCGCCATCTACCTGGACAACGGCGTCACCCTGCGCCTGGAGCGCAGCGTGGTGCAGGACAGCACGGCCGGCATCAACGGCGGGGGACTGTACAGCCGCGACAGCACGGTGACCATCGTGGACAGTGTGTTCAGCGGCAACCAGGCAGGGGGACAGGGCGGTGCCATCTACAGCACGGGCAGCGGCTCGCTGACGGTGGAGCGCAGCCGCCTGTCCGGCAACACGGCCCGCACGCTGGGCGGGGGCCTGCGCAGCGGGGTGCCGACCACCATGACCGACAGCACCGTCACCGGCAACGTGCTGGCGTCTCCGGGCTCGGGTGCCGGCGTCTCGTTCACGCTCACCCGCCCCCGCACACTCCACGGCAACCAGATCACGAACAACGCGCCCGGCAACAACTGTGGCGGCGAAACGTTCACGGGGACGGGCAACCGCTACTGGCCGGCCAGCGATACCAGTTGCCCGGCGGCGGCAGGTGCCATCGCCAAAGCGCCGCAGGCCATCACCTTCACCACGGCACCACCGGCCGGCGCACGGGTGGGGGATACCTATGACGTGGCCGCCGTCGGAGGCGCCTCGGGAAACCCCGTCATGTTCGCCGTGGATGCATTGACCGCGGCGATCTGCAGCGCCTCCGGCAGCACCATCCGCTTCCAGGCCGCAGGGACATGCACGATCAACGCCAGCCAGCTCGGAGATGCGGACCATGACGCGGCTACGCAGGCGGTGCAGATGGCGGCGGTGGGACAGGGCCCCTCCCGTGTCACGCTGACTTCCAGCGCCAATCCCTCGCGCTCCGGGCAGTCGCTGTCCTTCTCCGTGGTGGTCGCACCCGATGTCTCCCTGGGCACCGCCGCCGTCCCCACGGGAACGGTCGAAATCCTGGCTGGCGGCCTGTCGCTGGGCACGGCGGGTTTGTCCAATGCCAGGGCCATCATCGCCACCACCCAACTGACGGCGGCCGGCCCGCATGCCATCGTGGCCCGGTACGGCGGCGATGCGAACTATCTCGCCGCGGACAGCGGCGCATGGGCCCAGACCGTGGAGCCCGCAGCCCCGGCCCCGGCCACCCCCGTGCCCGCGCTGGGCCCCTGGGGAGTGCTGCTGTGCGCCGTGCTGACGGGATGGGCAGGACTGCGGCTGCGCCGCGTGCACGGCACCTGATGCCACCGCCTGCCCGCAGGCCTCAGGCCGAATGCATCCAGCGCTGGTGCAGCCACCGAGCCGCATGGTCCAGCGCATAGCCCAGGGCGCCGATCAGCACCACGGCGGCCATCAGCTCCGAATACGCCAGGCGGTCGCGCGTGTCGAGGATGAAGTAGCCCAGGCCGGCCGATACGCCCAGCATTTCTGCTGGCACCAGCACGATCCAGATGATGCCGATGGCCAGGCGCACGCCCGTGAGGATCTGGGCCGTGATGCCGGGCAGCACCACGCGCAGAACGGTCTCGGTGCGCGTGGCCGACAGGCTGCGCGCCAGCAGCAGCCAGTTGCGGTCCAGCTGGGCCACGCCGGCCGCCGTGCTCAGCAAGATGGGCCAGACGGCGGCGAAGGCCAGCAGGAAGTACACGGGCGCGTCGCCCACGCCCAGCACCATCACGGCAATGGGCATCCACGACAGCGGCGAGATCATGCGCAGGAACTGGAACACGGGCGAGAACGCCTGCGAGAACCCGCGCGACAGACCCACCAGCACGCCCAGCGGCACGCCGACCACGAAGGCCAGCAGCAGGCCCACGGCCACGCGCTGCAGGCTCAGCAGGGTGTGCATCCAGATGTCGGCGCCCGTCAGCAGCTGGCCCAGCGCCTGCAGCGACGGCCAGGGCGCGAAGGCCGCAGCCACGGGCGTGCTGCGCGCCAGCAGCGCGCCGCCCACCCACCACAGGGCCAGGACCAGGGCCGCGCCCAGCAGCGGCAATCCAATACGTCGCAACACCTGGATCACACCACGATGGTTTCGCGGCGCGAGAAATCGGCCGGAATGCCGAAGACCTGCGGGCCGCCCACGGCCTGGATGGCCTTGCGCACGAAGCGGTCGTCCACCAGGTCGGTGGCCGCAAACCTGGGCTCCAGCTTGTCGAGGAAGCGCGTGTCGCCCTCGACCTTGGTGGCCTTGATGGCGCGCACCAGCTGCTCTGTGTACGAGGGATAGGGATAGGGCTGGAAGTCGATGCGCCGCTGGTGCCAGCCCTTGTTGACGACCACGCCGCTGGCCTCGTAGCTGGCGTAGTCGGTGGCGGCCAGCACCTTGGACAGCGTCTGCTGCGGATGCGGCGTGTAGCGGCGCTCGCCCGTGCTCGACAGCAGGCGCGCGGCGGCCAGGCGGTTGTCGCGTGTCCACAGCTGGGCCTTGACCACGGCATTGGTCACGCGCTGGGCCCATTCGGGCTTGTCGGCGATATCGCGCTCGGCCAGGAAGGTGACGCAGCAGGCGTGGTCCTTCCAGACATCGCCCGAGAAGCGCAGCATCTTGCCCACGCCCGCGATCTCGGCGGCGGCATTGAAGGGCTCGGCCACGATGAAGCCCGCAATCGACTTGCCGGCCAGTGCCGAGACCATTTCGGCCGGTGCCAGCACGACGAGGTTGACCTCGTTGGCCGCAATGGCGCCGCCGCGCGCGCGGGTCACGGCCGTGAGGCCGGCCTTGCGCAGCACGTCCTGCAGCAGGATGTTGTGGATGGAGTACCAGAACGGGATCGCCACGGTCTTGCCGCCCAGGTCCTGCACCTTCTGGATCTCGGGCAGCACGGTCAAGCCCGAGCCGTTGACGTGGTTCCAGGCCACGATCTTGGCGGGGAACTTGGCGCCGTAGCGCACCCACAGCGTGGAGGGCGTGAGCAGGTGGATGACGTTGACCTGGCCCGAGACGAAGGCCTCGACGATCTGGGCCCAGGAGCGGAACAGGCGCGGCGCCTCGGCCTTGAGGCCTTCGGCCTCGAACAGGCCGTTGCCGTGGGCCACCAGCAGCGGCGTGGCGTCGGTGATGGGCAGGTAGCCGATCTTCACGGGCTGGTCATCGCCCTTGAAGGCCTGGGCGCGCGCATCGCCTGCAGCCAGCAGCGGCGCGGCCACCGAGGCCGTGGCCAGCGCGCCCAGGCGCAGCATGTCGCGCCGCGTGAGGCCGCAGCCGCAGTCCGACGAGACGCAGATATGGGTGTAGGAAGGGTGGTCCTGGAAGCTCATGCGAAAGACCTTTCAGAAGAGCATGGTTGAAGTCGAAGAAATGGCGGATCTGCAGGCGGATCGGCAGGCGGGCAGGCAGGCAGGCGAGGGAGATCAGGCCTGGGCCGCATGGCGCACGCCGTGCAGGGCCGAGAGGATGTCCAGCCGCAGCGCGGTCACGGCAGCGGCCTGGTCCTCGCGCGGGCGCGCAATGTCCACGCGCCATTCGCGCACGATGTGGCCGGGCCGCCCGCCCATCAGCAGGATGCGGTCGCCCACGAGGATGGCCTCGTCGATGTCATGCGTGACCAGCAGCGCCGCCGTGTGCCAGCGGTGGACCACGTCCACCATCAGCTCCTGCATCTCGGCGCGCGTGATGGCGTCCAGGGCCGAGAACGGCTCGTCGGCCAGCAGCAGCTGCGGCTCGCGGGCCAGGGCGCGCGCCAGGGCCACGCGCTGGGCCATGCCGCCCGACAGCTGCGAGGGGTAGAGCGCGCCGCTGCCGCCCAGGCCCACGGCCTGCAGCGCCTGCTCCACGCGCTGGCTGCGGGCCTCGGCCTCCAGCTTCGGCTGGCGCTCGAAGTCCAGGCCGAAGCCCACGTTGCGCCGCGCGTCCAGCCAGGGCAGCAGGCTGGGCTGCTGGAACACGAAGCCCGCGCGCGGGTGCGGCGCGGTCAACGGCTGGCCGAGGAACTGGAGCTCGCCCCGGCTCCAGGCGCCGCCGTCCGGCGATTCGAGGCCGCCGAGCACGCGCAGCAGCGAGGACTTGCCGCAGCCGCTACCGCCGAGCAGGCAGACGATTTCGCGCGGGGCAATGCTCAGGGAGATGTCCTCGAACACGGCCTTGCCGGGCGCATAGCCAAAGCCCGCGCCGCGTGCCTGCAGCACGGGCGCGGGAGCGTCAGGGGAGAAAGCTTCCGTCTGGGTCATGAACTGGTGGTTGCCAGGGCCGCGCCAGCCAGCGCGCCCTGTAGCTGCGTGACGCTGGGCGTCACGATGGGGATGAAGGCCGCCTCGCGCCAACGGCGCGCAAATCCCAGCGGCTGGTCGCGATGATAAGCGCGCCCGCCGCTGGCGTGCAGCTCCAGCTGCAGGGACTGCTGCACGATGTCGTTCAATTCCAGGCGCAGGCGGAACAGGGCTTGAGGTCGGTCAAGAAAACGCCCATCGGACAGGCCCGCATGCAGCGTGGCCGTGGCCAGTTCCAGCGCGTGGCGCTGCTGCTGCAGCGGGCCGCCCAGCACATCGCGCCCGGCGCCGGCACGGGCCGAGGCCGCCGCCAGCGAGGCGCGCGCCAGGCCTATGCACAGCCCCAGCTGCAGGCCCATGAAGGCGGGCCGCACGCGCGGCAGGAAATGGTTGGCGTCGGCATGGATCACATCGGCCGGACCGATCTGCAGCCCCTCGATGGACAGCGCCGCCGTATGGCTGCCGCGCAGCGCGATCAGGTCCAGGTCGGCGCTGCGCTGCAGGCCCGCCGCATCGCCGGGCAGCGCGGCCACGAAGGGCTTTGCACCGTCGCTGCGCGAGACGGCAACGGCCACCACGAAGCGACCCGGCGGCACCAGGTTGGTGGCCCAGGGCACGCGCCCGCGCAGTGCAAGGCCGTCGGCGTTGCCGGAGCCGACGGGCGTGGCCTCGACCTGCAGGGCCTCGATGCCGCCCAGGTACTTCATGGCGTTGGACAGGCCCGTGGCGCCCGCCTGCGTGCCCTGCAGCAGGCCCGGCAGCCAGCGCTGGCGCAGCGCCGCGTTGGGCGACTGCAGCAGGTATTCGACAAAGGCGCGCTGCGCCCAGAACACGAAGCCCGCCGTCAGCGAATGCCCGGCCACACCGGCAATGGCCTCCAGCGCATCGCCCAGGCTGCCGCCCTGCCCGCCCTCGGCCACGGGCACGCCCAGGCCGAACAGGCCGTGCTGCGCCAGCCGGGGCAGCACTTCGTGCGCATGCGCAGGGCCTTCGTCCAGGGAGTCGGCATGGGCGTCCAGCCACTGCCGCAGCGAATCAGCCAGCATGTGCGCTCTCCTGCGGTTGTCGGAACTGTTCGGGCAGATAGGGCTGCAGCTGCGGGTTGACGGGGCTTTGCGCCAGGCTGTTGGCAAAGTTGCACAGCGTGGCCAGGCTGATGCCCAGCACCACCTCCAGCGCCTGCTGCTCGCTGAAGCCGGCCGCATGGAAGGCGGCCAGGGCCTCGTCGGCGACGGCGCCGCGCGTGGCGATCACGGCTTCGGCAAAGCGGCGCACGGCGTCCAGGCGGGGCTGGCCCGTGTCCCGGCCGTCCTGCAGCGCCACCACCTCGGCCTGGGTCAGGCCGGCCTGCTTGAAGGCCAGCTTGGTGTGGCCGGCCACGCAGAAGTCGCAGCCATGGATGCGCGCCGCCGTGATCTGCACCACCTCGCGCTCGGCCAGCGTGAGCTGGGCGCGCGCGTTGATCTGGCCCACGGTCACATAGGTCTCCAGCGCCTGGGGCGAGTTGGCCAGGATGGCGATCAGGTTGGGCAGGAATCCGTTGCCGGCCAGGGCGCGCTCCACGAAGGGGCGGCTGGCTTCAGGGGCGGTTTGCGGGGTGTGCAGGGTCAGGCGTGCCATGGTGCTTTGCAGGAATGAAGGAATGCCTTCATGATCGGCCGCGCCCCCCTTGCCATCAATGCCGCCGCGTCGCGGATTTATGCCCGAACGTGTCAACCCGCAGGCAGATGCCCCGGGCCCGGATGGCGGCTCAGCAGCAGCGTGCCTGCGCGCGCTGCCAGGCGCCGGGCTGCTCGCCCATCACGCGCTTGAAGGCGCGCGAGAAAGCCGCGTAGGACTCGTAGCCCACGGCCTCGGCCACCTGGCCTATCGCCTCGCCCTGGGCCAGCCGGCGCGCGGCCAGCTGCATGCGCAGCAGCAGCAGGAATTGCTGGGGCGGCTGGCCGCAGGCCTCGGCGAACTGCCGAAAGAACGTGGCGCGCGACAGGCACACGCGCGCGGCCATGTCGGCCACGCTCCAGTTGCGGGCCGGCTCGCGCAGCAGCTCGGCCACCAGCGGCGCAAAGCCCGGCCGGCGCAGCAGGCTCCAGATGCCGCGCGCCCGCGCATCGCCATGCGCGAGCTGGCGCAGGCCGTAGAAAAACAGCAGGCCCACCAGCCGGTCCATCACGGCCGAGGGCTCGGTGCCCGTGCGCAGCGCCTCGGCGCGCATCAGGTCGAACAGCATGGAGGCGCCGCTCATCGCATGGTCGTCGCCGCGCAGCACCAGGTGGTCGGGGAAGGCATCGACCAGCAGGCCGCGCATGGGCCCCTCGAAGGTGAAGAAGCCGCAGGCCAGCGCCGTCTCTCCGATGCCGGCATCGCCCGTGGCGGGGCGCATGGCCTGCGGGGCGCAGGCCATGTCCGGGTCGGCATAGGGCGAGATGAAATGCGGCACGTCGCGCGAGAGGAACACGCCATCGCGCGGCTGCAGCTCCACCGAGGGCTGGCCCGGCAGGTGCAGCCAGCAGCGCCCGTCAAGGATCAGGTGAAAGCTGGCCCGCGCGCGCCCCGCCGTGGAGGCCCGCCAGCGCCCGCAGTACTGCCCCACGTGGAACACGCTGGCGCGCCATTGCAGGCCGTTGAGCAGGCCGTCGATGACGCGATCGACCTGCGCTTCGGCCGCGCTGTCGGGGACTGGGTCGGGTAGCACGGTAGTACAGGCAAGGCAGTGAAGGGAATGCGGCCGGCCAGTATCGCCACGATGCAGGCGCGGGGGAACGAATCTTTGGGCATATGCTTGTGCCCTTACCGATATCAGCGCGGCCCCACCCGGCCCCGCCCCGCACCCGGCCTCAGTCCGGCTTGATATCCGACTCCTTGATCACGGCCGACCAGCGGCCCACCTCCTTGGCGATCTGCATGCGCGCCTCGGCAGGCGTGGTGAAGGTGGGCATGGCGCCCTGGGCGACCAGGGCGTCCTTCACTTCCTGCTGCCCCATCACCTCCTTGAGCGCGCCGCTGAGCCGGGCGACGATGGGCGCGGGCGTGCCCGCAGGCGCCAGCAGGCCGAACATCGACGTCACCTCGAAGCCTGACAGCCCGGCCTCGGCCGTGGTGGGAATGTCGGCAATGGAGGGCACGCGCTGCGCCGTGGTCACGGCCAGGCCGCGCAGCCGCCCGCCCTTGATGAAGCCCTGCGTGGCGGGCAGGGTGTCGAACACCACATCCACCTGGCCGCCCATGAGGTCGTTGAGCGCGGGCGTGCTGCCCTTGTAGGGCACGTGCGTCAGCGGCACGCCGGCCTGCCGCTTGAACAGCTCGGCCGCCAGATGCTGGGGCGAGCCATTGCCCGAGGAGCCGTAGTTCAGCCCGCCCGGCTTCGCTTTGGCCAGCGCGATGAACTCCGCCAGATTGGCCGACGTCACCGACGGCCCCACGGTGATCACCAGCGGCACGCGGCCCACCACGGCTATGGGCGCGAAGCTCTTGTCCATGGTGAAGCCCGCCGTGGCAGGCATGAGCACGCTGTTGATGGAATGGCTGGTCAGCGCGCCCAGCAGCAGCGTATAGCCATCGGGCCTTTCCTTGGCCACTGCTGCGGCGCCCAGGTTGCCGGCCGCGCCGGCCCGGTTCTCCACCACCACGGGCTGGCCCAGCGCCAGCGAGAGCCTTTGCCCCACCACGCGGCCGATCACGTCGGTGGCGCCCCCGGGCGTGTACGGAACGACCAGCTTGATGGGCCGGGCCGGATAGGCGCCGTCGGCCAGCGCGGGCGTGGCCAGGCCTGGGCCCAGCGCCAGCAAAGCCAGCAGCGCCGCAGCCAGGGCGGCGCGCCGGTTGGGCGCATGAATGCGACGGATGCGGGATGCAGCAACAACCATGGGTGTCTCCTCCTTTTGTCTTGTGTCGGAAAAACATGCCCGGCACGCACGCCGGACACGGCTGCATGGTTGGCCAGATAGATTATTAATAATATAGGTGATAACGACGATAATAATCCACGGCATCCGCCGCTATCCTGCCCCACGACAAGGCAGCGCCTGCCTTCCGACCCCGCCAAGACCCTCTGCAAAGCACCCCACCCATGACCGACCCCAAGACTCCCGATGGCGCTCCAGGCCATGACATCGCCCCCGCCGATGCGGCCACGGGCATCTCCAAGGGCCTGACCAACTACGGCGACCGCGGCTTTTCGCTGTTCCTGCGCAAGGCCTTCATCAAGGGCGCGGGCTACACGGACTCGGCGCTGCAGCGGCCCGTCATAGGCATCACCAACACGGGCAGCAGCTACAACCCCTGCCACGGCAATGCGCCCCAGCTCATCGAGGCAGTCAAGCGCGGCATCCTCATGGCGGGCGGCCTGCCCATGGACTTCCCCACCATCTCGGTGCACGAAAGCTTCTCGGCGCCGACCAGCATGTACCTGCGCAACCTCATGTCCATGGACACCGAGGAGATGATCCGCGCCCAGCCCATGGACGCCATCGTGCTCATCGGCGGCTGCGACAAGACGGTGCCGGCCCAGTTGATGGGAGCGGCCTCGGCAGGCATTCCGGCCATCCAGCTGATCACCGGGTCGATGCTCACCGGCTCGCACCGCAGCGAGCGCGTGGGCGCCTGCACGGACTGCCGCCGCTACTGGGGCAAATTCCGCGCCGAAGAGATCGACGCCGAAGAGATCGCCGATGTGAACAACCAGCTGGTGGCCAGCGTGGGTACCTGCTCGGTCATGGGCACGGCCAGCACCATGGCCTGCATTGCCGAGGCGCTGGGCATGACCGTGCCCGGCGGCGCCTCGCCCCCCGCCGTCACGGCCGACCGCATCCGCATTGCCGAGCAGACCGGCACCGAGGCCGTGCGCATGGCGCGCGGGGGCCTGACCATCGACAAAATCCTCACGCCCGCCGCCTTCGAGAACGCCATGCGCGTGCTGCTGGCCATCGGCGGCTCCACCAACGGGCTGGTGCACCTGGCCGCCATCGCGGGGCGCATGGGCTATGACATCGACCTCAAGGCCCTGGACCGCATGGGCCGCGACACGCCCGTGCTGCTGGACCTCAAGCCCTCGGGCGACCACTACATGGAGGACTTCCACCACGCGGGCGGCATGGCCACGCTGCTGCGCGAGCTCAAGCCCCTGCTGAACCTGGACGCCCTCACCGTCACCGGCCGCACGCTGGGCGAAGAGATCGACCGCGCGGGCCCCGGCTTTGCGCAGGACGTGGTGCGCCCGCGCTCCAACCCCATCTACCCGCAGGGCGGCATCGCCGTGCTGCAGGGCAACCTGGCGCCGGGCGGCGCCATCATCAAGCAGTCGGCCGCCCATCCCCGGCTCATGGAGCACGAAGGCCGCGCCGTGGTCTTCGAGAACGCGGCCGACCTGGCCCACCGCATCGACAGCGACGACCTGGACGTGACGGCCGACGACATCCTCGTGCTCAAGAACATCGGCCCCAAGGGCGCGCCCGGCATGCCCGAGGCCGGCTACATCCCCATCCCGCGCAAGCTGGCGCGGGCCGGCGTCAAGGACATCGTGCGCATCTCCGACGGGCGCATGAGCGGCACGGCCTTCGGCACCATCGTGCTGCACGTCACGCCCGAGTCGGCCGTGGGCGGCCCGCTGGCCCATGTGCACAACGGCGACCGCATCACGCTGTCGGTGGCGCGGCGCGAGCTCACGCTGCAGGTCAGCGACGAGGAACTGGCCCGCCGCGCCCGGCTCCACCCCGTGACCGAGCCCACGGCCGAACGCGGCTACCGCAAGCTCTTTCTCACCACAGTGAACCAGGCCGACCAGGGCGTGGACTTCGACTTCCTGCGCTGCGCCACCGAACGCGGCACCATTCCCGGCCCGCGCGAATAGTCCATGCCAGGCAGCGCGGCACGCCCGCCATGCCCAGTGAGGGCCATCAGTTCGGACAAAATGGCGTTTTTGTCCCAACCGCCTGTCTTGATGGTCGCTGCCGCCTCACTGCCGATTTCCCTGGATGCCGAACCCGCCCCCGCAGCCGACGCCCTGGGCGCCATGGTGGCCGCACTGGAAGAGGACGTGGTCTTCGGCCGGCTGCACCCGCGCGAGCGCCTGGTCGAAGACGACCTCATGGCCCGCTTCGACGTCAAGCGCCACATCGCCCGCGAGGCCCTGGCCGCGCTGGACCGCATGGGCCTCATCGAGCGCCGCAAGAACGTGGGCGCCCTGGTGCGCTCCTTCTCCACCCAGGAAGTGCAGGAACTGTACGAGCTGCGCGGCATGCTGGAAGTCGAGGCCGCGCGCAAGATCCCCCTGCCCGTTCCCCCAGAAAGCCTGGACCGCCTGACCGCCATCCAGCAGCAGCACGACGCCGCCGTGGCCGAAGGCAACGCGCGCCTGGTGTTCCGCATCAACCTGGCCTTTCACCAGGAACTGTTTGCGCTGGCGGGCAACGACACGCTGCACAAGGCCATCACCGAATACGCGCGCCAGACGCACCCCATCCGCTTCGCCTCCCTGGTCTCGGCCGACTACCGCGAGCGCGCACGCCAGGAACACTGGCAGATGATCGAAGCCCTGCGCGCCCAGGACCGCGACGCCCTGGTCCGCCTGTGCGCCGAGCACCTGCTGCCCTCGCGCGATGCGTATCTGAATGCGCAGTTGCAGCGGTTGTAGGCGAAGTCACCCAGGAGCGACGCGGGCAGCGTCACGCGCCGTTGCCGCCGCTGCGCTCGGCAGCCAGACGCTCCCGCAACTGGCCGAGGGTGACGGCGCTGGAGGGATCAGCCCTCAAGGCGTCATAAGCAGGGCCTACCTCCAGGTGCAGCCAGCTATCCAGGCCGCGATCCTTGTCCATCAGCGCTTTCAACCCCGCGCAGATCACCTCGCTTTCGCTGGCGTACTCACCGGCCCTCACTTTGGCCCTGACCGCATCGGCGATGTCATTGGGCAAGGTGATGCTCATTTGCTGAGTGGTCTGCATGGGAGGCTCCCTGTAGGCAAGTGAGTGATCCTACTTTCATGTGGCAATCCAGTCGCCGACCCCGCCTCAGCTTGCACTCGCCCCCAACCTCCCCCGGTACGCCGCAGGCGTCTCCCCGAACGTGCGCCGGAACAAGCCGATGAAGGCGCTGGCCGTGGCGTAGCCCAGGTCCAGCGCGATGTTCGTCACCGGCGCGCCGGCGGCCAGCATCTCCAGCGAGCGCATCAGCCGCGCGCGCTGGCGCCAGGCGGTGAAGCTGAAGCCCGTCTCCGACACAAAGCGCCGGCTCAGCGTGCGCGAGCTGACCGCGGCCCAGCGCGCCCAGGCCTCCAGGTCGCGGGCATCGGCCGGGTCGGCGATCAGTGCGCGGGCGATGCGCTGCAGGCGCGGGTCTGCGGGCAGGGGCAGGCCCAGGGGCTCCACGGGCAGGGTGCGGATCTCGTCCAGGATCACCGCCATCACATGGGCGCGGGCCTGGTCCGCCGAAGGGCCTGGTTGCACGGGCTGCGTTGTGGGCACGCCTTGCTGCCATCCCCAGCCGGCGGCGCGCAGCACGGCCTCGCGCAGCAGGCCCGAGGTGCGGATGGCGCAGGGCCGCTGCGGCAGGTCGGCGCAGGCCGGCTCCGCCACGTAGACGCTCCAGCCGTGGAAGGGACCATGGGAGCGGCCCGAATGCAGCTGGTGCGGCGGCAGCCACACGGCATGGATGGCGGGCACCACCCAGACCGCGTCTTCCACGCCCACCGACAGCAGCCCGCGCAGCGAGCCGAACAGCTGGCCGCGCGCGTGCCGGTGCGGCTCGGAGGCCAGCTCCTCGTCCTGACTGCCCACGGCTGCGATCAGCACGGGGCCATCGGCACGGTTCACATGGCTGACGAGTTCAAGAATGGCATCGGGCATGGCGTCTTTGAGCTATTTGTTGGCTGATCCAGTCTACAGCCGCCAATGCCTTTGTTCTTACGCTTGTGCCATGCACACAGACAACACCGCCCTTGCAGAGCCGCCAGGCCCGGCCATCGACCTGGACTCGCTCTACGCCGCCCCGGCAGAAAGAATCCAGAAGGCCGTGCGCGACCGCCTGTCCGACTTCCACGAGGCCTATCTGCGCCAGGCCAGCTTCTTTTGCCTGGCCACGGCCGGCGAACGCGGCCTGGACGCCTCGCCGCGCGGCGGGCCGCCCGGCTTTGTGCAGGTGCTGGACGAGCGCACCGTGGCCTTTGCCGACTGGCCCGGCAACAACCGCATCGAATCCCTGCGCAACCTGCAGGCCGATGACCGCCTGGCCATGCTCTTCCTGTTCCCGGGGCTGGACATCTTCCTGCGCATGAACGGGCGCGGCCGCATCTCCACCGACCCTCATCTGCTGCAGGAGCTGAGCGAAGGCCGGGGCACGCCCAAGACCGCCACCGTGGTGCTGGTCGACGAGGTGCTGCTGCACTGCGGCAAGGCCATCCACCGCTCCGGCCTGTGGAACCCGTCAAGCCAGCTGGACCGCACCGCCCTGCCCACCGTGGGCCAGATGATGGCCGCCCTCACGCAGCTGGCCGATGCCACGGCGCCCGCCATGGATGCCGCCCAACAGGAACAGGCCGACGCCCACTACGCCCATGCGGTCAGGCACGACCTGTACTGATGCCCTGCTTTTTCCCAGGAACCATGACATGCTGATCGATACCTCCCGCTTTCCCCTGGTCTACCTGCGCGAACCCGAAGCGCAGGCACCTGCAGACGCAGGCAGCGGCAATGACGCATCGGCCGAAGCCCAGATCGAATCCCTGCTCGACCAGGGCCGGCACTTCGTGCTGCTCACCGACCACCTGCCCGGCGACCACCCCGAGGAAAGCCACGAAGAACGCAAGCAGCGCGCCCTGTTCTTCAAGCGCAACCGCGAACGCATGCGCCAGCTGTGCCGGGGCATGGTCGTTATCACGGGCGACCGCGCCGTGCCAGCCGCCCTGCGCCTGGCCGTGCAAGGCATGGGCAAGGCGCTGGGCATGCGGGTTGCGTTCGTGCAGGGGGAGGATGAGGCGCAGGTCTGCTCGTGGGAGCTGCTGGCCAGCGCCTGAGCAGGCGCCGATGCCCTCGGCGCGCGCACCTGGCCCGGTGCACGCTGCGGCGCTAAGCCGCCGAATCCCGCAGGGCCTGCGCCACGCGCGCCTCATCGGCTGCCTTCTCGGCCTCGCGCAGCCGCCGTTGGGCCAGATTGCGGTACGTGCTGCCTGCCGAGATCGCCTTGCTTCTGGAGCAGTCGCCCGTGAACAGGGCGTTGTGGCGAATCATCTTCAAGGCCTCGGCCACCACGTCCAGCCGCTGGCAGCCCTCCGGCGTCTCCAGCCACTTCAAGGCCATCTGCGCCGTGGCCGAGATCTCGGCGCAGCCCTCATCCACCAGCTTGTGGATCTCGGAGATATCTCGCGTCAGCCGCTCGATCCTGGCGGCCGAGGTCTTGGCCTGTTCCTTGGTCTGCTTCATGGCTGCGCCCTCCGTGCGAAGTGGCGCAAGGAGTGCCCCAGTTGAAGGGGTGACAAGGTATGGAAAAGACCGGCCGAAGTGACTGCGGTCATGAAAAAGCCTGCGATACCAGTGAACTGGGCGCAGACCAAGGGGTGAGAAACGGTGATCATCGTTCCGTGCTCCGGTAAGGGACAGAACTCGCTTTCGGGGAGGCTCAACCGCTGTGTATTGGTGTTCTTACGCACCAGCCCCGGGACAAGGGGCCGACGCAGATGATAGAGGCTTCCGAGGCCAAACTACGCGATCACACCACTCAACTACCTGGGCAACGACCTGTCCAACCCCGCCTGCAACCGGGAAACGCGCCTGAACAGCTTTGCGCTGGGCGACACGGTGTCGCTCATGGGTAGCCGCACGCTGGTGGTGGCCGGCGTACGCCGACAGAGTGGATTTCCAAAGGCATGCGTGCATGGCCAGGCAAAGCCATGCTCGAACGCGACTGCCCATCGGGAATTGGCCAACGCTTCGCAAGCTTCACTGCCTGGGTTCGTGATGTTTGCCATGTTCGCGCAGCACGAACATCGGGAAAAAGCGAACAAAGCCTCAATACCAGCCTGCAGGCCGCAGCCCGCCCTCAGGTCTCGCGCGGCTTGGTGTCCGGCTCCGCGTCATCGTGCGGGGGCGGCGCACTGACCACATGCGGCAGCATCACGAGGATGACGATGGCCAGCAGCGTGGCCAGCAGCGCGATGGCTTCGCGCCCCAGGCCGCAGGCCACGCCGATGGCGGCCGTCATCCAGATGCCGGCGGCCGTGGTCAGGCCCTGTACCTGTTCCTCGGAGTGGCGCTTGATGATGGCGCCCGCGCCCAGGAAGCCCACGCCGGCCACCACGCCCTGGATCACGCGGCTCATGTCGGCAATGTCCATGCCGCCGCGCTCGGGCACCAGCACGAACAGCGCCGCGCCCATGGCCACCAGCATGTGGGTGCGCAGGCCGGCGGCCTTGCCCTTGTGTTCTCGCTCGTAGCCGACGATGCCGCCCAGCAGGGCCGCCAGCAGCAGGCGCACCATGACGCGCGTGACCTCGGCCGCATCGGGCAGGCTGGAAAATTCCTCGACCAGGGTGTTGGCCACTTCCTCCCACATGGCGCGTTCCTTTCCTTGGGTTTGCGTCCGGACTCAGGAAGGGAGCATGGCGTGGCGTGCAGCACACCCAGGCCATCGGCATTCGCCATTGGCTGTCAGCCAAGCGCGCCCGCTTCAGGCGCCTGCGGGCTTGTCCTGGTCCTTCGGGGGAGAGGCCTGCTCGGGCACCGGTGCGGGTGCCGACGCAGGAGCAGGAGCAGGTGCGACCACCATGCTCAGCATGTGCTGGGCCAGCGTCTCGTACAGCGGCCGGGCCAGCATGCGCGAGACCAGGCTGGCCAGCATGGCCGCCGCCATGAGGCTGAGCACCATGGAGTGGCCGTCCACCATCTCCATGACGATGATGAAGGCCGTCAGCGGCGCCTGTGTCACGGCGGCCAGGAAGGCGGCCATGCCCATGGCGATGAGGGCGGGCGCGATGTCTGCGCCCATGAGGCCGGCCACGTTGTGGCCCACGCCCGCGCCAATCGACAGCGACGGCGCGAAGATGCCGCCTGGCACGCCCACCCAGGCCGACAGCCAGGTGGCGATGAACTTCAGGGTGACGTAGAACGAAGGCACGTCGGCCTGGCCCGCCAGCATGTGCTTGACGGCTTCTGAGCCCGCGCCGAAGGTGGCGCCGCCCGTGACCATGCCGATGACGGCGATCACCAGCGCGACCGCCGCCGCGAAGCGGATGGGAAAGCGCGCGCGCAGCTGGTTGAGCCGCTCGGGCGCGCGGGTCAGCGAGGCGGCCAGCAGCTTGGCGAAGAGGCCTCCCAGCACGCCGCAGGCCAGGGTCACGCACAGGCCGGGCAGCAGCGCGTCCCAGGTCAGGTGGGGCACCTGGATGCGGCCGAAATAGCTGAGGTTGCCGAAGGCCGACACGCCCATCAGGCCGGCCAGCACGATGGCCGCGATGATCAGGCCGCTGGAGCGCGACTCCAGCTTGCGCGACAGCTCCTCGATGGCGAAGACCACGCCGGCCAGCGGCGCGTTGAAGGCCGCCGCAATGCCGGCCGCGCCGCCGGCCACCAGCAGCGCATGGTGGCTGATGCCCGAATGCGGGCCGAACCAGCGCCGCGCATGGTGCATGACACCGGCGGCCACCTGCACCGACGGCCCCTCGCGCCCGATGGACAGCCCCGCCGCAAAGCCTGCGCTGGCCAGCGCCATCTTGGCGAAGGACAGCCACAGCGACACGAAGCGCCCGCGCTGCGTGGAGTCCAGCGCCGGGTCCAGCGTGGCGATCACCTGCGGAATGCCCGATCCCGCCGCACCCGGCGCCCAGCGCCGCGTGAGCCACACGGCGCCCGCCGTGACGGCAGGCATCCACAGCAGAACCGCCCAGCCGCCCTGCCAGTGGTAGATGCTCTCGAAGAATTCGAAGCCCGCGTCCGCCATCAGCGTGAAGGCCACCACGCACAGCCCGGCGGCGGCGGCATAGGCCAGCACGATGGTGCGGTCCAGCCAGCGCCTGCCGTCCCGGAATTCCTGGTTCAGGTTGTGGAGGAAGTCGGGTTCTTGCTGCATCGCGTGAAGAGGCTGGGCGAAAGCTCTTCATTGTGCACAAGCCCGGCCACAGGGGCTGTCGCCATCGGCAATGCCTACTTCGCCGCTGAGTTGATGGCCGATGACTGTGTACCTGGAGAGCCGTCCGTCAGGCATTCCACCCCCCGGGCATGGGCACCCTGGCAACCCGTGCCGTACGCCACTCAATGACGGCACGTTTGCGCAGCTCTCGCCCGCGCCGGCGCGAACCTGTCGCAGACCTGCAGCGCGCTGCCGTGCCGATCGTGCCTGCAGGTTCAGTCCACCACGAAGAGCCTGGCGCCCTTGGGCGAGCGCGAGCGGTGCGGCTCGGCGTTGTCCGCCACCTGGTAGCTCATGCCGGGCGTCAGCGTGAAGCGGCGGCCGTCCGCCAGTTCGGTCTCCAGCTCCCCTTCCAGGCACAGCAGCACATGGCCCTTGGTGCACCAGTGGTCGGAGACATAGCCGGGCGTGTACTCCACCGTGCGCACGCGGATGTTGCCGAAGTTCTGCGTGCGCCAGAACGCCTGGCCGGCCTCGGCCGAATGCTCGGTGGGCGCCACGGCGGCCCAGTCGGTGGTGTTGAAGGGGATGTTGTCCATCTGCATGGCGGGATTCCTTGATGAAGGGGGTGTGCAGTGTGGGGGCCGGCGTCGGCAGCAGCCTCGGCCTCAGTCCCCGCGCCGCAGCAGGTAGATATCCATGATCCAGCCATGCCGCTCGCGCGCTGCGGCGCGGGCCTGCACGATGCGCGGTGCCGCCTCGGCCAGCGGGCCGCTGTCCAGCATCTGGCGGTCCATGCCCAGGTAGGCAGCCCACCAGATGTGCAGGCCGTGGGAGGGCAGCTCGGTGAAGCTGCACTGCCCGTCCAGCATCACCACGGCCGTGTCCACGCCGGGCGGCCAGCCCTGCTCGCGCAGCTGGCGGCCCGTGGTCACCACGAAGGGCTGGCCTATGCCGTTGAGCGCAATCGCATGCGCGGCGCACAGCACCTGCATGGAGCTGATGCCCGCCACCACGCGCACGCTGTGCGGCGCCGGCTGCATGCGCGCGGCAATGCGCAGGGTGCTGTCGTACAGCGCCGGGTCGCCCCAGACCAGCAGGGCGACCTGCAAGGGCTGGCCGGGGCTGCGCGGCTGCAGCCCCTCGTCCAGGGACCGGGTGATGGCCGCCTGCCAGCAGCGCGTGATGGCCGCATGCCATTCATCGACCTGGGCCAGGTAGTCGTCGCCCACGCTGCGGCGCACGGGCATGTCGAAGCCTTCGATGCGCGGGCCGGGCGCAGTGAGCACGGCATCGCACAGGTCGCGGCGCAGGGCGGCGAGTTCGGCCTTGTCCTCGCCCTTGTGCGGCAGCAGGATCAGGTCGGCGGCCTGCATGGCGGCCTGGGCTTCGCGCGTGAGGTGGTCGGGGTTGCCCGTGCCGATGCCGATCAGGCTCAGCGCCACGGGCGGCAGGGCTGCGCTCATGGGGCGGGGTTCCCGAGGGGCACGTCGATCACGGTGTCGCTCACGGTGTCCCTCAAGGTATCCCTCGCAGTATCCAGCGTGGCATTCGCATGCACATCGGTGGCGGGAAAGCGCGGCTCGGTGCCCAGCGGGCGGTAGCGGCGGTCGTAGTCGGCCGCGTAGAGGCGGCTTTCGCCGAAGTCCTCGGCCTGCAGGCTGCGGCCCACCAGGATCAGGGCCGTGCGCTCCATGTGGGTGGCCACGGCATCGGTCAGGCCGCCCACCGTGGTGCGCACCACGGTTTCGTCAGGCCAGCTGGCGCGCCAGACGATGGCCACGGGGCAGTCGGCGCCGTAGTGCGGCAGCAGCTCGGACTGCACCTTGGCGGCCACATGGATGGACAGATGGATGGCCAGCACGGCGCCCGTGGCCGCAAAGGCGGCCAGGTTCTCGCCCTCGGGCATGGCCGTGGCGCGGCCAGAGGTGCGCGTCAGCACCACGGACTGGCACAGGCCGGGCAGGGTCAGCTCCGCGCCCAGCGTGGCAGCGGCGGCCGCGAACGAGGGCACGCCGGGCGTGACGGTGTAGGCAATGCCGGCCTCGCGCAGGCGGCGCAGCTGCTCGCCCATGGCCGACCACACGGACAGGTCGCCCGAGTGCAGGCGCGCCACGTCTTCGCCACGCGCCTCGGCGGCCTGGATCTCGGCCACGATGTCGTCCAGGCTCATGGATGCGGTGTTGACGATGCGCGCGCCCGGCGGGCAGTGCGCCAGCAGCTCGCGCGGTATCAGCGAGCCTGCGTACAGGCAGACCGGGCAGGCCGCCATGAGGTCGCGCCCGCGCACGGTGATCAGGTCGGCGGCGCCGGGGCCGGCGCCGATGAAATGCACGGTCATGCCGTTGCTCCTTGGTTCTTGGCCTGGCTGGCGTGGGCCAGGCAACAGTTCAGAGGTCCGCCCTGGCCCACGGCCAGGGCCAGGGTGGCGCTGCCATCGTCCGCCACCAGGCGGGTCACGCTCAGGGCGGAGTGCGGGCCTGCTGCGGCCAGCGCCGCCGCCTCGGCCACGCTGCCCGTGCCATAGCGCGCCAGCATGCGCGGCGACTGCGTGACCACGGGCTGCCCAGGCAGTTGCCCTGGCGGCACGCGCACCAGAACGGCCATGGGCACGACAGCCGCCATCCAGGCGGCCAGCGCCGGGTGGCCGGCCTTGGTGTCCAGCACGGCCACGGCGCAGATGGGCTGGGGCGCGCAGGCGCCTGCGTCTGCGCTTTCCGGCAGCTGCGCCTGCGCCCGCTGCCACAGCGCCTGCAGCGCATGGGGCAGTGCGTCGGTGTGCAGGCCCAGGCCCAGCACGCCGCAGCGGTGGGGGATGGCTTCGTCCGGGTTCACCGCTGCCAGCTCCACTGCACCAGCGGCCGCGCAGCCTTCCAGCTGCGCATGCGGCCCAACGGCTCGGCGCTGGAAATCTCCAGCCGCAGCAGCTGGCCGCCGTGCTCGGCCTGCAGTTGCACCAGCAAGGCCTCGGTCTCCAGCGTCACGGCATTGACCACCAGGCGGCAGCCCGCGGGCATGAGGGCCTGCAGGCATTCGAACAGGGCCGCGTCAAAGCCCCCGCCCACGAACACGGCCTGGGGCCGGGCCAGCGCCTGCAGCCCGGCCAGCGCCTCTGGCGCCACGCCCTGCACCACGCGCAGCCGCGCCTGCAGTCCGAAGCGCCGGGCGTTGAGGCGGATGTTGTCCGCACGCGCCGCATGCTGCTCCAGGCTGATGGCCGAGCCACCGGCCAGGCACCACTCCACGGCCACCGAGCCCGAGCCGCCGCCCACATCCCACAGGCATTCGCCGTGGCGCGGCGCAAGAGCCGCCAGGGTCAGCGCGCGGGCCGGGGCCTTGGTGATCTGGCCGTCGTTGGCGTACCAGTGATTGGGCCGGCCCGGCACCAGCGGCAGGGCCGCACCGCCCTGGGCGAGCACGGCCACGGCCACGGGCGCGCAGGCAGGGTCGGCGGCCAGGGCCTGGGCGGCTTCGGCGGCGCGCCATGCGCGGCGGCGCTCGCGCGGGCCGCCCACGGATTCCATGACCTCCAGGCGGCTGTCGCCCCAGCCTTCCTGCACCAGCCAGTCCGCCAGTGCGGCCACGGCGGCGCCATCGCGCAGCAGCACCAGCGACTGGCGGCCTGGCGACAGGTGCGGCAGCAGCTGCTCCACGTGGCCGGCGTGCAGGCCCAGGCAGACCGTGTCTTCCAGCTTCCAGCCCAGACGGGACGCCAGCAGCGAAAATGTCGAGGGTTGGGCGTGGCAGCGCCACTCCTGCGGCGCCAGATGCGCCGCCAGGCTGCCGCCCGCCCCGAACCAGAACGGATCGCCCGACGCCAGCACCACCGTGGGCCGGCCACGGCAGGCCAGCACGGGCGCCACGTCAAAGGGCACGGGCCAGGGACGGCCCCGCTCGCCGGCATCGGCCAGCGCCAGGTGGCGCGGCCCGCCAAAAACGGTCTCGGCCGCGTCCAGCGCGCGCAGTGCGGCGGGTGCGAGGCCGTCCAGGCCGTCTTCGTTCAGGCCCACCAATGTCAACCAGGGATCAGTCATGCCCCATGTTCTCCTGCTGGGCGGCACCAGCGGCGCCAGCCAGCTGGCCCAGGCCCTGCACCGCGCCGGCATTGCCGCCGTGTTCTCGTATGCGGGCGTCACGCAGTCGCCCGTGGCCCAGCCCCTGCCCACGCGCGTGGGCGGGTTTGGCGGCGCCCAGGGCCTGGCGCAATTCCTGCGCGGGCAGGCCATCAGCCATGTGGTCGATGCCACCCATCCGTTTGCCGCACAGATGAGCCGCAATGCCTGCGAGGCCTGCGCCGCCACCGGCACGCCGCTGCTGGCGCTGGAGCGCGAGCCCTGGCAGGCCAGTGCCGGCGACGCCTGGATCGACGTGCCCGACATGCAAGCCGCCGCTGCCGCCCTGCCCCAGGCAGCCGCCCGGGTGTTTCTGGCCGTGGGCCGCAAGCAGCTTGCGGCCTTTGCGGGCCAGCCGCAGCACCACTACCTGCTGCGCCTGGTCGATGCGCCCGAGCCCGGCAGCCTGCCCCTGCCCCACACCACGGTGGTGCTGGGGCGCGGTCCTTTCAGCGCGGAAGACGATGAAGCCTTGCTGCGCACGCACGGCATCGAATGGCTGGTGGCCAAGAACGCAGGCGGCGAGGCCACGCGCGGCAAGCTCGATGCCGCGCGTGCCCTGGGCCTGCCCGTGGTGATGGTGCAGCGCCCGGCGCTGCCGCAGCGCCAGCGCACCGGGTCGGTGGCTGCGGTGCTGCACTGGATTGCTCATGGCGTGCTGCCGACAGCACCGCCCGCGCCGCCAGCACCGTCCGCGCCGCCATCCATGCCGTAGTGGCGTGGCGTATAGACCCAGCGGCCCACGCGGCGCGTGGCGCTGTTGCCCACCAGGACCACGGTGCGCATGTCGGCCATCTCGGGCGTGGCCTCGGCCAGCGTGCATACGTGCAAGTGTTCCTCGGGCGTGGACACGGCGCGCGCGAACACCAGCAGGCGCTGCGGCTCGCAGCGGGTGCGCAGCAGCTGCAGCAGGCGCACAAAGCCTTCGGGCCGGCTCTTGGAGCGCGGGTTGTAGAAGGCCATGGCGAAGTCGGCCTCGGCCGCCAGTTCCACGCGCCGCGCGATCACCGGCCAGGGCTTGAGGTTGTCCGAGAGATTGATGCAGCAAAAGTCATGGCCCAGCGGCGCGCCGGCCCGCGCGGCGGCGGCCAGCATGGCGGTGATGCCGGGCAGCACCTGGATATCGAGCGCCTGCCAGGCGGCGGCCTGCACCGCATCGGCGGATTCCATGGCCTCGAACACGGCCGACGCCATGGCGAACACGCCCGGGTCGCCCGAGGACACCACGACCACCTGCCGCCCCTGCGCGGCCAGCGCCAGCGCCTGACGCGCGCGCTCCAGCTCCACGCGGTTGTCCGAGGCATGCCAGGCCACGGCCTGGCCCTGACCCGCCTGCGCCAGCAGGGCCTGCGCGCGGGACACATAGGGCAGGTAGCCGACCACATCGTCGGCCGCGTGCAAGGCGGCTGCGGCTTCGGGCGTGATCTGGTCCAGGGCGCCCGGACCCAGCCCCACCACCGTCAGGCGGCCGGCGCTCACCATGCGGCCTCCGGCCGGCGGCCCTGGCCGTGCACGAGCACGATGGCGAAATAGGGGCAGGCGTCGTCGGACACATCGCCCAGGCGCGCGACCTGCTCGCTGTCCGTGGTGCCGTTCTGCACCAGCCAGGCGGCCTCCAGCCGGCCCGTGCGCTGCAGGGCGCGGCGGATGCGCGGCAGGTTGCGGCCGACCTTCATGACCACCAGGGCCTCGGCCGTCTGCATGCGGCGCACCAGCTCGTCTTCCGACAGGGTGCCGGTCATCACGCTGAGCACGTCGTCGCCCCAGGTGATGGGCTCGCCCGTGGCGTGCCAGCAGCCCACCATGCCGGGGATGCCGGGCACCACGTCCAGCGGCACCTGGCCGCGTTCGCGCAGCCGGGTATACAGATGCATGAAGGAGCCGTAGAGGAAGGGGTCGCCCTCGCACAGCACCACCACCTGCCCGGTCTGCGCCAGCGCTTCCAGGCGCAGGCACCAGTCGTCGTAGAAGCGCGCCAGCAGGTCCACATAGGCGGGGCTGTCCACGGGCAGCTCGGTGGTCACGGGGTATTCCATGGCGTGCTCGGCAGCCCCTTGGGCCAGCAGGCCGTCCACCAGCTGGCGGGCCTTGCCGGGCCGGCCCTTCTTGCGGAAGAACGCCACCTGGCGGGCGCCGCGCACCAGGCGGTCGGCCTTGACGCTCATGAGTTCGGGGTCGCCCGGGCCCAGGCCCACGCAGACAATGCCGGGCCCACCCTGGCTGGGACGCGGCTGCCTACTCGACATGGCTGGCCAGTGCGTTGATGGCGGCCACGGTGATGGCCGAGCCGCCCAGCCGGCCATGCACGGCCATGCAGGGCACGGGCAGGTCCTGCATCAGCGCCTGCTTGGATTCCATGGCGCCCACAAAGCCCACGGGGCAGCCGATGATGGCGGCCGGCCGGGGGCAGGCCGGGTCCTGCAGCATGTTGAGCAGGTGGAACAAGGCCGTGGGCGCGTTGCCGATGGCCACCACGGCCCCGGCCAGGTGCGGGCGCCACAGCTCCAGCGCGGCGGCGCTGCGCGTGTTGCCCATGTCACGGGCCAGTGCGGGCACGCGCTCGTCCTGCAGCGTGCAGATGATGGGGTTGGCGGCGGGCAGGCGCGAGCGCGTGATGCCCTCGCTGACCATGCGCACGTCGCACAGCACGGGCGCGCCGTGTTGCAGGGCCTGCGCGGCGGCCTCGGCCATGCCGGGCGAGAAGGCCACGTGCGGGGCCAGCTCCACCAGGCCGGCGGCGTGGATCATGCGCACCACCACGCGTTCCTCGACAGGCGTGAAGCGTTCCAGCGCCGCCTCGCGGCGGATGGTGGCAAAGGACTGCCGGTAGATCTCGGCGCCATCGGTTTCGTAGCGGTGCAGCATTATTCTTTTGAAAACAGCAATCCCGGATTGTCTCGCACCGAGGCCAGGGTCCGCTGCTCCTGCGCCCTATCCCCGGCACGGCCGTGGCGCACTACGGAATAGACAGGGCCTTCGCCCTCGTCTTCACCTTCGGCCCGCAGCACCACCGTGGCCGGCGCCTGCCGCGCGCAGCCCTTGGCGCATCCGGTCACATGCAGGTGCGCGCCGTGGGGCACCTGCGGCGCCAGCTCCAGCGCCAATGTCTGCGTGGGACCCAGGGCCTGGGTGCAGCCCGGCGCGCCGGTACAGGCGGATACGCGCAGGCGCGGGTCATGGGCGTGGGTGATCCAGTCAGCGGCGTTGTTCAGCCCTGCAGCCGCCCACCAGCGGGGCATGGCGGCACCAGATTCCGCGTTTTCGTCTTCCACCAGCAGCATGCGCCAGGGCGTCACACGCAAAAAGGCCTGCTCAGGCAAGGCGCGCACCAGCCGCGCCAGCGCCACGGCCGGCAAGCGGCCCAGCGGCGCGCCCAGCAGCCAGCCCACGCCGGGCACGGCACCGGGCGCCGGTCCTTCGTCGTGGGCCGGGGTTTCTGTCTCCACCCAGTCCAGTCCGGGGGGCGGCTGCAGTTGCGCCGCCACCGCGGCCATGCGCCCGGGCCGCAAGCCCTGGGCGCGGCGAAGGACGGCCTGACCGGCAAACCAGCGCGCCAACGCCAAGCCTGCGGCCACGGCCTGGCCTGCATCGGCCACGGCCAGCACGTGGTTGCGTCCGTCAGGCTGCACCAGCCAGCCGGTGGAGGTGCGCTGCAGGCGGATATCGGCGGACACGCCGGCCAGCCGGCCCGGCGCGCCTTCCACCGACCAGCCGAACTTGGCGGGCAGGCCGGCCAGGTCGTCGGCCGCATCCAGCGCCTGCTGCAGGGCCTGGCCCAGCGCATGGACAGCCTCCTGCGGCCGGCACAGCGGGTCGATCACCAGGTTGCGGCGGCGCTCGCGGCCCGCGTCGGCGTCCAGCAGGCCCACGGCCGCCAGGGCGCGCAGCACGGCGGCGTGCCGACCGGGTGCAATGCCGCGCAGCTGCACATTGGCGCGGCTGGACAGCTCCAGCACGCCAGTGCCATGCACCCAGGCCAGGCGCGCCAGGCGCCGCGCCTGGGCCACCGTCAACCGCCCCAGCGGCGGACGCACGCGCACCACCAGCCCATCGCCGGAGGCCATGGGCTGCCAGGCACCGGGGCACCAGCCTTGTATGTGGGGAGGGGTATGCATGGGATGGGGACCGACTGTAGCGCCGACGCAGCCTGTCCCGCAGGGGCAGCACCCGCAGGCGGTCAAGAAATGCGGGCTTTGTTGATCCAGCCTGCATGGGAAGCGCAGCGGTGACGCTGAACCGATGCCTCGTCTGAATTTGTCACTTCTCATGGAAATTTAACAATTTTCAAAGGGCCTTTATCAAATTAATCACTTATTCTTTGATAAAAACTGATACTTGCACCATCTACCTGGAAAGCGCCATGAATCTCCGCACCTGGACCGTCAAGACCAAGCTCTACGCCGCCTTCACCGCCCTGGCTCTGCTGGTCGCGCTGGTTTCCGTATCCGCTCTGCAGGCGCTGGACGATGCCAACCGCAACCTGACCCGGTTCGTCGATGGCGTGAACGCCCGTGCCCAACTGGCCGAACAGGTGCGCGCAGCCGTGGACAGCCGTGCCATCGCGGCGCGCAACCTGGTGCTGGTGAACACGCCAGCCGACCTGGAGCTGGAAAAAGCGGCCGTGTACGCCGCCCATGCCGAGGTCAAGACCCGGCTGGACCAGCTCAAGGCCCTGGTGGCCACGCCCGGGGTGGGCGAGGAGGCACGCGCCCTGGTCGCCCGCATCGACCAGATAGAGCAGCGCTACGGCCCGGTGGCGCTGGACATCGTCGCGCTGGCGCTGCGCCAGCAACGGGACGAGGCCATTGCCAAGATGAACAGCGAGTGCCGGCCGCTGCTGGCCCAGCTGATCGCGGCCACCGACGAGTACAGCCGGCTCACGCGCCAGCACGCCCAGGACATGGTGGCGCAGGCCACGCAGTCCCATGTGCAGCAACGCAACATGCAGATCGGCATGAGCGCGGTCGCCTTCGTGCTGGCCCTGCTCATGGGCCGGCTGATCGCACGCGGCCTGACACGCGCGCTGGGCGCCGAGCCTGCCCAGCTCGGTGAAGTCGCCCGCCAGATCGCCGACGGCAACCTCGACCCCGGACTGCTGCGCAGCGAAGCGCCCGCCGGCAGCGTGCAGGCCTCGCTCAACGCCATGCACCAGAGCCTGGCCAGCGTGGTCAGCGATGTGCGCGACAACGCCGACAGCGTGGCCATGGCCAGCGAGGAAATCGCCAAGGGCAACGCCGACCTGAGCCGGCGCACCGAGCAACAGGCCAGCGCGCTGCAGGAAACCGCAGCCTCCATGGACGAGCTGTCCTCCACCGTGCAGCAGAACGCGGACAACGCACGCCAGGTCAACCAGCTCGCGCGCGGCGCCAGCCAGGTGGCGGTCAAGGGCGGCGCCGTGGTGCAGGAGGTCGTGGGCGCCATGCAGGACATCCATGCCAGCTCGCGCCAGATCGGCGACATCGTGGGCGTGATCGACTCCATCGCCTTCCAGACCAACATCCTGGCCCTGAACGCCGCCGTCGAGGCCGCACGCGCCGGTGAACAGGGCAAAGGCTTTGCCGTGGTGGCCGCCGAAGTGCGCACCCTGGCCCAGCGCAGCGCGCAGGCCGCCCGCGAGATCAAGCAGCTCATCACTGACAGCGCCACGCGCGTCAGCCAGGGCGCGGAGCTGGCCGACCAGGCCGGCGCCACCATGGCCGAGGTGCTGCAATCCATACAGCGCGTGACCGACCTCATGGGCGAGATCAGCAATGCCAGCGACGAGCAAAGCGCCGGTGTGGCCCAGGTCGGGCAGGCCATGAGCCAGATGGACCAGGTCACGCAGCAAAACGCCGCCCTGGTGGAGGAAAGCGCGGCGGCGGCCTCCAGCCTCAAGTCCCAGGCCCAGCGCCTGGTGCAGGCCGTGGCCATCTTCCGCCTGGGCGACCAGGGTGGCGCGGCGCAGCAGCCGCGTTTGCAGGCGCCGCTGCCGGCGTCCGTGCCCACGCGCGCGGCTACGGCATCCGCGCTGGCGCCGGCCAGGCCGGCACCGGCACGACCCGCAGCTGGCGCGCGCCCTGCAAGCCCTGCACGCCTGGCTGCGGCCAAGCCGTCCGCCGAATCGCAGGACTGGACCAGCTTCTGAAACCGGCAAGCCGCACGCATGCGCCGCCACCGCTCCTGCACCGCGCCCCTGGACAAGGCTGCGCAGGTGCGCGAACTGGAAGAGTTCTTCCGCGGGCAAAACCCCATCGACCTCGCTGCGGCCGACTGGCACACGCGCATGGAGCAAGGCCTGACCGCCGAGGAAGAAGCCGAATTCACCGAATGGCTGGCGGCCAGCACGGCGCACGAGGCCGCCTTGCGCCACCTGGGCCAGAGCCTGGCGGCCGCGCGGTCCATTCCCCCCGAACAGGTGGCGCGCCTGCGCGCGGAGCAGGCACGCCGGCGCTCGCAGTCAGCGCCTCACGCACGCCCGGAACCGGCCACGCAGCGCCCGTCCTCCGAAGAGCGCCAAGGCTGGAACTGGTCCCGCCTGCTGCCGCGACCTGCCCTGGCGGCCCTGTGCTGCACGGTGGCCCTTGCCCTGGTCCTGGCCGTGGGCGTGGGCTGGCACCAGTGGCAGCAGCAGCCCACCTTCACCAGCAGCCACCTGACCCCACGCGGCCAGGCCAGGACCATCACCTTGCCGGATGGCACCGCACTGTCCCTGGATGCCGATACCCAGGCGCAGGTAACTCTGTACCGCGACCGGCGCGAGGTGCGCATCACGCAAGGGCAGATCCTGTTCGCCGTGGCACCCGACAGCGCCAGGCCCTTTCATGTGCTGGCCGGCCCGGCGCGCGTCACCGTGGGCGGCACGCGGTTTTCCGTGCGCTATCGCGCCACGGGCATGGAGGCGGGCAGCGCCCAGGTGGCCGTGCAGGAAGGCCATGTGCGCGTGGCCGGTGCGCAAGGCGCGGCAACGCCTGCCGACCTGGTCGCTGGCCAGGCCCTGAGCGTGTCGCCCGCAGGCGTGCTCGGTCCGGTGTCGGCTGTGGCGCCCGGCAGCATTGCGCTGTGGCGCAAGGGACTGATCCGCTTCGAGAACACGCCCCTGGCCGACGCCCTGGCCGAGCTGGAGCGCTACGGACAGACCGGCCTGGTGGTGCACGACCCGGCCGTGGCGGCTCTGCGCATTGGCGGCACCTACCAGGCCAGCCGCCCCGCCGAGTTCGCACGCATGCTGGCCCAGATCCTGCCCGTCACTCTGGTGGCCGGGCCCGATGGCCAGACCGAGATTGCCGCTGCGCCCTGAGCACGGAGGCGGGACCGGCCCCCGCTTTCAAAAAAATTCGGCCGCAGGGGTGCAGTTCTGAAAAGCTGGAGCGTCTTCATAGGTAGTGGGTTTCATTTCCATCCATGACTGCCATGCAAGACCGCTACCGCTTCCAAGACTGCCTGCCGCGCCGGGCGCAAGCCCTCCCCCACCCTGCCCCGCTCGCCCTGGCTGTCTGCAATGACGACTGCCCAGCACCGATGCGCAGCATCTGCAAGGGTGTCAATGACAATCGGCGGCGTGCGAAGCCCATGGGCTGCAACGCAGCGACAGCGGCGCGTGGTCGGTCGGCCGTCGTGTGCGAGATTGCCGCAAGCGATTTCCTGGACCGATGGAACGCGTCGGATGCACTCCGACTCACACCGTCCGCCGCTGTTGCCGCAGCACCAGGCGTTGCACGCTTGCCGCGCAGCGCCGCACCCTCATTCATCCAACCGTTCCAAGGAGTTCCCATGCATCTTCAACGCACCGTCCTTTTTGCAGGCATGGCTGCCAGCCTCTTTCTGGCAGCAGGACGGGCAAGCGCCGCAGAAGGTCCTGCCACGGCCCAGGCGCCCCAGGCCAAGGCCCAGGCCGCCAAGCCGGCGGGCGACACCGTGCAGGCGCAGCTGGAGGCCTCCAACTGGGTGCCCGACGGCAAGGCCGATGCGCCGCGCGTGATCTATACCTTCACCGACCCCAACTGCAAGTACTGCCACAAGTTCTGGGAGGCCGCACGCCCCTGGGTGGACGCAGGCAAGGTGCAGCTGCGTCACATCCTGGTGGGCGTGATCCGGGACGACAGCCCGGCCAAGGCCGCCGCCATCCTGCAGGCCCCGGACCGCGCGGCCGCACTGATGGAGCACGAGAAGAAGTCCGCCCAGGGCGGCATAGCGCCCGCCTTCAGCGTCAGCCCCGACGTGCGCAAGGCGCTGGAGGCCCACCGCAAGCTGATGATGTCCCTGGGCTTCCGTGGCACGCCGGGCATCGTGGTGATCGACAGCCAGGGCGGCACCAAGAGCTATGGCGGCATGCCGCGCGATGCGGCCTTGCCGGAGGTGTTCGGGGCGCTGTGAGGCGGCGGCGCCGTCCAGCTGCCGCCCAGCACGCGGAACAGCTGGGCCAGCGCCAACTGCCGCTGGGTCACGGTATCGATGTAGGCACTTTCATTGGCGAAGGCGTTGCGCTGTGCGTCCAGGTAGCGCAGATGGTCGTCCACCCCCGCCTGGTAACGGGCCTGCGCCAGCCGCAGGCTTTCGCGGCTGCTGTCGCGCAGCGCCAGGCGCGCGGCTTCCTCGCGGCGCAGCGTGTCGGTGGCGGCCAGGGCGTCGGCCACTTCGCGGAAGGCGGTCTGGATGGCCTGCTCGTAGGCTGCCACGGCCATGTCCTTGCGCAGCACGGCCAGGTCGAGGTTGGCGCGGTTGCGCCCCCCGTCGAAGAGGGGCAGCGTGACCTGGGGAGTGAACGACCAGGCGCGCTGGCCCGAGCGGAACAGGTCGGACAGATCGGCGCTGGACGATCCCAGGAAGCCGGTGAGCGAGATGCGCGGGAAGAAGGCCGCGCGCGCCGCACCAATGTCCGCGCTGCGGGCGCGCAGCCGGTGCTCGGCCGCCTGGATGTCGGGCCGGTGGATGAGCAGTTCGGAAGGCGTGCCGGCCGACAGGTCCTGCAGCAGCAGGGGTACGTCGGACGACTTTGCCGGCTGTGCAGACCCTGCGGACTGTGCGGACAGGTACGGCCCCAGATCCTCCACGCCCGTCAGCAGCAGCAGGGCGTTGCCGGCCTGGCGCAGCTCGCGTTCGCTGCGCTCCACGTCGGCGCGGGCCTGGGCGGCCAGGCCCAGGGCGTCCTGGTGGTCCAGGGCCGTGGCCGTGCCCGCCTGGCGCCGCTGCGCGGTCAGGCGCAGCGAGGATTCACGGCTTTGCAGCGTGCGCTGCGCCAGTTGCAGCCGGCGCAGGGCCCCGTCGCGGGACAGGTAGGCCTGCACCACTTCGGCACCCAGGCTGATGCGGGCGGCGCGCGCGGCCTCTTCGGTGGCCAGGTACTCGCCCAGGGCGGCTTCGGACAGGTTGCGCACACGGCCGAACAGGTCCAGTTCGAAGGCGGCCAGCCCCAGGCCGGCCTGCCAGCTGCCCTGCACCTGCGGCTGGCCCGTGGCATTCATGTCGCCCGGCAGGCGCTGGCGCGTGCCGCCGCCCTGCAGGCCCACGCCCGGCAGGCGGTCGGCGCGCTGCACCTGGTACAGGGCGCGTGCCGCCTCCACGTTGAGCAGGGTCTGGCGCAGGTCGCGGTTGTGGGCCTGGGCCAGGTCCACCAGCTGGCGCAGCTGGCGGTCGGCGATGAAGCTGTTCCAGTCCAGCGTGGCCGCCGACGAGGACAGCACGGGCGCGGCATCCTGCTGCGGCCATTGCGTGGGAATGGGCGCCTGCGGACGCTGGTGGACCGGGGCGAGGGAGCAGCCCGCCAGCACCAGGCTGGCGGCCAGCGCACACAGGGCGCGTGGGAAGAAGTGCATGGACATGGCGCTTACTCGATGGGGGTTGCCGGGGCCTGCAGGGCAGGCGGGGTGCCGGCCGGCGCCTTGCGCCGGAACAGGGACAGCACCCAGACGAAGAAGACGGGAACGAAGACCACCCCCAGCAGCGTGGCCGACAGCATGCCGCCGATCACGCCAAAGCCGATGGCGGCCTGGCTGGAGGCGCCCGCGCCCGAGGCCAGCGCCAGCGGCACCACGCCCAGGATGAAGGCCAGCGAGGTCATGACGATGGGCCGAAAGCGCAGCCGCGCCGCCTGCAGCGCGGCCTGCGCCAGGCTGTGCCCCTGGGCATGCAGGTCCCTGGCGAACTCCACGATCAGGATGGCGTTCTTGGCCGCCAGGCCGATGATGGTGATCAGGCCCACCTTGAAGTACACGTCGTTGGACAGGCCCACGGCCGAGGTGGCCAGCACCGATCCCAGCGCGCCGATGGGCACGATCAGCATCACGGCGGCGGGAATGCTCCAGCTCTCGTACAGGGCCACCAGCAGCAGGAACACCACCACGATGGCCAGCGCGAACAGCTTGGGCGCCTGGGCACCGGCGGCTTTCTCCTGGAAGGACAGGGCCGTCCACTCGTAGCCTATGCCGCGCGGCATCTCGGCCATGATGCGTTCCAGCTCGGCCATGGCCTCGCCCGTGGTGTGGCCAGGCCTGGCGTCGCCCGAGATGCGGAAGGCCGGATAGCCGTTGTAGCGCGAGATCTGCACCGGCCCGCTTTCCCAGCGCACCGTGGCAAAGGCCGACAGCGGCACCTGCTGCCCGCCGGCGTTGGGCACGTGCAGGCGCAGGATGTCCTCGGGCCGCGCGCGGGCCTGGGCATCGGCCTGCACCACCACGCGCTGCAGGCGGCCCGCGTTGGGGAACTCGTTGATCACGGCCGAGCCGTAGGCGGTGGACAGGGCCGTGTTGATGGCGCTGAAATCCACGCCCTGGGCCTGCGCCTTGCGCCGGTCGATGTCCAGCCGCAGCTGGGGCGCATCCTCCAGGTTTTCCATCATGGCGTAGGCAATGATGGGCGAGGCATTGGCCTTGGCCAGCAGTTGGTCGCGCGCGGCGATCAGCGCCTCGCGGCCCAGGCTGGCGCGGTCCTGCAGGCGCAGCGCAAAGCCGCCGGAGTTGCCCAGGCCGTCGATGGGCGGCGGGTCCACGGCCATGACGGTGCCGTCGGACAGGCTGGCAAAGCGCTGGTTGAAGGCCTGCACCTCGTCCCACGATGCCTGCCCGGCGCCGCGCACCGACCAGTCCTTGAGCGTGACGAAGGCCAGGGCCGCGTTCTGCCCCATGCCCGAGAAGCTGTAGCCCATCAGGAACTCGGCCTGGGCCGTGGCGGGGCGGCTCTGAACATAGTCCTCCATGTCCTTGACCATGGCCTTGGTGCGCTCCGTGGTGGCGCCCGGCGGCAGCTGCACGCCGACGATGTAGTAGCCCATGTCCTCGTAGGGCACGAAGGATTCGGGCATGCGCGTGTACGCCACGCCCAGCCCGGCCACGATGGCGGCATACACCAGCATGCAGCGCCCGGCGCGGCGCACCAGCCGCTGGTTGAGCAGGTCGAAGCGCTCGGTCAGCGCCGCGAAGCGGCGGTTGAACCAGCCGAAGAAGCCCTTGCGCTCGGCGTGATGGCCCTTGGCAACGGGCCTGAGCAGCGTGGCGCACAGCGCGGGCGTGAAGGTCAGCGCCAGCAGGCCCGAGAACAGGATGGACACGGCCAGCGACAGCGAGAACTGCCGGTAGATCACACCCACCGATCCGCTCATGAAGGCCAGCGGCAGGAACACGGCCACCAGCACCAGGGTGATGCCGACGATGGCGCCCGAGACCTGGTGCATGGCCTTGACCGTGGCCGCCAGCGGCGACAGACCCTCCTCGGCCATGAGGCGCTCCACGTTCTCCACCACCACGATGGCGTCGTCCACCAGGATGCCGATGGCCAGCACCATGCCGAACATGGTCATCATGTTCACCGAGAAGCCCAGCGCATACATCACGCCCAGGGTGCCGGCCAGGCATACCGGCACGACGATGGTGGGGATCAGCGTGTAGCGCAGGTTCTGCAGGAACAGCCACATCACCAGGAACACCAGCGCCACGGCCTCCACCAGGGTCTGGATGACCTTGCCGATGGCCACTTCCACGAAGCGCGAGGTGTCATAGGGCACGGCGTACTGGATGCCGGCGGGGAAGTTCTGCGACAGCTCGGCCAGGCGCGCCTTGACGGCCTTGGCGGTCTGCATGGCGTTGGCCCCGGGCGCCAGCTGCACGGCGGCGGCCACGCCCTGGCGGCCGTCCTCGCGCGAGGAAAAGCTGTAGTCCAGCTGGCCGACCTCCAGCCGCGCCACATCGGCCAGGCGCACGGCCGAGCCATCGGCCCTGGCACGCAGCACGATCTGGCCGAACTCCTCGGGCGAGGCCAGCGTGCCCTTGACGGCAATGGTGGCGCTCAGCTCCTGGCCGGGCCCTGCGGGCGAGGCGCCAAAGCTGCCGGCCGGCACCTGCGCGTTCTGGGCGGCGATGGCCGCGTTCACGTCCGCCACCGACAGGCCGTAGCCCAGCAGCTTGTTCGGATCGACCCAGACGCGCATGGCCACATCGGCCGCGAAGAACTGCACCTTGCCCACGCCGGGCACGCGGCGGATCTCGTTGCTGATGTTGCGCACGGCGTAGTCGGACAGGGCCACCTCGCTGTTGCTGCCGCTGCCGTCCTTGTAGGTCAGCGAGTAGATCATCAGGAAGTTGGCGCTGGCCTGCTCGACCTGCAGGCCCATCTGCATCACGGACGCGGGCAGGCGCGCCTCGGCCTTCTTGATGCGGTTTTGCACCTCCACCTGCGCCAGCGCGGGCTCGGTGCCCGGGGCGAAGGTGGCCGTGATCTCGGCCATGCCCGTGGAGCCGCTGGAGGAGTCGAAGTACAGCAGCCCCTTGGTGCCGTTCAGCTCCTCCTCGATGACGCTGGTCACCGACTCCATCACCGTGGTGGCGGAGGCCCCCGGATAGTTGGCGGTGATCGAGATCTGCGGCGGCGCCACGTTGGGAAACTGGGAGACGGGCAGTGCCGGTATGGCCAGCAGCCCGGCGAGCATGATGAAGATGGCCACCACCCAGGCGAAGTTGGGGCGGTTGATGAAGAACTTGGACATGGTCTATTCCTTGGGCACGCGCCGGCTCAGTCGCTGGACGTGGCGGAGCTGCCGGAGGCGCTGAAGGTGCCGGACAGCCCCGCCGTAGGGGAGGCCGCGGCATCGGAAAGGGCCGTGACCTGAACCCGCGCCCCGGGCTGCAGGCCTGCCATGCGGCCCACCACCACGCGCTCGCCGCCCTTCAGGCCTGCGCTGATCTGCCACTGCGCGCCATGCATGGCCGCGGTCTGCACGGGGCGCATCTGCAGCGTGTCCTGGCCGTCCACCACCAGCACGTGGGCCTGCCCGTCGGTGCTGCGCCGCACGGCCCGCTGCGGCACCAGGATGGCGGCAGGGTCCACGCCCTGGCCCACGGTCACGCGCACATACATGCCGGGCAGCAGCATGCCGTCGCGGTTGTCGAAGCGCCCGCGCAGCGACATCTGGCCGGTGCCGCGGTCCACCGTCACATCCGAGAACAGCAGTTGCCCCGTGCGCTGCAGGCCCGTGCCGTCCACCTTCAGGGAGACCGGCGTGCCGTCCTTGCCCGCCGTCTGTGCCAGGCGGCCCTCGGCCAGGGCCGCGCGCAGGCGCTGGGCTTCGGCCACGGGCTGCTGGAAGTCGGCATAGACCGGGTCGAGCTGCTGGACCAGCGCCATGGGCGTGGCCTCGCCCTGGCCCACCAGGGCGCCCTCGGTGACCAGCGCACGGCCGATGCGGCCCGCGATAGGCGCCCTGACCGTGGCGTATTCCAGGTTCAGGGCGGCCGCCTGCACCTCGGCCTGGGCGGACTGCCGCGCGGCCTGGGCCGCCTGCAGGCGGGCCTGCATGGCCTCGAAGTCCTGGCGGCTGACCGCCTCCTGCGCCACCAGCGGCGCGTTGCGGCCGACCACGGCACGCGCATCGAGCAGGGCCGCCTCGGCGCTGGCCAGCTGGCCCTGGGCGCGGGACAGGGCGGCGCGCAGGGGCGCCGGGTCGATCTGGAACAGCACCTGGCCGGCCCGGACGTCGGCGCCTTCCTCGAAATGGCGGCGCAGCACGATGCCGGCCACCCGCGCACGCACCTCGGCCACGCGCACGGGCTCGATACGGCCCGGCAGCTCGCTGGACAGGGCCAGCGGCGCGGGCTGCACGGTGACGGCCTGCACCACGGGCAGCGCATCACCCGCTGCGGCCGGAGCCTCGTTGCGGCCGCAGCCCGCTGCCAGGACGGCCAGGGCGGCCAGCACCAGGGCCGCCAGCGGCAGGCCACGTCGCTTGTTCAGACGCATGCTCATGTTCACAACCTGATTGAGTTCGATACAAAGGCCGCGATGGTACACATCCGAATCAAATGAGTCAACATCGATTCATTTGATGCTTTAAAACATCAACAGATAAAATCCATGCACTTTCCAAGGAGGCATGACAAGCGATGACGAGCACCAAGCAAGAGGACGAAGGCAAGCTGCTGGGCGCACTGGCACTGGCGCTGCTGGACGATCCCAAGGCCAATCTGCAGGAGCTGGCACGCGCCATCGGCATCAGCAAGGCCACGCTCTACCGCTTCTGCCCCACGCGCGACCAGCTCATCGACCGGCTCATAGGGCATGCGGCCGACACCCTGTCGCGCGCCATGCACGCGGCCGAGCTGGAGCGCCACGCGCCGCTGGAGGCGCTGCGCCGCCTCACCGCCCACTGCCAGGACCACCAGACGCTGCTGCTGTTCCTGATGTATTTCTGGCGCTCCGACATCTCGGTGGTCGGCCAGATAGAGAGCGAATGGGTGGCGGCCATGGATGCCTTTTTCCTGCGCGGCCAGCAGGCCGGCGTGTTCCGCATCGACATCACGGCTGCGGCCATGACCGAGCTGTGGCTGTCCATGGTCGTGGGGCTGCTGGATGCGGAGCGGCGCGGCCGTGTTGCGCGGGCCAGCGTGGCGGCCGTGATGGAGCAGGCCTTCCTGCACGGCGCCCTGCAGCCCGGCGCACCGGCTGCGTAGCGCGCCGGGCGCCGATGGGGAAAACCGAGGTGATGAATGATGGTCATGCACTGCTTTCAATCGATGAAGGCAGCCATGGAATGGATTCACATCAATGAACTAGAATTTTTTTAGCTCACAAATCCATGAATTTTTCTCACCAAAATGCTCGAACGCACCCACCTCGCCATCGTCCGTGAAGTCGAAAAACAGGGCTCGCTGACGGCGGCGGCCGGCGTGCTGTGCGTGACGCAGTCGGCGCTGAGCCACAGCATGAAGAAGCTGGAGCAGCAGCTGGGCACGGACATCTGGCTGCGCGAAGGCCGCAGCCTGCGCCTGACGCAGGCCGGCCAGTACCTGCTGGCCGTGGCCCAGCGCGTGCTGCCCCAGCTGGACCTGGCCGAGGAGCGGCTGCGCCAGTTCGCCCAGGGCGAGCGCGGCGCGCTGCGCATCGGCATGGAGTGCCATCCCTGCTACCAGTGGCTGCTCAAGATCGTCGCGCCCTATCTGGCGAGCTGGCCCGATGTGGATGTGGATGTGAAGCAGAAATTCCAGTTCGGCGGCATCGGCGCGCTGTTCGGCTACGAGATCGACCTGCTGGTCACGCCCGATCCGCTGTTCAAGGCGGGCCTGGAGTTCGTGCCCGTGTTCGACTACGAGCAGGTGCTGGTGGTCTCCAGCGCGCATGCGCTGGCAGGGGCCGATTTCGTGGAGGCCGCCCAGCTCGCGCCCGAGGTGCTGATCACCTATCCCGTTCCCATGGACCGGCTGGACATCTACAACCAGTTCCTCATGCCGGCAGGCATCACGCCGCGCCGCCAGAAGGCCATAGAGACCACGGACATCATGATGCAGATGGTGGCCAGCGGCCGGGGCGTGGCGGCCCTGCCGCGCTGGCTGGTGCAGGAGTACGCGGGCAAGCTGGACGTGGTGCCCGTGCGCCTGGGCGCCCAGGGCATTGCCAAGCAGATCTTCCTGGGCGCGCGCGTGGCGGACCTGCAGACCGACTATCTGCAGGCCTTCATCGAGCTGGCGCGCCAGCCGCTGGCCGCTGGCACGCTCCCTGCTCAGGCTGCCTGAGCCTGCGCCAGGAAGTCCTGCGCAAACCGCTGCAGCACGCCGCCCGCCTCGTAGACCGATACCTCCTCGGCCGTGTCCAGCCGGCAGGTCACGGGCACGCGCAGCGTCTGGCCGTTTCTGCGCTCGACCACCAGCGTGAGTTGGGTGCCCGGCGTGCGCTCGCCTTCCACGCCATAGACCTCCGTGCCGTCCAGGGCCAGGGTCTTGCGGTCGGTGCCCGGCAGGAACTGCATCGGCAGCACGCCCATGCCGATGAGGTTGGTGCGGTGGATGCGCTCGAAGCCTTCGGCCACCACCGCCTCGACTCCGGCCAGCCGCACTCCCTTGGCCGCCCAGTCGCGCGAGCTGCCCTGGCCGTAGTCGGCGCCCGCGATGATGATCAGCGGCTGGCGGCGGTTCAGGTAGGTTTCCATGGCCTCCCACATGCGCACCACGCGGCCTTCGGGCTCGATGCGCGCCAGCGAGCCCTTGTGCTGCACGCCGTCGATGACGGCCATTTCGTTGACCAGCTGCGGGTTGGCGAAGGTGGCCCGCATGGCCGTCAGGTGATCGCCGCGGTGGGTGGCGTAGGAGTTGAAGTCTTCCTCGGGCAGGCCCATGCGCGCCAGGTATTCGCCCGCCGCGCTGTCGGCCAGGATGGCGTTGGAGGGCGACAGGTGGTCGGTAGTGATGTTGTCGGGCAGCAGGGCCAGCGGCCGCATGTTGCGCAGCGTGCGCGGGAAGGCCGCCAGCGCGCCCACGCCTTCGGTATCCCAGTAGGGCGGGCGGCGGATGTAGGTGGACTGGGGGCGCCAGTCGTACTGTGGCCGGGCCCGGTCTCCATCGTCCTTGCGGATGGCGAACATGGGTTCGTAGACGGCGCGGAATTGCTCGGGGCGCACGGCCTGGGCAACGATGGCGTCGATCTCCTCGTCGGCGGGCCACAGGTCCTTGAGGCGGATCTCGCGGCCTTCCACCACGCCCAGCACGTCCTGCTCGATGTCGAAGCGGATGGTGCCCGCCAGCGCATAGGCCACGACCAGCGGCGGCGAGGCCAGGAAGGCCTGTTTGGCATACGGATGGATGCGCCCGTCGAAGTTGCGGTTGCCCGAGAGCACGGCCGTGGCGTAGAGGTCGCGCTCGACGATTTCCTGCTGGATCCTGGGGTCCAGCGCGCCGCTCATGCCGTTGCAGGTGGTGCAGGCAAAGGCGACGATGCCAAAGCCCAGCTGCTGCAGCTCGGTGAGCAGCCCGGCCTCCTTCAGGTACAGCTCCACGGCCTTGGAGCCCGGCGCCAGCGAGGACTTGACCCAGGGCTTGCGCGTGAGACCCAGGCGATTGGCATTGCGCGCCAGCAGCGCCGCGGCGATGACATTGCGCGGGTTGCTGGTGTTGGTGCAGCTGGTGATGGCCGCGATGATGACGGCCCCATCGGGCATCAGGCCCTGGCGCTCCTGGGCGCGGGCGGCCTGCAGTTTTGCCGCATCGGCAATGCCGCGCTCGGCCAGGGCCGAGGTGGGCAGGCGCCGGTGCGGATTCGAGGGGCCGGCCATGTTGCGCACCACGGAGGACAGGTCGAACTGCAGCACGCGGTCGTACTGGGCATCGGCCAGGCTGTCGCTCCAGAAACCTGCGGTGCGCGCATAGGCCTCGACCAAGCGCACCTGGGCCTCGTCGCGGCCGGTCAGGCGCAGGTAGGCCAGGGTCTGGTCGTCAATGGAGAACATGGCCGCCGTGGCGCCGTATTCGGGGCACATGTTGGAGATGGTGGCGCGGTCGCCGATGCTCAGACTGTCGGCGCCCTCGCCAAAGAATTCCACATAGGCGCCGACGACTTTTTGCTGGCGCAGGAATTCGGTCAGGGTCAGCACGATGTCGGTGGCGGTGATGCCGTCCTGGCGCCGGCCCGTGAGGCGCACGCCCACGATCTCGGGCATGCGCATCCAGGAGGCGCGGCCCAGCATGACGTTCTCGGCCTCAAGGCCGCCCACGCCCACGGCGATCACGCCCAGGGCATCGACATGGGGCGTGTGCGAGTCGGTGCCGACACAGGTGTCCGGGAAGGCCAGGCCATCCTGCACTGTCACCACGGGGGACATCTTCTCCAGATTGATCTGGTGCATGATCCCGTTCCCTGCAGGGATCACATCCACGTTGGCAAAGGCTTTTTTTGTCCACTCGATGAAGTGGAAGCGGTCCTCGTTGCGGCGGTCCTCGATGGCGCGGTTCTTCACGAAGGCATCGGGATCGAAGCCGCCGCACTCCACGGCCAGCGAGTGGTCCACGATGAGCTGCACGGGCACGACGGGGTTGACCTGGGCCGGGTCGCCGCCTTCGGCCGCGATGGCGTCGCGCAGGCCGGCCAGGTCCACCAGGGCGGTCTGGCCCAGGATGTCATGGCAGACCACGCGCACGGGGTACCAGGGAAAGTCGATGTCACGCCGGCGCTCGATGAGCTGCAGCAGGTAGCCGTGCAGCTGCGCGGGATCGGCGCGGCGCACGAGGTTCTCGGCATGGACGCGGGCGGTGTAGGGCAGGCGTGCCCAGGCGCCGGGCGAAAGCGCATCGACGGCGGCGCGGGCATCGATGTAGTGCACCGTGGTGCCGGGCAGGGGTTTCTTGTGGGTGTGGTTCATGGGGCGGATGCAATGCGGGCAGGCCTGCAGCCCGCCCGCCAGGTTCAGGACAGCGGCGGCTCAGGCGCGCGCATCGAGGGGCACGAACTTCTGGTCATCCGGCCCCGTGTAGTTGGCGCTGGGGCGGATGATCTTGTTGTCCTGGCGCTGCTCGATCACGTGCGCGGCCCAGCCGCTGGTGCGCGCGATCACGAACAGCGGCGTGAACATGGCCGTGGGCACGCCCATCATGTGGTAGCTGACGGCGCTGAACCAGTCCAGGTTGGGGAACATCTTCTTGACCTCCCACATCACCGATTCCAGCCGGTCGGCAATGTCGTACATGCGGGTGGTTCCGGCCTCGTCGGACAGGCGCTTGGCCACGCCCTTGATGACCACGTTGCGCGGGTCGCTGACGGTGTAGACCGGGTGGCCGAAGCCGATCACCACTTCCTTGGCATCGACGCGGCGGCGGATGTCGGCCTCGGCCTCGTCGGGCGTGTCGTAGCGCTTCTGGATCTCGAAGGCCACCTCGTTGGCGCCGCCATGCTTGGGCCCGCGCAGCGCGCCGATGGCGCCCGCGATGGAGGAATACATATCGCTGCCCGTGCCCGCGATCACGCGCGCCGTGAAGGTGGAGGCGTTGAACTCATGCTCTGCATAGAGGTTGAGCGAGGTGTGCATGGCGCGCACCCAGCCTTCGGACGGCCGGTGGCCGTGCAGCAGGTGCAGGAAGTGGCCGCCGATGGAGTCGTCGTCGGTCTCCACCTCGATGCGCCGGCCCGAATTGCTCCAGTGGTACCAGTACAGCAGCATGGAGCCCAGGCTGGCCATGAGCCGGTCGGCAATGTCGCGGGCACCCGCCAGGTTGTGGTCGTCCTTTTCGGGCAGCACGCAGCCCAGGGCCGAGACGCCGGTGCGCATCACGTCCATCGGATGGGCGCCGGCAGGCAGCTGCTCCAACGCCTGCCTGACGCTGGCCGGCAGGCCGCGCAGCGCCTGCAATTTGGTCTTGTAGGCCTGCAGTTCGGGGCGCGTGGGCAGCTTGCCGTGCACCAGCAGATGGGCGATTTCCTCGAACTCGCAGACCTCGGCAATGTCCAGGATGTCGTAGCCGCGATAGTGCAGGTCGTTGCCCGAGCGGCCCACGGTGCACAGCGCGGTGTTGCCGGCGGTCACGCCCGACAGCGCGACGGATTTCTTGGGCTTGAATGCGGACGCAGATGGTGCTGTTGACGCAGATGGCGCGTCGATGGTCGTGGTACTCATGGAAGGGTCTCCTGGTTCAGATAGGAATGGGCAATGGCCGCAGGAAGGCCGTTGTGGTCGACAGCCACCATCTCGAACAGGCCCTTGAGCACGTCCTCGCAGGCAATGCCCGGAGCATGGGCCGACGCGGTGACGCAGACCGTCATGGAGCTGCGCCCCACGCGGCTGACCCAGCCGCGCAGGACGATCTCGTGGCCCACGGGCACGGGTGCCAGGAAGTCCACGCCGGTGACGGCGGCCATCACGACCTCGCGCTGTGCCAGGCTGCGCGCAGCGAGAAAGGCCGCCTTGGCCATGAGCTGCAGGCCCTGGCCCGCGAACAGCGTGCCGTGGTGGTTGGCCAGCGCGGGCAATACCAGTTCATGCAACTCGGCGGTTCCGGTGGGTGTTGTCATGTTTCGCAATTTACGCAAAATAGCGCCCCTGCCATAGTGCTGAAAAGGCGAATTCTTGCGAAACGAAGTCCGCGAATTTGCAAATTCTGCGAATAACAGCCACCCGAGGAAACAGCCATGAAGAAGACGTTCATGGGCGTCAAGCTGCGCAAACTGCGCGCGGAGCACGGCCTGTCCCAGATCGCCCTGGCCCACGCGCTGGGCCTGTCGCCCAGCTACCTGAACCAGCTGGAGCAGAACCAGCGGCCGCTGACGGTGTCGGTGCTGCTCAAGCTCAACCGCGCGCTGGGCGTCGATATCCAGCAGTTCTCGGAGGACGAGGAAGCGCGCCTGGTCGCCGGCCTGCGCGAGGCCCTTGCCGAGGCGCCCGAATCCATTGCCCTGCCCGAGCTGCAGGAAGTCGCCGCGCAGATGCCCGCCCTGGGACGTGCGGTGATGGCGCTGCATCGCCGCCATCTGGAGGCCCTGGAACGCATCGAGAGCATGTCGCTCAGGCTGGGCGATGACCGCTCGGACATGCCGGTGGCGCGCACCATGCCGTTCGAGGCCGTGCGCGATTTCTTCTTTGCGCACCAGAACTACTTCGATGAAGTCGACCGCGCGGCCCAGGCCCTGGCTGGCGAGGCGCGTGCGGACCCGGGCCATCTGGCGGACTGGCTGGTCCGGCGGCTGCAGCAGCGCCACGGCGTGCAGGTGCATCGCCTGGAAGACTCCCGGCAAAGCCAGCGCCGGTTCGACCCGGCCACGCGCTCGCTGTGGCTGTCCTCGGCGCTGGAGCCTGCGCAACAGGCCTTCCAGCTGGGCACGCAGCTGGCCTTGCTGGAGATGGGCGACACGCTGGACCGGCTGATCGCCACCGCCGCCTTCCAGGGCGACCCGGCCTCAAGCAAGCTCGCCCGCGTGGGCCTTGCCAACTACTTTGCGGGCGCGCTGCTGCTGCCCTACGACCTGTTCCTGGAATCGGCCGAGCAGCTGCGCTATGACATCGACCTGCTGGGCCAGCGCTTTGGCGTGGGCTTTGAAACCGTCTGCCACCGGCTGAGCACGCTGCAGCGGCCCGGCGCGCCCGGCGTGCCCTTCTTCTTTGTGCGCGTGGACCGCGCGGGCAATATCTCCAAGCGCCAGTCGGCCACGCATTTCCACTTCAGCCGCACCGGCGGCACCTGCCCGCTGTGGACGGTGTACGAGGCCTTCGGCCAGCCCGACCAGGTGCTGCGCCAGCTCGCCAGCATGCCCGACGGGCGGCGCTACCTGTGGATTGCACGCTCGGTCTCGCATGGCCAGCGCGGCTATGGTTCACCACGCAAGACCTTCTCCATCGGCCTGGGCTGCGACATACGCCATGCCGCGCGCCTGGTCTATGCCAAGGGGCTGGACCTGGGCGATCCGGAATCGGCCACGCCCATCGGCATGGGCTGCAAGGTCTGCGAGCGCGACCAGTGCACGCAGCGCGCCTTTCCCTATGTGGGAAAGGCGCTGCATGTGGATGAGAACGCCAGCCGCTTTGCGCCGTACGGCGTAGGCGGCTAGCAACCCCCAGGCATCCTGTGCCGGGTCAGGAGGCCGCGCGCATGCGGTCGCGCAGATCGCGCACTTCGTCGTGGTTGCGCTGCGCGCCCTGGGCCTGGCGCTCCACCATCACGCGGATGGCCGGAGGCAGCGGCTGCTTGAGCGCCTTGCGGTACTGGGCCACGGCGGAATCCTCGCCGCGCTCGCACTCCTCCAGCACGGCCTTGTCGTCCTGCGAGGTCAGCGCCGTCTTCACCGACACCCAGCCCCGGTGCAGCGCGCCGGCCACCGTGCCGCCCGATGCGGGCTCGCGGCCCAGCTTGCGGATCTCGGCCTCCAGCTCCAGCGCGGCGGCGCCGCACTCGGCGCTGTGGCGCAGGAACAGGGTCTTGAGGTCCGGCGAGTCGGCGTTCTCGGCCGAGGTGCGAAAGCCGTACTCGCCATCGCGGCAGGATTCGAGCAGGTCGTTGAGCACGTCGGCTACATCGTCGTTGTCGATGTCGCCGGTGTAGGCCGGTGCCACGATGGTCCCCGTGTCATCACGGACATCGCGAACGCCTGCGCGCTCCCAGGCCGCGCGCGCTGCGGGCCGGGCCTGGTCCCAGTCCAGATGGCTGGCGCCACGGCGCGTGGTCCATTCGCGCTCCCATTCGGCGTCGAAGGCATCGAAGTCGGCATCGCGGCGCGCGGCGGCCGCGTTCCAGCCCAGCTCGTAGGCGGGGCGGTACTCCTCGTAGCTGCGGCCGGCCACGTAGTAGGGCTCGTTCTGGTAGGCGTCGCGCCAGTAGGCGTCCTCGACCGTGGGATTGACGGCTTCGGCCGCGCCCTTGCCGGCCAGCCCGCCGACCACGGCACCGGCCACACCGCCCACGGCAGCACCGATGGGGCCGCCCATTGCGCCGAATGCAGCGCCGGTCACGGCACCGCCTGCAGCGCCTATGCCGGTGCCCACGGGATGTGCGCCGGGCGCGTCGGACAGCGGGTCACGGTTTGCGGGATTCGATTGCGTCATGGAATGTGCTCCTTGGCAGTTGAAAGTGATGTCTATCGTGATCGCCGTGGCGCGCCGCCGGCGTGCGCGCTTGCGGCCATGTGCCGTAGGAACGCGGCGACCGGGCCTTGCGGACATCGCGCCAGTGGCCTGTGGCCATTTTTCGCACCCCGGCACAGGGCAATCACAGGGCAATCGGCGTGCCTGAGAACGGCGTTCATGCGCGAGGCATCTTTTCGTTCCTGCGCTTTCGGCGTGGTCCCACGGCGGCTGCGAAAGGGCCAAGAGACCATGGCCCAAGCGCCGCCTGCGCAGGCCCGCGAATGAAAGGAAGACGCCATGAAAGACAAGACCCCATCCGCATCCAAGTCCTCTGCACCCACACAGGCGAAGCCGTCGGGCGATGGCCAGACCAAGCTGCCCGGACAGGTCGGCAAGGCGCCCCATGCGCCCGGTGAATCCGATGCATCCGACGCATCCGAACAGGGCCTGCGCCTTCCGCACGAGCGCGACCAGAGCCTGGACGCTACCAGCGATGCGCCCGATCCGGTGATGCGCCAGGCCCATGACGACCTCGCCTCCGGCCAGGTCGATACCGACATGCGCCAGACGCCGGGCCTGGATGCCGAACGGCGCAAGAAGATGGTGCGCAAGCAGCCTTGATGGCACCTGACGCTTGCACCTGAAGCGCAACGAGCTGCTGGCAGCCAGCAAGATCGCCAGCAACCGCATGACCGGCATCGAAGGGCTCTGGACGGGGAGCAGCTGCAGCAAGGGGCGGCCTTCCACGTCAATCTGGCCGCCCGCGCGCACGAAAGCGGAGCCTGCAAGGAATGCCACTCCATCGACGAAGACGACCCGGCACGGCCCGGCAACTGAGGTGCCCGCGCTTCACTTCATACAGGAGCAACCCCATGCCCGACATTCCCGACTGGCTCCAGTGGCCTGCCTTTCTGGCCTCCATCGCCGGCGCCTGGTGTGTGGGCTCGCGTTCTGCGCAAAGGCGCAACCTGGGCTTCTGGATCCTGATGCTCAGCAATGCGCTGTGGGCGCTGTGGGGCTGGTCCACGGCGGCCTGGGCGCTGGTGAGCCTGCAGTTCTGCCTGGCCATCACCAACATCCGCGGCTCCATCAAGGCCGAGCGGTGAGCAGGCCATGGCAGCAGACGCTTTCCTGATGTCGATCCACGAAACCGGCAACCCATACCCTGGCGCTCCCATGGAAACACCCCCATTCCCCACCTGCAGATCCGCCCTGTTCCTCGACTTCGACGGCACGCTCGTGCCGCTGGCCGAGACCCCGGACGCCATTGCGCCAGACCCCGTCCTGATCCCCATGCTGGCCAGGCTGCAGGGTCTGTTGGGCGGTGCGCTGGCCATCGTCACGGGTCGGCAGGTCGAGATGCTGGACCACTTTCTGGCGCCGCTGCATCTGCCCGCCGCCTGCGAGCACGGCCTGCAGCGGCGGGATGCCGCAGGCCGCCTGCACATGCAGGCATCGGCCATGCCAGAGACCGTGCTGCAGATGTGCAATGCCTTGGCGGCCGACCATCCCCGCCTGCTGGTGGAGCGCAAGCGCTCCTCGGTCGCACTGCACTACCGGCGTGCGCCAGAGCTGGCGGCGCTGTGCCTGGACATGTTGGGCCTCGCCCTGCAGCACCAGCCCGGTCTGGAGCTGCTGCACGGTAAATGCGTGCTGGAGGTCAGGCCTGCGGGCGTGGACAAGGGCCGCGCCATTGCGGCCTTTCTGCGCGAAGAGCCGTTCGCCGGCCGCACCCCCGTGTTTGCCGGTGACGATGTCACGGACGAGAGCGGCTTTGCCGTGGTGCAGGCACACGGCGGCATGGCGATCAAGGTGGGCGAAGGCGCAAGCAGGGCCCGCCACCGGCTGGGCAGCCCGCAGGCCGTGCATGCCTGGCTGAAGTCCGCATGCATGCACCCGGCTGCGCAGACCTGCGCGGAGGTGCTGCCATGAGCCGGCTGGTGGTGATCTCCAACCGCGTGGCCGATCCGCGCAGGGCCGCGGCCGGGGGCCTTGCCGTGGCCATGGGCGATGCGCTGCGGCAGACGGGCGGCCTGTGGTTCGGCTGGAGCGGGACCGTCACCGACGACGGTGCCCAGGCCGCGCCGGCCGGCCATGTGCACCGCACCCAGGCAGGCAACGTCACGCTGGCCACGGTGGACCTGGACCGTGCGGACCATGACAGCTACTACGCGGGCTACAGCAACGGCGTGCTGTGGCCCGTCTTTCACGGACGGCTGGACCTGGCGAGCTTCGACACGGGCCATGCGGCCGGCTACCGCCGCGTGAACCAGCTGCTTGCGCGCAGGCTGCTGCACCTGCTGGCGCAGGACGACATCCTCTGGGTGCATGACTACCACCTGATCCCGCTGGCGGCCGAGCTGCGCGCCCTGGGCTGCCGCCAGCGCATCGGCTTTTTCCTGCACATCCCATTGCCCCCGCCGACCCTGCTGGCGGCCATTCCCGAGCATGCATGGCTGATGCGCTGCCTGTTTGCCTACGACCTTGTGGGCCTGCAGACCCGCCAGGACGTGCAGCATTTCGAGCGCTATGTCTGCGACGAGGCCGGGGGCCAGTCGCTGGGCGATGGCGCCTTGCGTGCCCATGGGCAGCGCCTGGTGTGCCGCGCCTTCCCCATCGGCATCGATGTGGAGGGCTTCGCGGCGCTGGCCCTGTCCGGCGCATCGCAGGACATGCATGCGCGCATGAAGCACGAGTACGCACAGCGTCGCCTGCTGCTGGGCATAGACCGGCTGGACTACTCCAAGGGCCTGCCGCAGCGCCTGCGTGCCTTTCGGGAGCTGCTGGCCCGCCATCCCGAGCAGCGCCGGCGCGCCACGCTGATCCAGATCGGCTCGCCCACGCGCGAGGGCCTGGACGCGTATGCCGACATACGGCGGGAGCTTGAATCGCTGTGCGGCGCCGTCAACGGCGACTACGGCGAGCTGGACTGGATGCCCGTGCGCTACATCCACCAGACCCTGCCGCGCGATGGCATTCCGGGCCTGTGCCGCGCGGCGGCCGTGGGCCTGGTCACGCCGCTGCGCGACGGCATGAACCTCGTGGCCAAGGAATATGTGGCGGCCCAGGACCCGGCCGACCCGGGCGTGCTGGTGCTGTCGCGGTTTGCCGGCGCGGCCGAGCAGCTGCAGGAGGCGCTGCTGGTCAATCCCTACGACGTGCACGGCACGGCCGCCGTGGTGCAGCAGGCCCTGCAGATGCCCCTGCAGGAAAGGCGCCAGCGGCACCAGCGGCTGCTGCAGCGCATCGCCGAGCAGGACGTGCACTGGTGGCGCAAGGCCTTTCTGTCTGCCTTGAAAGAGGCCAGGCCGCTGGAGCACAGGGAAAGGGAAGCCTTCGGCATCCCCGTTCCCTCGATCAGGCAGGAGCAGGCACCGCTGCGCCTGGAGCTGGCCGCCTGCCCTGCCGACGGCGTGGAACGGGACGCCTGCCGGTCGGTGGTCTCCGACAGGTAATGCCTTCCTGCTCCTGCGGCGCCGCGTTCATCCTCCCGGCACCATGGCATCGCCCGGCCCCACCCCCATTTCCCGGGCTGCGCACGACACACAAAAGGAAGGCAAGCGGCGATGGCCCAGCACGACAACGAGCACGCCCATGCGTGGACATGCAGCGACACGCTGGCGCAGGCCTTGCGCGGCCACACGGACCTGTCGCCAGCGGACCAGTTGGCCCTGCTGGTGGCGCAGGGCGCCGACCGCCTGCCGCTGCCGGGCCATGGCCACACGCTGCAGCGCTGGCGCGCACTGGCCGAGGTGGCCGCCCACAGCCTGAGCCTGGCCAAGCTCTATGAAGGCCATACCGATGCCCTGGCCATCCTCTCCGAGCTGCAGGCAGACCTGGCCACCGAAGGCCTGCGCTGGGCCGTCTGGTGCGCCGAGCCGCCGGGCGAGCGCGTGCAGGCCACGCCCACGGCCCCCCATGCTGCGGCACATGCCGGCATGGCCGTGCAGCTGTCCGGCCACAAGCCCTGGTGTTCGGGCGCGCGCGCGGTGGACCGTGCCCTGGTCAGCGGCTGGCTGGCCGACGGCCGGCGCTGCCTGATCGCCGTCACCATGGACCAGCCCGGCATCCGCAGGGACGACAGCCACTGGCAGGCCGTGGGCATGGCCGCCAGCGCCAGCGCCGACGTGCACTTCGACGGCGCCACCGGCGTGCTGGTCGGGGCCCCGGGCCAGTACCTGAGCCGCCCCGGCTTTCACCATGGCGGCGCGGGCGTTGCTGCCTGCTGGCATGGCGCGGCAGCGCGCATCGCCAGCCATCTGCAGCAGGCCGTCGGTCAAGGCGAGGACCCGCACCGCCAGGCCCACCTGGGCGCGCTGGATGTGGCCCTGGCCGGCGCGGCCGGCCTGCTGCGCGACGCTGCGGCCCGCATCGATGCCACGCCCTCGGACCCCTGCCTGCTGGCCGTGAGCCGCGCCCGCCTGGCCGTGGAAGCCGCCGCCGAAGAGGTGCTGCGGCGCGTGCCGCGCGCCATCGGACCGGGCCCGCTGTGCAAGAACAGGGGCCTGGCACAGCTGATGGCCGACCTGCCCGTCTTCATCCGCCAAAGCCATGCCGAGCGCGACCAGGCCGCGCTGGGCCGCCTGCTGGCCGACAAGGCACAGGCCTCGCAGGCACCGGGAGGCGCGGCATGGATGCTGTGAAGCCGCGCCTCATCGAGGGCCGGGGCACGCCGGAATCGCGCTGGCAGGCCTGGTTTGCGCAGCGCCGGCCAGCGCAGGTATCCATGGACGACCTGCTGGACGGCCGGCGCCGCGCCGTCATCGTCGCGCCACACCCCGATGACGAGATCCTGGGCTGCGCCGGCCTGCTGCGCCGCTGTGCCGAGCGGGGCATGCCCTGCCTCATCGTCTCCGTGACCGATGGCGGAGCCAGCCACCCCGACTCGACGCTGTGGCCGCCGCAGCGGCTGGTGCGCGAGCGCGTGCAGGAGAGCACCCAGGCCCTGGCCCTGCTTGCGCCGCAGGCGCAGGTGCTGCGGCTGGGCCTGCCCGACGGCCATATCGCCGAGCATGCAGCGCAATTGCTGCAGCGGCTGGAGCCGTTGCTGCAGCCCTCGGATGCGCTGTTGTGCACCTGGCGCGAAGACGGGCACCCGGACCACGAGGCCACGGGCCAGGCCTGCGCCACGGCGGCCCGGCACGCGGGCTGCCGGCTCTTCGAGCTGCCGATCTGGGCCTGGCACTGGGCCGAGCCCGGCGACGCGCGCGTGCCCTGGCACCGCGCCGCCGCCATTGCGCTGGCGCCGCAGGAGCTGGCGCTCAAGCGCCAGGCCCTGTCGTGCTTTCGCAGCCAGCTGCTGCCCGACCCGTCCACGGGCCGCGACGCCATCCTGCCGTCCTGGGCCACGCAGCGCCTGCTGCGTCCGTTTGAAGTGGTGTTTCTATGAACGGCGCCCGGCAGCACTTCGAGCAGATGTACCAGGCCGACCCCGACCCCTGGCAGGTCGCATCGCGCTGGTACGAGCGGCGCAAGCGCGACCTGCTGCTGGCCGCCCTGCCGCGCGAGCGCTATGCCCACGGCTTCGAGCCCGGCTGCGGCAATGGCGAGGCCACGCAGCGCCTGCTGCAGCGCTGCGACCGGCTGTGCGCCGTCGATTTCTCGGACAGGGCCGTGGATCTGTGCCGCCAGCGGATTGCACCGCAGGACCGCGCCCGCCTGGACCTGCAGGCCCTGCCCCTGCCCTGGCAATGGCCACAGGTGCCCCAGGTGCCGCAGCAAGGCTTCGATCTCATCGTGGTCTCGGAGCTTGCCTACTACTTCGACGACGCGGCACTGGCGCATTTCAACCGCCAGTGCCTGGCCTCGCTGCAGGGCGGCGGCCACTGGCTCATGTGCCACTGGCGGCATGGGGCGCACGATCACCTGCAGAGCACCCGCGCCCTGCATGACAGCGTGTCGGCCCATGCGCAGCTGCACTTGCTGCTGAGCCACAGCGAACCGGATTTCCAGCTGGACATCTGGCAGAAAACCCCTGAAAGGACGGACAGATGATCGGCGTGTGCATCCCAGCCCATGACGAGGAAGACCTCATAGGCCGCTGCCTGGACAGCGTGTTTTGCGCGGCCGCCCATGCCGACCTGCAAGGCGAGACCGTGGCCGTCGTGGTGGTGCTGGACAGCTGCCAGGACGCCACCGAATCGGCCGTGCGCCGCTGGCCCGCCATCCCGTTGTCCATTGCCGCGCGCAACGTGGGCAAGGCGCGGGCCCTGGGGTCGGAGTACCTGCTGCTGCTGGGCGCCCGCTGGCTGGCCTTCACGGACGCCGACACCACCGTCTCGCCGAGCTGGCTGGCCGACCAGCTGGCGCTTCAGTCCGACGTGGTCTGCGGCACGGTGCAGGTGGCCGACTGGTCGGCCCACGGCGTCCAGGCGGACACGGCGCGGCGGCACTTCGAGACCACCTACACGGACCGCGACGGCCACTGCCACGTGCATGGTGCCAACCTGGGCATCTCGGCCTGGCACTACCGCCAGGCCGGCGGGTTCGACGCACGCACCTGCGGCGAGGACCAGGACCTGGTGGACCGCCTGGCGGCCGGCGGCGCCCGCATCGCCTGGTCGGCCCGGCCCCGGGTGATGACCAGCGGCCGCGCCTACTCGCGCGTGGCCGACGGCTTTGCCGGTGCGCTGCGCCAGGGATGGGCCCTGCCCGGCGACGCGCCGCCTGCGCTGCCCGTGCTCCAGGGCGCCCTGGCGCAGCAGGCCCTGGCCCTGCCTCAACCGCAGGCCGGCTCGTCCACGCGGTAGCAGTCCCTGAGGAACACCGGCAGGTCGTTGGCCGGCGGCACGAAGGGCACCTGGTACATCATGTCGCTGACAAAGCCACGGTGGTAGCTGCCATGGTTCACCACATGCAGCACGATCTGCTCGCGCGTCATGGCGCCCTGCCCGCCGCCCACGAACTCGAAGTGCACGACCTTCGCCAGTTCCTCGTCCGGGCATGCGTCGACGAACTCCACATACCAGCGGTCCATTGCCTGCACGGATTCCCACAGCGCCTGCAGCGTGGGCGTGTGGTCGGTGTTGCGCATGGTGTAGCCATGCTTGCGGCCCTGCAGGTGGTGCCTGAAGATGTCCTCCACCACAAGGACGTGGTTCAGCGTGCGCACCATGTTGCCGAAGCTCGTGGGGCGCTGCTTCAAGGCCTCGCCTTCGGGCAGCTCCATCACGCTCTTGAAGGTCAGGCCGTTGGCCCAGGCCTTGTAGCGCACCAGCATTTTCAGGTTGGCCCTGGCCGATGAGACGGGAGCGCGCGGGCTCTCCTGGATCGCTGTCATTCGTGGGTTCCTTCGGTGTGGATCAAAGGCCGCGCAGTGCGCCTTCGACATGGGTGCGCGCCGTGCCGCCCACCCAGACCTGGCCCGTGCCGTCACGGGTCAGGAAGATGCGGCCGTCACGGCCCAGGCAGCGGCCCTGGGCGGCAACGTAGTCGCTGTCCATCACCCCCGTCGCAAACAGCCACTGCGCCAGCGAGGCGTTGAGGCTGCCGGTGACGGGGTCTTCGACGATGGCGCCCTGGTGATCGGAGAAGAAGGCGCGCACCTCGCAGGCGGCAGGGCTGGCACCGCCGACACCCCTGGCATAGGGCCCCACCACGCCCACGTCCATGCGCGTGGGCCACTGCCGGGCCGGGTCCAGCGCCAGCACCTGCTCGGCCGAGGCCAGGCGGATGCCCAGCCAGCCGGGGCCGTTGTCTATCCACGAGGCGGCCTGCACCTCTTCGGCGGTGATGCCCAGCATGCGCAGCGCGGCATCCAGCTCGTCGGCGGTGGGCGCGCCAAAGCGCAGCATGGGCGGCGCGGCGAATGCCAGCCGCCCATGCTCCTGCCGTATCTGCACCAGGCCCGCCCCGCACTCCTGGACGATGTGGCCTGCGTTCCTGGGCGCACCGCGCTGGGACAGCCAGGCATGGCAGCTGCCCAGCGTGGGATGGCCGGCAAAAGGCATCTCCCGGTCCAGCGTGAAAATCCTCACGCGGTAGTCGGCCTGCGCCTGCGTGGGCGGCAGCAGGAACGCGGTTTCGGAGAGGTTGAACCAGCGTGTCAGCTGCTGCATCTGTGTGGTGGTCAGCGCCTGCCCACCGGTGATCACGGCCAGCGGATTGCCGGACAGCGGGCCGCTGGCGAAAACGTCGACCATATGAACGGCAATGCTCATGAAGACAGTCCTTGTTGCATGGGAAGGAAAAGAAGGGGAAACGGACGGCGGTCCCGATCTGCGCTACGGCCGCACATCGGCGCGATGCACCACATGGACCTTGTTGCCGTCGGGGTCGCGCAGGTAGGCACCGTAGTAGCCATCGCCGTAATGAGGTCGCTGGCCGGGCGGGCCTTCGTCGCTTCCGCCACGCGCCAGGCCGGCGGCATGGGCCGCATCCACCGCCTCGGGCGACGGCGCCAGAAAGGCCGCCATGCTGCCGTTGCCCGCCGTGGCCGGCTCGCCGTTGAAGGGGCTGTAGACATAAAAGCGCGGCAAGGAAGCCTGCGGCGCCACCCAGCACAGCGCGGCCGGCCCGCCATCGGGCTGGACGGCGCGGCGCTGCAGTCCCAGCGGGGAAAGCACCGCGTCATAGAAGCGGCCGGCCCGCTCGAGATCACGGGCGCCGACGGTGATGTGGCTGAACATGGGGTGAACGTTACACTATCGATAAATGAAATAGTGTCACGGCACACTCTTTTTTTCCTTGCCCCGACCATGCTCCTGCCCTCCCCCTGGACACCCCGTCTTGCGCGCATTGAAGCCAGTGCCGCCGAGCGGCTGGCGCGCGCCCTGGCCGACGACATCGTCGAAGGCCGGCTGGCCGGCGGCGACCGCCTTCCCGCCCACAGAGACCTGGCCGACAGGCTGCAGATCGGCCTGGGCTCGGTGACCAGGGCCTATGCGCTGCTGGAGCGCCGGGGGCTGACGCGCAGCGTCAAGGGCCGGGGCACCTTCGTGGCCGCCCGGCGGACGCAGGGCGGCGAGGCCATCGACCTGTCCTCCAACGCGCCGCCGGCCGCCATCAGCGAACGCCTGCTGGCGCGCACGCTGACCGCGATTGCGCGCCGCATCGATGCCGATCACTTCAATTCCTACGCGCCGCCGGGCGGACATGCGGAGCATCGCCGCGTGCTCGCGCGCTGGCTGCAGACGCTGGGCCTGAACGTGGAACCCGGCCACATGGTGCTGACCAGCAGCGCGCGCCAGGCGCTGTCCCTGGCCCTGGACCTGGTCTGCCAGCCCCGGGGCCGGCTGCTGACCGAGCGCATCACCTACCCCGGCGCCATTGCCCTGGCCCGGCGCAAGGGCTGCGCCCTGCAGGGCCTGGCCATGGACGCGCAGGGCCTGCTGCCGCAGGCGCTGGCCGAGGCGCTGCACGGCATTCCCGCCGCCGAAGGCAAGGTGCTCTACCTCACCCCCACGCTGCACAACCCGACCACGGCCACCATGGGCGCGGAGCGCAGGCGGGCGATCGTGGATATCTGCCGGAACGCAGGCGCCTGGATCATCGAGGACGGCGTGTATGCCGCCTGCTCGCCAGATCACGCGCGCCTTGCGCACCTGGCGACCCTGGCGCCCGAGATCACCCTGCATGTGAACGGGCTGTCCAAGTCGCTGGGCCCGGGGCTGCAGGTGGGCACGCTGGTGCTGCCGCCAGCGCTGTGCGGCGCCGCGCTGGCGACGCTGCAGGAGCTGTCCATGGCGCCTTCGGCCCTGTCATGCGCCGTGGTCGATGAATGGCTGTCCCAGGGAGTGGTCGCCTCCCTGCAGGCCGACCTGCGCCATGAGGCACAGCGGCGCGTGCGGCTGGCCGCATCGCACCTTGCCCCACACCTGGGCGACAGCCGCCTGGTACTGCACCCCGAGGCCTACAACGCCTGGCTGCCCATGGAGCGCGAGGCCGCCGACCGCCTGGTGTCGGCCGCAGCGGCGCTGGGCGTGACGCTGACCGATCCGGGCTCGCTGATGGTGGAGCCGCACGACCGTGCCAGCGGGCTGCGCATCTGCCTGGGCGCCCCAGGCCTGGACGACCTGGACGGCGCCCTGGCGCAATTGGCCAGGCTGCTTACTGCGGAGCCCTGAGCTTGTTCTGCAGCGCCCTGGCCACGGCACCCAGCACGGGCACCTTGGCAAAGATTTCCTCCACCGGGTCCCAGAAATCGCGGTGCACTGCCACCAGTCCCTGCGCATCGAACTCCAGGTAGCTGGTGCCGCAGATGTGCATGGGCTGGCCCGATGCCCTGACAAAGCCCAGCTCCCACAGCAAAAAGCCGCTGTCCCCCTGCACCGCGCCCTGGCTGACGGCGAAGCGGGGCCGGTCCAGTTGCTCGAACATGTGGGCGAACACGCGCTGTATCGCTGCGTGGCCGCGCACATCGTTGAACGGGTCCTTGAACCGGGCCTGTTCCGCATAGAGGGCCAGCAGCGCCGGCAGGTTGTCGCGGCGCAGCGCCTCATAGGCCTGGGCCAGCCGGTCCAGTCGGGGATCGCCGAGGGCAGTGCTCATCGGTTTCAGGCTCCTGTGATGCGGCGAACCGCCGAGAAATACCAGGCATCGGGCAGGCAGCGCAGCAGCCGCACCCAGCGCGTGAAGCGGCGCGGAAAATTCATCTCGAAGCGCCCCTGTGCCCAGCCCTGCAGCATGTGCCGGGCGGCCTCGTCGGCACCGATCAGGGCCGGCATGCTGAAGCTGTTTTGCGCCGTCAGCGGCGTATCGACAAAGCCGGGGTTGATGATGGACACGCCCAGGCCCGGGCCGTGCAGGTCCAGGTAGAGGTTTTCTGCCAGGTTGTTGAGCGCCGCCTTGGTAGGACCGTAGGCCAGGGACATGGGCAGCCCGCGATAGCCTGCCACCGAGCCGACCAGGGCCAGATGCCCCTGGCCGGCCTCCAGCAGCATGGGCAGCACGGCATCGAGCAGGTGCAGCGCGCCGCCATAGTTCACGGCCAGGTGGCGCTGCATCTCGGCTAGGTCGAACTCGGTGGCGCGCTGGGGCCGGTAGTGGCCGGCGCAGTACACCACCAGGTCGGGCGCCCTGCCCACATGGGCCCGCACGGCACGGGCTGCCTGTGCCACGGCCTGGGCATCGGTCACGTCCAGCGGCAGGGCCAGGCAGCCTTCGCGGCCGCGCACGAAATCCTGCAGCGCACCGCCATGCCGCGCAGAGACAATCACGCGCGCGCCCTGGCCGTGCAGCGCTTCGGCCGTGGCGCGCCCTATGCCCGAGGAGGCGCCCAGAAGCCATGCCGAGCGGCCCTTCCAGTCGCGCAGCGGCGGGTTCAGCCGGCGGGATAACAGTGGCATGGCCATCACTCCTTGATGATGGCCAGCGTCACGTCGCCCAGGTGCAGGCCGAGCTTGCTCATGGCCGTGCGGTTGAGCAGGGTGCGCCCGTCCATCAGGTACATCCAGTCGTCCATGCTGACGTTCCAGACCCTTCCGTCCACGGGCAGGGCCAGCACGTAGCTCCAGCGGATGGCATTGCCCGCGCTCTGGCCCTGGGCCTCGCCCACCACGTCGTCGGCCCGGCCGCTGTAGCGGCCCTCGCCCAGGTGGCGGATATGCCAGATGCGCTGCTGCGTGCTGCCGTCGCTGTAGACGAAGTGCTCATCGAGCGTGCCCTCGTCGCCATTCCAGCGGCCCGTCATGCGCACGGTGAATCGCTTGACCACCTTGCCCGAGCGGTCCGTGAACATGCCGTGGGCCGTCAGCGGCCCGTTGAAGTACTGGCGCAGGTCCAGCGTCGGCTGCTCCTTGGCGTAGTCCTGCACGGAAGGACCGGCGCAGCCCGCCAGAGACAGCGCCAATGCCGCCCCCAGGCAGGCGCGCCGCAGTGGTGAAAACGAAGCGCAGTGGGTGATGTGGCTCATGTGTGCCTCCAGGAAGAATGCAGTCGCTCGGCGCGCCAAAGCAGCCCGGCCGCCGCCAGTTTGAGCAGGCAGGGCAGCCCGCCATAGGCCCAGGCCAGGGCCTGCAGGCCGGCCGGATCGGTGCTGCCGCTGCGGTAGCCCGCAACGGACAGCAGGGGCAGGGCCAGGCCCGCGGCCAGGGCCAGGTTGAGCTTGGTGGCGCAGGTCCACCACCCCAGGTAGCGGCCCTCGCCCTGGCCGCCCTGGCCGGACTCGTGGATCACGCCCGTGAGCAGTGCGCCCGGCAGGGCCAGATCCGCGCCCAGGGCCAGCCCGCTGGCCAGGCAGATCACGGCGAAGGCCAGGCCGTCACCCGTGCCCAGCCAGGGCGTGAAGCCGAAGGCCAGCACGCTGGCCAGCATGCCCGCGCGCCAGCTGGGCGCCAGGCCCCAGCGCGAGACGGCCTTCACCCACAGCGGCAGGCCCAGGGCCGCCGCGCCAAAAAAACACAGCAGCAGCAGGGGCTGCATCCCGGGCACCTGCAATCTGTCGGCCACGAAGAAGGGCAGCAAGGTGGCCGGAATGGCCGCGGCCACGCCGTTGACCATGAAGACGGCCAGCAGCCGGCGAAAGCCGGCATCCGCCCATGGTGAGATCCGAGAGGTGTCCGCCGTGGCCTGCTGCGGCAGCGCCACCGGAGCCTTGAGCCGGTACAGCCCCACCAGCCCCAGCGCCAGCCCCAGCGCCAGCACGGCGCTGGTGGTGTCGAACCCCAGCCAGGCCGGCAACACGCTGGCCAGCAGCACACCGCCCAGCGTAGCGCCCTCGCGCCAGGCCGTGACGCGGGCCCGCCAGGCGGGCTGCCCGCCCCAGCGCGTGCCCCAGGCCTGGTGGACGATGGTGACGAAGCTGTAGGCCAGCGTGCACACCAGCAGGCTGCAGGCCAGCCAGCCCAGCATGGCGGCCTGGGCACCGCGCGGCGGATGCCACAGCGCCCAGAAGCCCAGGACCATCAGCAGGCTGGCCAGTGCAGCCGCCCACCACGCTGGCCGCATGCCCCGGCGCAGCAGCCGGTCGGCCTGGCGGCCGATGGCGGGGTCCACCAGGGCATCGAAGGCACGCGTGGCCAGCAGCACCGCGCCCAGCCCCGCCAGCGGCGCACCGGCCACGCTGGCGTAGTGGTAGGGCAGGTTCACATACAGCGGCAGGGACACGAACGCCAGCGGCGCGGCCAGGCCGCCATAGGCCAGCCCTGTGCGCCAGGGCAGCAAGGGGGCGGCGGCAGGGTGCGAGGCCATGGCGTGGTCCCGGGCGCTCAGGATTGGCCCAGCAGCGAGCTGCGCATGGCAGGTGCCGAGGTCTGGGGCGCGAGCCAGATGCCGAAGAACAGGCGCGCATAGTCGGCATCGCGCAGCTGTGCAGTCTGGCGGCCGTTGTGGAAGAAGCGCACCTCGCCCTGGCCGTCGTTCAGGCCCAGCAGCCGGTCCTGGGCCGCCACATCGGGAAATGCCTGCTTCATCAGCGCCAGCCATTGGCGGGACTGCTCCTCGGTGAAGCCGTCGACCCTGCGCATTTCGGCGATGGAGCGCTCGGCGATGGCCGCGCCTTCGAGCTTGCGGTCATAGACCAGCTCCAGCGCGAACGGGTGGCGGGCGTAGTCTTCGGGCACAAAGCCCGGTGCGGCCCACAGCCGTGCCTCGTACACGCGCAGGCCGAAAAAGCGCAGCACGCCCGTGCCCACCAGGCGCGCGGCCGGCAGGGCGCTGCGCAGTTCGGCCGGAAGGTCGGCAGTCGGAGTCTTGGCGTGGAGTTCGTTGGGCATGGCGATCAGTGAAGGGACAAGGGCGCAGGCGGCGCCCCAGGCCAGCGCCTGGCGGCGCGGCATGTGACGTGGTGGCGATTTCATGGCAGGGGCCTGCGCAGCGTGAACTGGACGACATCGGTGTTGCCGGTGTCGAAGGCCGCCTCGCAGTAGGCGAGATAGAAGGTCCAGATGCGCACGAAGCGTTCGTCAAAGCCCTGGGCCCGCACGGCGTCGAGGTGGTGATCGAAGGCCTGGCGCCAGCGCCGCAGCGTCTCCGCATAGTCGCGGCCGAAGGCCATGCGGCGCTCCACCACCAGGCCGGCGCGCCGTGCCTCCTGCTCGAAGGCAGGAATGCTGGGCAGCAGCCCGCCCGGAAAGATGTACTGCTGGATGAAGTCGGTGGAGCGCAGATAGCGCGCGAACAGGTCCTCGCGCAGCGTGATGGTCTGTATGCAGGCCAGGCCCCCGGGCTTGAGGCAGTCGCGCAGCGTCTGGAAGTAGCCGCGCCAGTATTCGCGGCCCACGGCCTCGAACATCTCGATGGAGACGATGGCGTCGAAGGGCTCGCCCGCATGCCGTGCCGGCAGGTCGCGGTAGTCCTGGTAGCGCAGCTCCACGGCGTCGGCCAGGCCGGCCTGCCGCATGCGCTGCTGTCCCCAGGCCAGTTGCTCGCGCGACAGCGTCACGCCCGTGACCCGGGCGCCGAACTCCTGCGCCGCCGCCTCGGCCAGCCCGCCCCAGCCGCAGCCGATCTCCAGCAGGCGCTGGCCGGGCTGCAGCCGCACCTCGTCCAGCGTGCGCCTGAGCTTGGCCTGCTGGGCGTCCTGCAGGTCGGCGTGGCGCAGCGATTCACCCGTGCGCCCCTGGAACCAGGCGGCGCTGTAGCTCATGCCGGGGTCCAGCCACAGGCGGTAGAAATCGTTGCCCAGGTCGTAGTGGGCATGGATGTTCCTGGCGCTGCCGGCCCGCGTATTGCGCTGCAGCAGGTGGCGCAGGCGGTAGCCCAGCCGGCCCCACCAGCTGCCGTACACCAGGCTTTGCACATGGTCGCGGTTGGCCATGCACAGGCGCAGCAGGGCGGCCAGATCGGGGCTGTCCCATTCGCCGGCGATATAGCCTTCGGCCAGGCCGATGTCGCCCGATTTCAGGGTGCGCTCCAGCGCCCGCCAGTCGTGCAGCACGCAATGCGCGTCGGCAGCCCCCGACGGCGGACGGGGCAGGTGCAGCAGGCGGCCATCGGGCTGCTCCAGGTCCAGCTGCCCGTGGGGCAGGCGTTCGAGCAGGTTCAGCACACGGCGTGCCCGCGCAGGCGTGCGGCGCGGCGCTGCGGCGGTGGGGCTCAGCAGGGGGGCGGCGGTAGTGTTCATCTTGTGACGAAGCGCTTGGGCGCGGAGGGTTTGCCATGGAAAGGCACGCGCTTGGCCCAAAGGCGCAGCGCGTGCCAGTGGATGCGGGCGACCACGCCCAGCGTCATCAAAGGGGTGCCGAAGAAGGCGCGGCGCACGGCGGCGGCATCCAGCACCTGCAGCACGCCGCCCACGCTGGTCTGCAGCAGCGGGCCGTCCTCGTCATGCAGGTCCACGCGTGCCAGGGTGCGGTCTTCGCTGCGTTCGAAGCGGAAGCGGTACTCGCCGCGCACCTCGCAGAACGGCGAGACGTGGAATTGCTTGCGCGCCACCTGCTCGCGGCCCCAGGCCAGGTCCGGCCCCGCCAGCAGATAGGCATGGCGCTCGCCAAAGGTGTTGTTGACCTCGGCCAGCACGGCGGCCAGCGACCCGTCGGCGCGGTGCGCATACCAAAAGCTCACGGGCTTGAACACGTAGCCCAGCACGCGCGGAAAGGTGTGCAGCCAGACTTCGCCATCGGCGTCGGCTATGCCTTCGCTGTGCAGCAGCTGCTCGAACCAGGCCAGTGCGTCGCAGCCGCCCTCGCCGTGGTCGCTGTCATGGAAGCTCAGCCAGCCACGGCGGTTGCGCCTGAGCGCGGCGTCCGGCTGCGTGCGCAGGCTGCGCATGGGCAGCATGAGGAAATAGCCCGGGTAGCGGAAGGCATGCTCCACCGGCCGCAGGCGGCGGTGCCAGACATGGCCGAAGCCGATGAGCGGCCGGGCCGTCATGCAACCCCCTCGAAGGCCGCGCTGGCGGGCAGGACGGGCAAGGTCGGCAGGGCATGCAGCAGGCCGTCGGCCGCGACCAGGCCCGAGCGCAGGCCGTCCTCGTGGAAGCCGTAGCCGCACCATGCGCCGCAGAACCAGGTCCTGCGCTGGCCTTGCAGGGCATCCACCCGGCCCTGGGCCTCGATGGCGGCCAGGTCGAACACCGGGTGGCTGTACTCGATGCGCGCGTGGACCTGGCTGTCATCGATGGGGCGCACCGGGTTCAGCGACACCATCACGGGCTGCTGCCACGGCAGGGGCTGCAGGCGGTTGAGCAGGTAGTGCAGGCAGACGCCGGCCCGGTCTTTTCCGGGATCGGCGGCGCGTTCGTAGTTCCAGGCGGCCCAGGCCGCCGGGCGGCGCGGCAGCACGCCGGCATCGGTGTGCAGCACGGCCTGGTTGGGCTGGTAGCGGATGGCGCCCAGCACGCTGCGCTCGAGCGGCGTGGCATCGGAGCCCAGCAGTCGCAGGGCCTGGTCGCTGTGGCAGGCCAGCACCACGGCGTCGAACCGCTCCGTGCCGTGCGCCATCTGCAGCAGCACGCCGTGCGCGGCGCGGCGCAGGCCCAGCACGGGCGCGTTCAGCCGGACCTCGTGGCGGCCGTCCTTTTGCAGCGCGGCCACCATGCGCCGCACATACTGGCGCGAACCACCGCGCACGGTGCGCCACAGCGGCCGGTCCGTGACCTGGATCAGGCCGTGGTTGTGGCAAAAGCGGATCAGCGTGGCCACGGGAAAGCGCAGCATCTGGTCGGTGGGGCAGGACCAGATGCAGCCCATCATGGGCAGCAGATAGTCCTGGCGAAAGGCCGGCCCGAAGCCGTGGTCGTCCAGGAAATCTTCGATGCAGCTGCGCAGCCGCGCTTCATCGCCTTCCTCGGCGATGCGCGTGGTCAGGCGGTTGAAGCGCAGGATCTCGGCCAGCATCTTCAGGAAACGGGGCCGCAGCAGATTGCTGCGCTGGGCGAACACACCGCCCAGCGAACTGCCGCTCCACTCCAGGCCCGCCCGGCCGCCGGCCTGCGGCACCTGCACGGAAAACGACATCTCGGCCTCCGCCGTGGGCACCTGCAGCTCTTCGAACAGACGGGTCAGCAGCGGATAGGTGCGGTGGTTGAACACCAGAAAGCCCGTGTCCACCCCCTGGCTCACGCCGCCCAGCGCCAGATCGACCGTGTTGGCATGGCCGCCGAAATGGCTGCCTGCCTCCAGCAGGGTCACGCCATGCCCGCCCGGCGCGCCGGCCAGCCGCCGTGCTGCGGCCAGCCCCGCAATCCCCGACCCGATGACTGCAATGCGATGCATGGGAGCGTCCTTCCTGGTTGAATCGATCAGTCAGACCATGAAGATCAAACTGTGAACTGATGAGTTCAAACTATATACCAAACGTATCTGCTTTGCACTATTTGGTATCGGATATGACCTGTCGGGTCTAAAATATGGCTATGACAAGCCGCTCCTCCATCAAAGAACAGATACAGCGCGTGCGCGAGCAGGCCATCGTGGCGGCCGTCAACCGGCTGCTGGCCACCAAGGGCTACGACGCCATGACGGTGGACGAGGTGGCGGCCGAGGCCGGCATGGCCAAGGCCAGCCTGTACAAGCTGTTCACCTCCAAGGAAGAACTGGCAGGGGCCGCCATGGTGGGCGTGCTGGACCGTGCCCTGGCCTTCGTGGACGGCCTGCGCGACGAAGCCAGCCTGGCGGCCGAGGCCGGCACGCCGACGCGCCCGCTGGAACAGCTCAAGGCCGTGACGCGCTGGGCCATGCAGACCCAGCTGGAAGGCGAGATGCCCTCCCTGCCCGCGCAGAACTCCAACCTCAGCGCCTCGCTGCAATCCAACGACGACTACATGGACCGGCTGATCGCGCTGAGCAACCGCCTGAGCATCTGGATCACCGAGGCCCAGACCAGCGGCCAGATGCAGGCCACGCTGCCGGCCGAACTGGTGCTCTACACGCTGTTCGCGCGGGCCTGCGATCCGGTGGTGGCCCTGCTCAAGGAGTCGGGCCAGTACACGCACGCGCAGATCATCGACTGGGTGACCAGCACGACCTTCGACGGGCTGGCGGCGGCGGGCTGATCCGGTGCGCGGGATCGCACAGATCCCAATGCAAATGAGAATTCATATCAACTGGATAAAATGCCGGCAGTTTCTTGACGCACAAGAGGAAAGGCCCGGCACGTGCATCCATCCACCGACAGTGGCGCCAGCCAGGCTCTGGGCAGCATGTACGCGCAGCACAACCCTTGGCTGGTCGCGTGGCTGCAGCGCAGGCTGGGCAACCGCTGCGATGCGGCCGACCTGGCCCAGGACACGTTCACGCGCATCTGGGTCAGCGCCAGGACACAGGCCATCGAGGACATCCAGGAGCCTCGGGCCTATCTGACGACAGTGGCCAGGCGGCTGCTGGTCAATCACCTCGAACGCCGCTCGCTGGAGCAGGCCTACCTGGCGTCGCTGCACCTCCTGCCCCAGGCCACCGTGCCGTCCGTGGAGGCGCGGGCCATCCTGCTGGAGACGCTGCAGGAGCTCGATGCGCTGCTGGACGCCCTGCCCGCCAGGGTGCGCACGGCCTTTCTCATGTCCCAGCTCGAAGGCCTGTCCTACGAGGACATTGCCGACCGGATGCAGCTGAGCGTGCGCACCGTGACGCGCTACATGGCCCAGGGCTTTCGGCAATGCCTGCTGGTGATGCTGGAGCGCTGAGCATGCAGGCCGCAGACGCACGCATCCTGGACGAGGCCGCCCGCTGGCTGGCCCGCAGGCATGCCTCGGACTTCAGCGCGGCCGAGCAGGCCGAACTGGCGCGCTGGCGCAGCCAGAGCAGCCGGCATGAACAGATCTGGCAATGCGCCGAGCAGCTCAAGGGCCGCTTCAACACCGTGCCCGCCGCCGTCGGCATGGCCACGCTCAACCGCGCGCGCCCCTCGGCGGCACGGCGCCAGTTGCTGCGCTCGGCCGTGCTGGCCCTGGCCACGCCTGCGCTGGGCTGGCTGGCCTGGCGCCATCTGCCCTGGCAGGACTGGACGGCCGACTACCGCACGGCCAGGGGCGAGCGCCGCGCGGTCACGCTGGCCGATGGCAGCCGCGTGCAGCTGAACACGGCCTCGGCCATCAGCGTGCGCATGGATGGCACGGCGCGGCGCATCCGCCAGCATGCCGGGGAAATCCTGGTCGAGACCGCGCATGCGCCGCCCTACGCCTCCCAGCCTTTCATGGTGCAGACAGACGACGGCCAGATGCAGGCCCTGGGCACGCGCTTCATCGTGCGCAAGCTGGAGCGGGGCACGGCGCTGGCCGTGCTGGAGGGCGCGGTGCGCGTCACGCCGGCAGCATCGGCCACGGCCGTGGTGGTGCATGCGGGCGAGCAACTGCAATTCGATGGACAAGGCGCCAGCGCCACCCGCCCGGTGGCGCCGCGGGACTCGGCCTGGACGCTGGGCGTGCTCTATGCCGAGAACCTGCGGCTGCAGGACTTCCTGGCCGAGCTGTCGCGCTACCGCGAAGGCCTTGTGCGGTGCGACGACGATGTCGCCGACCTGCGCGTCTCCGGCACCTACCAGCTGCATGACACCGACCGCATCCTGGCCCTGCTGGCCCAGACCCTGCCGGTGCGCGTGCACGAGCGCAGCCGGTACTGGGTGACGGTGGCGCGGCGCTGATTCGATTTTTTTCTGCCGTGGCTGTCCGGTTTTTCGCTCTCGCCTGTCAAGGCTTGCGAAGACCACTTTCATCGACAGCCCAGAGGACAGAACACCATGCACTCCCCTTCTTCCACCGCCGGACCACGCGCCAGCCTGCGCGCCACCGCCTTGGCGGCCCTGGCCGTCAGCACCTCGCTGCTGCTGCACGCGCTGCCAGTCCAGGCGGCCGAGCCGGCCGCCAGCGCCGCTGCCAGGAGCTACCAGATCCAGCCGGGTCCGCTGGGCCCGGCGCTGATGGCCTTTGCCGCACAGGCAGGCGTGAACCTGGGCATGGACCTGCAACAGCTCGGCGGCATGGAGACACGCGGCCTGTCCGGCACGTTCTCCGTGGAAGACGGCTTTGCGCAGCTGCTGAACACGTCAGGCTGGACAGCGCGCCGCGTGGGTGCGGGCAACTACGCGCTGGAGAAGCTGCCTGCGGCGGCCCGCCAGGCGCCGTCCGCTGCTGCGGCCGTGCCCGCAGCGCCGGCCGCAGCCCCGTCCGCTGCCCAAGCCGCAGCACAGGCCACGGAGCTTGCCGCCATCACGGTGACCGCGCGCACGCAGAACAACCTGGTCGCGCCCTCGCGGCAGGTCACGATTCTGGAAGGCCAGGAGGTGGAGCAGCTGCGCCAGGGCTCGGACAGCCTGGCCACCATGCTCAGCAAGGTGGTCCCCGGCATGGCGGACTCCAGCCACACCATCACCGACTACGGCCAGACGCTGCGCGGCCGCAACATGCTGGTGCTGGTGGACGGCGTTCCGCTGAACACCAACCGCGACTCGTCCAGGAACCTGGCCAACATCAACCCGGCCGACATCGAGCAGATCGAGGTGCTGCGCGGCAGCAGCGCCATCTACGGCAGTGGTGCGGCGGGCGGCATTGTCTCCATCCGCACCAAGCGGCCCTCGGGCGAGACGCGGGCCGAGACCATCGTCACCGGCTCGACCCCGCTGTCCCGCCTGCGCGGCGCAGGACTGGGCGGCGAGGTGCAGCACTACCTGTCCGGCGGTGGCGAGGTGGTCGACTATTCGGTGAGCCTGGGCGCCAGGCACATGGGCGGCGCCTTCGACGCCAGGGGCAACCGCATTGCACCCGAGCCCAGCCAGGGCGACCTGTTCGACTCCAACATCTACAACGCCTCGGCCAAGATCGGCTTCAAGCTCGATGCCGACCAGCGCCTGCAATTGACCGCCAGCCACTACAACGCGGCCCAGGACACGGACTACGCCTCCGACCCGTCGGTGGCGCGGCTGCCAGCCGGAACGGCGGCGGCCCGCCCCATCAAGGGCCTGGTGCTGGCCGACCAGAACCAGATCAAGAACACCATGCTGGGCCTGGACTACGAGAACCGGGACATCGCAGGCAGCACGCTGGCCGCCCAGCTCTACTACCGGGACTTCTTCACGCGGTTTGCGCCCTTCGACGCACGCGCCGTGCCGGTGCGGGGCGCCAATGTCGATCAGTCCATGCAGAACTCCGAGGTCTTTGGCGGGCGCCTGACCCTGAAGACGCCGCTGGGCGCCGGCAAGAAGAGCCTGCTGATCTGGGGTGCGGACTTCAACCAGGAGCGCACCGACATGCCCATCGACATCTTCGATCCCCGGGCCTATGACGCCAGCGGCGGCCTGGTCTTTCACAAGACGGGCCAGCTGATCTACATGCCGCCCGTCACCACGCGCAGCATCGGCGCCTTCGCCCAGCTGCAGCACCGGTTCAATGCGCAATGGTCGGCGGAAGGCGGCCTGCGCTACGACCGCGCCCAGGCCAGCTTCAATGACTTCACGCCGCTGTCGCAGTCACGCGCCCCCAGCCCCCAGTCCGTGAACGGCGGCACCGTCAGGTACAACGCCTGGACCTACAACCTGGGCACGGTCTTCACGCCGGTCCCCGGCCAGGAGCTCTATGCCTCGTACAGCCAGGGCTTCGAGCTGCCGGACATCGGCGTGGTGGTGCGCAATGCCACGCCGGCCTTCAACCTGGGCAACTCCAACCTGCAGGCGGTCAAGACCAACACCTATGAAATGGGCTGGCGCGGCAAGTTCTCCAACGTGATGGCCAACCTCAGCGTCTTCCAGTCGCGCTCCAACCTGGGCGCCGTGCAGAGCTTCAACAATGGCCTGACCCTGCTGCGCACCCGCGAGAAGATCCATGGCATCGAAGGCGGCCTGGACTACTTCAGCGACGACGACCACTGGAGCGTGGGCGGCAGCTTCACCTGGATGAAGGGCCGCGAGCTGCCCCAGGCCGCCAGCGGCTACCAGGACATGACGGGCTTTCGCATCCCTCCGCTCAAGCTCACCGCCTATGTGGAGTACCGGCCCGACACGCGCTGGAGCCACCGCCTCCAGGCCACCGCCTATGCCTCCAAGGACTACCGCCTGGGCGGCAAGACCGGCTTCGGCCGCTATGACACACGGGGCTACACCACGGTGGACCTGATCAGCCAGTGGAAGATCGACCCCAAGAACCGTGTGTCCCTGGGCGTGGAAAACCTGTTCAACCGCCAGTACTTCCCGCTCTACAGCCAGCTGCTGCGCAGCAACAACAACACCAGCCGCCTGCCAGCGGCCGGCACGGTGCTGAAGATCAGCTACGCGCACACCTGGTGACCCCATAGGCAGGCACCGGTCGCCGCAGCCCGCCAACAACCGGCCGGGCACGGAAAGGGCCTCCACCCGACGCAGCCGATCAACGACCATCGGCTGCGCCCGGACCTCAAGGCCCCTTGCGCAGCGAGATCGGCGTGCCCCAGATCGGATCGGCGGCGCCCTGGCGGCCCAGCGTGGTGACCTGCATGGGCGCCAGCCGCGCCATGAGTTTTTCCTGGTCAGGGGTCAGGTTGGCGCGGGAGGCCAGATAGGTGCGCGTGAATTCCATGGGCACCGGCAGCGTGTGGACGGTGAAGTCCTCCAGCGGGCATTCGACCTTCTCGGCCGCCACCTTGCGGCAGCCCGCCTGGCGGAACTGGTAGCTGGGCGTCTTCAGATACGAGCGCTGGCTCAGCACCAGCTGCCCGCCTTCCAGCGTGAAACTGGCCAGGGCCTGCCGGGGCGGCACGCGCACCTGGACCTTGAGCGCAGGGATGTCGCGCGAGTCCGTGTCCTGGTAGTAGCCCGCACCCATGCCCGGCGTACTGTCCGTGACCTGCCGCTCGCCCCAGGCCACGCAATGGCCCGAGGCACGGTGCACCGTGGTGCAGTACTTCTCGGTGCGGGTCTGCGTGTGCGTGGTGGCCTCCTTCCAGTTCATCTCGGTATAGAACTCGCGGTAGGTCTCGGGCGCCAGGGACACCGTGCCGCTGGCGCCGCGGCCTGCGCCCGCAGCGCCCGCCTTGGGCCCCAGCTGGTCGAGCCGGGCATTGAGCCAGTAGTCATCGCCGCCCGTCAGCAGGTACTTGCCGGGGGGCAGGACATGGACCTCGAAGGCCTTGAAGAGGTAGGTGGTCTTGGGATCGCGCTGCAGCGCGTTGTTCTGGAACTTGCGGCCGAACACGATCTCCGGCCTGTCCTGGTGGGTCCACAGCACGTTCGAGGTCCATTTGGACATGCCGTCGGCGTCGGCCAGCGACTTGTGCGGCGTCAGGTCAGCCACCAGCACCACGGCCATGTTGGCCTTCAAGGCCTCGCTGATCACCCACAGCGTCTTCGCCTGCTCGGCTTCCTCCTTCTCGAGCTGCCCGCTGGAAGGCGGCGCGGCACACCCCGACAATCCCAGGGCGAGCACCAGAGTCGGCAAAACGAAGCAGGGGCGCTGCAGTGTCATCGTTGAAATCCTTGGAGGTTGATGCTGGAAAGGCGTCATTGTGCTGGGAGATCTCCGGCGGCCCCGGCCAGGGCAGGCCCTCGACACGGAAAAGCCGCCCGAAGGCGGCCGGTTCCAGGGAGCGCTGCACCAGCGCTGGCTGCGATCAATCAGCGTTGCTGTGGCTGGCGCAAAGGCTGCCCTTGTTGGCGGACGTTCGCCTTGCACTGCATCTGGCTGTAGTTCCTGTCCGTGATGGGTTGCCCCATCTGCATGGGAACATAGGCCGGATGCTGCGGGCCTCTCGTGGGAAGAAGCTGTTTCATAGTTCCATCCTCACGTCAAACGGAACGCCGCCCAGCCTGTCAGCGGGGCTGATTGGGCTGCTGCTGGCCTGGCTGGTTTTGACCAGGCTGCTTGTGCTGGGGGTTGTCCTGCTGCTGCTGTCCCGGGTTTTGCTGGTTCGGGTTCTGCTGCTGCGGGTTGTTTTGCTGCTGTTGCTGGTCGTTTTGCTGAGCCATGGGTATCTCCTTCACATGGTGGTCAAAGAGGCGCGTCAAACGAAGCGCCCGACTGCAGCGCAGATATGCACTGCGCTGGTAACCAGTGTGGGCCCGGACATGCGGCTCAGCCGTAGGACCGGCCAGAGCGTGCGCAGCCCCATGTTGCGACACCGCAGGTAGGCCAGCCGCCGGGTGTCCGACGGACATTTCGCACAGGGGGCAACGAAGGACCAGGGCAGGCCACGGCCTGCGCCCTACCCCGGCCCCCGCCTCACTCCACCGTCACGCTCTTGGCCAGGTTGCGCGGCTTGTCCACATCGGTGCCGCGTGCGCAGGCCGTGTGGTAGGCCAGCAGCTGCAGCGGGACCACGTGCAGGATGGGGCTGAGCGCGCCGTAGTTCTCGGGCATGCGGATGACATGCATGCCTTCGCTGCTTTCGATGTTGGTCTTGGCATCGGCCAGCACATAGAGCACGCCGCCACGCGCACGCACTTCCTGCATGTTGCTCTTGAGCTTTTCCAGCAGCTCGTCGTTGGGCGCCACCGTGACCACGGGCATGGCGCTGTCCACCAGGGCCAGCGGGCCGTGCTTGAGCTCGCCGGCCGGATAGGCCTCGGCGTGGATGTAGCTGATTTCCTTGAGCTTGAGCGCGCCTTCCAGCGCAATCGGGTAGTGGATGCCACGGCCCAGGAAGAGCGCGTTCTCGCGCTTGGCGAAGTCCTCGGACCAGCTGATGACCTGGGGCTCCAGCGCCAGCACGGATTGCAGGGCCACGGGCAGGTGGCGCATGGCGGCCAGGTATTGCTGCTCCTTTTCCTCGCTCAGCCGCCCTTGCGACTGGGCCAGGGCCAGGGTCAGCAGGAACAGGCCTGCCAGCTGGGTGGTGAAGGCCTTGGTGGAGGCCACGCCGATCTCCACGCCGGCGCGCGTGATGTAGGCCAGCTCGCATTCGCGCACCATGGCGCTGGTGGCCACGTTGCAGACGGTCAGCGTGTGCTTCATGCCCAGGTTCTGGGCATGGCGCAGCGCGGCCAGGGTGTCGGCGGTCTCGCCCGACTGGCTGATGGTGACGACCAGGGTCTTGGGATGGGGAACGCTGGTGCGGTAGCGGTATTCGCTGGCCACTTCCACGCTGCAGGGCAGGCCGGCCAGCGACTCGATCCAGTACTTGGCCGTGCAGCCGCTGTAGTAGCTGGTGCCGCAGGCCAGGATGAGCACGCGGTCGATCTCCTTGAACACGCGCCAGGCCGAAGTGCCCGTCTTGCCGTCCGAGGCCACGCCGTCGAACAGCTCGGGCACGATGGCCTGCACGCCTTCCAGCGTGTCGGCAATGGCGCGCGGCTGCTCGAAGATTTCCTTTTGCATGTAGTGGCGGTAGGGACCCAGCTCGGCCGCGCCGCTGTGGGCGTGCACGGTGCGCACGGGGCGCTGCTCGGGCGCCAGCCGCTCGCCGCCCTTGCCCACCAGCCAGTAGCGGCCAGGCTGCAGGTCCACGATGTCGCCCTCTTCCAGGTAGACGATCTGGTCGGTCACGCCGGCCAGGGCCATGGCGTCGCTGGCCAGGAAGTGTTCGGCACCGTCCTGGCCCACGCCCAGGATCAGCGGCGAGCCGGCGCGCGAGCCCACCACGCGCTGCGGTTCGTCCTTGTGCATGACGGCGATGGCAAAGGCACCATGCAGGCGCTGCGTGGCGGCCTGCACGGCCTCGAACAGGTCGCCGCCGTAGAGGCTGTCCACCAGGTGGGCGATGACCTCGGTGTCCGTCTGGCTGGCGAAGACATAGCCCTTGGACTGCAGCTCGGCGCGCAGGGCTTCGTAGTTTTCGATGATGCCGTTGTGCACCAGGGCCACGCGGGCCGGCTGGTCGGTGTCGGCCACGGGCGAGACGCCAGGGCCGTGGCTGAAATGCGGATGGGCGTTGCGCACCGCCGGCTCGCCATGCGTGGCCCAGCGCGTGTGGGCAATGCCGGTGTGGCCGATGACCTTGTCCTGTTGCACCTGGTCCATGAGTTCGGCCACGCGCGCCGTGGAACGGGCGCGCCGCAGGCCCAGGCTGTGCACGCCCTGTGCGTCCAGCGCCTGCACGGCCACGCCGCAGGAGTCATAGCCGCGATATTCCAGGCGCTGCAGGCCCTGGACGAGAACGGGGACGATATCGCGGAAGGAAACCGCTGCGACGATGCCACACATGGACAAGCTCCTTGTTTCGAGATGACGACGGATGCTACGCAGGTTGAAAAGAAATTTCTCTCCAGATTTCCTTATCTATTGAACTAATATTTCATCATCAGGCATTCAAGAAATATTATTTCAATATAAATAACAAAATGAACCAAAATTCCATTCAACTGGACGCTACCGACCTGCAGCTGCTGCAGCTGCTGCAAGAAGACTGCAGCCGCAGCAACCAGGCCCTGGCCGCGCTGCTGCAGCTGTCGCCGCCCACCTGCCTGCGCCGCGTGCGGCGGCTGCAGGAGTCCGGGCTGATCGAGCGGCGGGTGGCCATCCTGCAGCCCGAACGCCTGGCCGCCGCCCTGGGCCATGGGCTGCAGGCCATTGTGGAGGTCTCGCTGGACCGCCAGGACAGTGACGCGCTGGACGGATTCGAGCGCCGCGCCGTAGCGCTGGACGCCGTGCAGCAGTGCTGGCGCGTATCGGCGGGGCCTGATTTCATCCTCGTGGTGGCCGCGCCCGACATGCCGGCCTACCTGGAGTTGAGCCGGGCGCTATTCACGGGCGACGCCAACGTGCGCAATGTCAAGAGTTTTTTCAGCGTCAGGCGCGCCAAGTTCTCCACCGCCATGCCGCTGCCGCCGGCAAATCCCGGAACAGGCGCCCAATGAGGCCAGGACGCTTGATTTTGCGAGTAATTGTGCGCATCAGGAAACTGCGCGGCGGCGGGACTGCGTAGGACAGCAAGCCTGCAATGTGTCCCGAACGCCAACTTTGGGCAACGTTGGACTTTAAGGCGTTGCGCACGCACGGGGACAATGATACAAATTGATGCAACAACACTTTCTGACGCGCTAGGCAATCGGCGCGCACTCGGCTCGCACCGCCATGTCCTTGCGCCAGCGCATCCATCGCCGCACCTATCCCTTGCGCGTCTCCAGCATGGCTTTGGGTGGCCTCGTCGTGGGCACGACCATGACCGAGCTGGGCGCCAGCACGGCTGTCTGGGGCTTTGTGCTGGTGAGCGCCCTGGTCTGGCCGCACATCGCCTTTCTCCACGCCCGCCACAGCCGTGACAGCCACCGCGCCGAACACGCCAATCTGAAGATAGATGCGCTGATCATCGGCAGCTGGATTCCCGTCATGCATTTCTGTGCATTGCCCAGCATTGCGCTGCTGGCCATCAGCATTGCAGACCGCAACCACACGGCCACGCGCGACGGCTGGCTGCAATCGCTGTTCGCCACCTTCCTGGCCGCCGCCGCGGGGGCCCTGCTGCTGCGGCCCGCGCCCGAGTGGGAGGCCAGCCTGGCAGTGCAGCTGAGCATGCTGCCCCTGCTTCTGCTGCACAGCGTGTTCTCCAGCTGGTCCACGCGCCAGCTGGTGCGCAAGCTGGCACGACAGAACGTGAAGCTGCAGGTGCTCAGCCGCATCGACCCACTGACCACGCTGTACAGCCGCGACTACTGGTGGCAGAAGGCGCGCGCCGCGCTGCGCGACTACCGGCAGACGCAGACCTCGGCCTGCCTGCTGATCGTGGACATAGACCACTTCAAGCGCATCAACGACAGCTTTGGGCACACCGTGGGTGACGAGGTGCTGCAGGCCATCGGTCTGACCATCCGGCACTGCCTGCGATCGCATGACGCGGCCGGCCGCTACGGAGGCGATGAATTCGCCGTGCTGTGCATGCACACCCATCTGGACGATGCCTATGCGGTGGCCCTGCGCATACGCAACCAGCTGAGCCAGCTGCGCGTGCGCGAGCACCCGCATCTGCGCGTCAGCGCCAGCATTGGCGTGGCGGCGGCGGACCCCAGCTTTCTGTCGGTCAAGGACTGGATCAATGCGGCCGACAGCGCGCTCTACAGCGCCAAGGACGCCGGGCGCGACCAGGTGATACCTGCTGCGCCGCTGATGGCCGGCAGCGCGCCCACCAGGTCGGGCACGGACGCGGGCAGCGAGGCCTCGCGCCAGGCACACCAGCCCGAGCCGGACGACACGCTGATCTGAGGGCTGGCGCCAGCGGCAGGCAGACTCAGAGCCCGCGATCCGTGCGCCGCACTTCGCCGCCGGGCCAGTTCAGGCATACGCTGCAGCCGCCCGCCGGCGTGGCGCGGATGGTGGCCTCGCCGCCGTGGCGGCGCATGACGCCGCGCACCAGGGCCAGGCCCGTGCCCAGGCCCGGAAACTCCGACTCACGGTGCATGCGCTGGAAGATGCCGAACAGCGCGCCCGCACGCGAGGGGTCGAACCCCACGCCGTTGTCCGTCACGCTGAGCGTGATGCCGCCGTCGGCATGACGCTCCACATCGATGGCAATGCGCGGCTGGGCCACGGGCTGGGTGAACTTGACGGCGTTGTCCAGCAGCGCCTCCAGCACCTGGCGCAGCAGGGCCGCGTCGGCACGCACGGCGGGACTTTGCTGCGGAAGGCTCCATTGCAGCCGCGCAGCCGCGCCGCAGGCCGCCCAGCGCGGCTGCGCCAGCACCGCCGTGCGCGCCTGCTCCAGCAGTTCCTGCAAGGCAATGGGCTGCCACTGCATGGGCGTGCGGGCGGCGCGCGCCAGGGCCAGCAGGCCGTCGAGCATGCCGCCCATGCGTCGGGCGGACTGGTCCATGGTCTGCAGGAAGCCGCGTGCCTCCTGCAGTTCCTGCGGCGAAGGCGCGGCCTGCGACAGCAGCTCGTCCACCAGGGGTCCGAAGGACAGCACATGGCGCAGCGGCGCGCGCAGGTCGTGCGACACCGCGTGCAGCCATTCCTGCTGCGCGGCGCGCAGGGCCTGCAGCTCCTGCTCGCGCTGGGCCAGGCGCTCCAGCGCGTCCTGCAGCGTGCGGGGCGGGCCTTGCAGGTCGGCGGCAGGGTCGGGCGGAGGGTGGGCGAAAGGTTCCGTCATGGCATGAACAGGGTCAGGAGATTCGGAAAATCGGCTTGCCCCGTACGGGACCCGCCATCGATGCGGGCCCTCGAGCCCACGTGTCTCGGAAGTCTCAGGACTTGGGCAGTTTGACCGGGCGCTTCCAGCTGGTGATGCTCACCTGCCTGCCCCGCGATACCGTGAGCACGCCGGGCTCGGTGCTCTTGGTGACCGTGGAGCCGCCGCCCACCGTGCCGCCCGCGCCAATGGTGACGGGCGCCACCAGCACGCAATTGCTGCCGATGTGCACGTCGGCCTCGATCACCGTGCGGTGCTTGTTCACGCCGTCGTAGTTGGCCGTGATGGAGCCGGCGCCGTAGTTGACGCGCTCGCCCACCGTGGCATCGCCCAGGTAGGCCAGGTGGTTGGCCTTGGCGCCATCGGCCAGCACGGAGTTCTTGACCTCGACGAAGTTGCCGATGTGCACTTCGCGGCCCAGTTGCGCTCCGGGGCGCAGGCGCGCAAACGGGCCGACCAGGGCGCCCTCGCCCACGCTGACGCCGGCCTTCTCGCCATCGACATGCGTGTACGGATGGAGGACGGCGCCCGCCGCAATCGTGGCGTTGGCAATGCTGCAATAGGCGCCGATGCGCGCACCTTCGCCAATCTCCACATGGCCGCTGAAGATGCAGCCCACGTCGATCTCCACATCCTGCCCGCAGGCCAGGCGTGCCGCGCGGCCGGTGCGCGGGTCATCGCGCAGGTCAAAGCGCGCGGGGTCGGCCAGGCGCACGCCCTGCTCCATCAGCGTGCGGGCCTGGGCGCCCTGGTGGGCGCGCTCCAACTCGGCCAGTTGCAGCGGGCTGTTGACGCCCGCCACCTGCACCGGGTCGGCAATGCAGTGCGCGACCACGGGCACGCCGTCGGCCACGGCCATGGCGACCACGTCGGTCAGGTAGTACTCGCCCTGGGCGTTGTCATTGGTCAGGCGGGCCAGCCAGCCGGCCAGGTGGCGGGCCGGCACGGCCATGATGCCGCTGTAGATTTCCTGGATGGCGCGCTGGGCGTCATTGGCATCCTTTTGCTCGACGATGCGCTGCACCGTGCCGTCTTCGCCGCGCACGATGCGGCCGTAGCCTGTGGGATCGGGCAGGCGCACGGTCAGCAGCGCCAGCCGCCGGCCATCGGCCGCATCGACCAGGGCGCGCAGCGTGTCGGCCTGCGTCAGCGGCACATCGCCCGAGAGCACGATGACCATACCGTCGCCCGCCAGCGCGGGCACGGCCTGCTGCACCGCGTGGCCCGTGCCCAGCTGCGGCTCCTGGCGCACGAACTTCAGCGCCATGGAGCCGCCCTGGCAGGCCGCCGCCATGGCGGGCTCCACCTGGTCCGCGCCGTGGCCCGTGACCACCACGGCCGAACGCGCATCCAGCTGCGCTGCGGTCGCCAGCACATGGCCCAGCAGCGGGCGCCCCGCCAGGCGCTGAAGGACTTTGGGCAGGCGGCTTTTCATGCGCGTGCCCTTGCCCGCGGCCATGATGACGAGATCCAGAGGTGCTGTCATAGGTGATTCATCCAAAACGCCAGAACCTGTGCCGGCAACGCCGCCGATTATCTGTCCGCCAAGGGCTGCGGCCGGTCACACGATTGACGTATGCTGGCGGCGCCATGCCCCATGCCACCACTGCACCCGTTCCCCTGCTGCGCACACGCGCCATCGGAGCCGGCCATCTGCGTGCCTTCCTGGCCGTGGCCCGGCACCTGAATTTCCGCGCGGCCGCCGACGAGCTGTCGCTGACGCAGTCGGCCGTGAGCCGCCAGATCCAGTCGCTGGAGGATGAAGTCGGCGTGCCGCTGTTCCTGCGTCACACGCGCGCCGTGGAGCTGACCGGGGCCGGCGCCCAGCTGCTGCGCTCGGTGGCGCCCGCGCTGGAGCAGATCGACGCCTCGGTGCGCCAGATCCGCCAGACCGTGGGCCGCAAGAGCGTGGCCATCACCACCTGGGCCAGCTTTGCCGCCATGTGGCTGATCCCGCGCCTGGAGTCCTTCCAGCGCGCCTGGCCCGATATCGACATCCGCATCGACACCAGCGACACCGTGATGGACCTGGACACCACCGACGTGGACCTGGCACTGCGCTACGGCCGCGCGGGCGACGGCTGGCCCCAGGCGCAGCGCCTGTTCGGCGAGCAGCTGGCCGTGGTGGCCAGCCCGCGCCTGCTGGCCGGCGGCCCGCCGCTCAGGACGCCGGCCGACGCGGCCCGCTACACGCTGATCGAGACCGGCGACGCCCACCGCATGCCCCAGCTGGAGTGGCTGGGCTGGCAGCGCTGGTTCGGCGTGCAGGGCTGCGACCAGCTGCAGCCGCCGCGCTGGCTGTACTTCAACTACGCCCACCAGATCGTGCAGGCCGCACTGGCCGGACAGGGCCTGGCGATTGCACGCCTGCCGCTGGTGGCCGATGCGCTGGCGGCTGGCGACCTGGTCGAGGTGCTGCCCGCGCACCGGCTGGAATCGCCGCTGGCCTACTGGCTGATCGTGGGCCCGCGCAGCGCCGCGCGTCCCGAGGTGGCCGCCTTCTGCCGGTGGCTGCAGGAGCAGGCCGAGGTCACGCGCGAAACCGTCGAATCGCCCCCGGCTTGAAAAATACCCCCCACGCTCCCCATGCTGCGCAAGGTCCGCTGCCCACCGAGGGGCCGTTTTCATCTTGGGGCGGCCCGGCGATGAAAAAAGGACGCGGGCATGCCGGCGTCCTTCATTCCTGTGCAGCCGGGCGCATGGCCCGGCGCGGGCATCAGCCCAGCGTCACGCGCGCAAACTTGCGCTTGCCCACCTGCACCACATAGGTGCCGGCTTCGAGCTTGAGGCCCCGGTCGCTGATGGCTGTGCCATCCACGCGCACGCCGCCGCCGTCGATCAGGCGGTTGGCCTCGCTGGTCGAGGGCGCCAGGTTGGCCTGCTTGAGCAGGGCACCGATGCCCAGCGGCGCGCCCGACAGGCTGACCTCGTCGATCTGGTCGGGAATGCCGCCCTTGCTGCGGTTGTTGAAATCCTGCTCGGCCGCATCGGCCAGCGCCGCGCTGTGAAAGCGCGCCGTGATCTCCTTGGCCAGCAGGACCTTGGCGTCCTTGGGGTTGCGCCCGCCTTCCACCTCGGCCTTGAGCGCGGCGATCTCGGCCAGGCTCTTGAACGACAGCAGGGTGTACCAGTTCCACATCAGCGTGTCCGAGATGCTCAGCACCTTGGCGAACATGGTGTTGGCGTCCTCGGTGATGCCGATGTAGTTGTTCTTGGACTTGGACATCTTGTGCTCGCCGTCCAGGCCCACCAGCAGCGGCATGGTGAGCACGCACTGCGTGTCCTGCCCGTATTCCTGCTGCAGGTGGCGGCCCATGAGCAGGTTGAACTTCTGGTCCGTGCCGCCCATTTCCAGGTCGGCGCGCAGCGCCACCGAGTCATAGCCCTGCAGCAGCGGGTAGAGGAATTCGTGCAGGCTGATGGAGCTGCCCTCGGTGAAGCGCTGGTGGAAGTCGTTGCGCTCCATCATGCGGGCCACCGTGTACTTGGCCGACAGCTCGATCATGCCGCGCGCGCCCAGCTTGTCGCACCACTCGCTGTTGTAGCGCACCTCGGTGCGCGCCGGGTCCAGCACCTTGGCGGCCTGGGTGTAGTAGGTCTCGGCGTTGACCTTGATCTGCTCGGCCGTCAGCGGCGGGCGCGTGCTGTTGCGGCCCGAAGGGTCGCCGATCAGGGTGGTGAAATCGCCGATCAGGAAGATCACCTGGTGGCCCAGGTCCTGCAGCTGGCGCATCTTGTTGAGCACCACGGTGTGGCCCAGGTGGATGTCGGGCGCCGTCGGATCCAGGCCCAGCTTGATGCGCAGCGGCACGCCCGTGGCCTCGGAGCGGGCCAGTTTCTGCACCCAGTCGGCCTGGGGCAGCAGTTCATCCACGCCGCGCAGGGTGATTTCAAGCGCTTGGCCTACACCTTCAGTGACCGGGTATGTTGTAACAGCAGATTGATTCATAAGGGTTTTTCGCCAGGCCGCGTAGGACCGCGTCGGTATACTCCGGGGATTTTCCCGCTGCGGCGAATTCTAGACGCCCGCCTTTCCGCACCACAGAGCGCGGACTTGTTGCCCGTCTGGAGAGCGTATCCCGCCGCTGCGATGCTGTCCGGCCCCCAGGCCGGATGCGCGCAACCCAAGGATCTGATGTTGTGAAATATGGCTTGAACCATGCCAGCGGTGCTCTTGTTGCGCGGCTGACCTCCGTGATCCAGCAACACCCCAAGCGTGTCACCGCAGCACTGGCAGCCATCTTGCTCACGGGCGGCGGCGGCGCCTTCGCCGTGGCCAACCTGGGACCCGATCCGGCCGACCTGCCGGTGCGCATGCTCTCCACGCCCGTGGAATCGCTGGCAGAAGGCCAGACCCTGGCCGAGCTGACCGACAGTGTGCAGGGCATGTCCCTGTACCGTTCCGAATACACGCGTGGCAGCGACACGGCCGAAACCCTGCTGCAGCGCCTGGGCGTGGCCGATCCGGCCGCCGCCGCCTTCATGCGCGGCAACGACCAGGTGCGCCAGCATGTGCTGGGCCGCGCCGGCCGCCTGGTGACGGCCGAGACCACGCCCGACCACCAGTTGTCCCTGCTGACCGTGCGCTGGGCACCTGACGAGGACGGCAGCTTCCGCCGCCTCGTGGTCGAGCGCAAGAACAATGAACTGAGCACACGCATCGAGACGGGCAAGCTGACCGCCTCGCCGCGCCTGGCCGGCGGCATCATCCGCAGCTCGCTGTTCGCCGCCACCGACGCGGCCTCCATTCCCGACGCCGTGGCCATGCAGATGGCCGACATCTTCCAGGGCGACGTGGACTTCCGCCGCGGCCTGCGCAAGGGCGACCGCTTCTCGGTGGTCTACGAATCGCTGGAAGCCGATGGCGAGCCGCTGCGCGCGGGCCGCGTGCTCAGCGCCGAGTTCCACAACAACGGCAAGGTCGTGCAGGCCCTGTGGTTCCAGGACGAAGGCAAGGCCAAGGGCGACTACTACACCATGGACGGCAAGAGCCGCCGCCAGGCCTACCTGACCTCGCCCGTGGAGTTCTCGCGCATCAGCAGCGGCTTTGCCATGCGCATGCACCCCATCCACAAGACCTGGCGAGCCCACCTGGGAACGGACTTCGCGGCGCCCACGGGCACCAAGGTACGCACCGTGGGCGACGGCACCGTCTCCTTCGCGGGAGTGCAGAACGGCTACGGCAACGTGATCTTCGTGGACCACGCCAACAACCACACCACGGTCTATGCCCACCTGAGCCACATCGGCGTCACGCGCGGCCAGCGCGTGGAACAGGGCGACATCATCGGCAACGTGGGCTCCACGGGCTGGGCCACGGGCCCGCACCTGCACTTCGAGTTCCGCGTCAATGGCGAGCACCGCGACCCCATGACCATCGTCCAGGCCACCGATGCCGCCCGCCCCGTCTCCAAGGCCGGCCGCGCCGCCTTCGACAAGATGGCCGCGCAGATGCGCATCGAGCTGCAGGCATCGAACGAGGCGCTGGCCTTGGCCACCGAGCGCTGAGCACTGCACCCCCCTCCAAAGGCTGCCCTGGCAGCCTTTGTTGTTTCAGACGCATCCTTTTGTGATCGCCAGCCCCGGGGTCCTGCAGGGCTACCATTGCCGGCATGAACCAGCCAGCCCCCTCCCCCATCGCCCACCGCTACTGCATAGGCCTGATGTCCGGCACCTCGCTAGACGGGGTGGATGGCGTGCTTGTGGACTTTGCCGAAGGCACGCAGGTGCTGTGGCATGCCAGCCGTGGCTTTGATGCCGCGCTGCGCGCCGAGCTGCTGGCCCTGAACACCCCCGAGGGCCGCGACGAGCTGCACCGCGCGGCGCTGGCGGCCAATGCGCTGGCGCGCAGCTATGCCGAGGTGGTGCGGGAGCTGCAGCAGGCCACAGGTCTGGCGCCCGGCCAGATCGCGGCCATCGGCGCCCACGGCCAGACCGTGCGCCACCGGCCGCAGATGTTCGACGGCATGGGCTACACGCTGCAGCTCAACAGCCCGGCCCTGCTGGCCGAGCTCAGCGGCGTTGCCGTGGTGGCCGACCTGCGCAGCCGCGACGTGGCCGCTGGCGGCCAGGGTGCGCCACTGGTGCCTGCCTTCCACCAGGGCGTGTTCGGCCGGCCCGGCGAGACGGTGCTGGTGCTCAACATCGGCGGCATCGCCAATCTCAGCGTGCTGGCCGGCGATGGCACGGTGCTGGGCTTCGACTGCGGCCCCGGCAATGCGCTGATGGACGGCTGGTGCCAGACGCACACGGGCCAGCCCTATGACGACGGCGGCCAGTGGGCGGCCACGGGCCAGGTGCTGCCCGCCCTGCTCGACCGCCTGCTGGCCGAGCCTTTCCTTCAGCAGCCGCCACCCAAGAGCACGGGGCGCGACCTGTTCCACGCGGACTGGCTGGCCGGCCATCTGTCCGCCAGTGCAACCAGCGCCGCCGATGCCCGCCCCGCCGACGTGCAGGCCACGCTCACCGAATTCACGGCCCGGGCCTGCGCCAGTGCCGTGCAGCGCTTCGGGCGTGGCGGCGGCGAGCTGCTGGTCTGCGGCGGAGGCGCCTTCAACACGCAGCTGATGCAGCGCATCGCCGCCCTGCTGCCCGGCGTGGCCGTGGACACCACGGCCGCGCGCGGCCTGCCTCCGCAGCAGGTGGAGGCCGCCGCCTTTGCCTGGCTGGCGCGCCAGGCCCTGCTGGGCCTGCCAGGCAACCTGCCCGCCGTGACGGGTGCACGCGGCCCGCGCATCCTGGGCGCCATCCACCCCGCATAAAAAAACCATGCAAGGCATCCGCCAAGCATGGGCCCACCAAGCATCTTGCCTGATGCCCAAAGCCTATGAAACTGGCGCGGCCCAAAAGCAGGGACGCCGAGCAAGAGCCGCCTCGCGGCGAGGGCGTCGTCCCCCTCCCGCGAAGCGAGAGAGGGCGCCGTGCATACGGGGGAAGGCGCGTAAGCGCCTCAGGGGGTGCTATCCGCCGATATAGACGAACTTGAAGAGGAAGACGCCGCCGATCAGCCACACCATCCAGTGCACTTCCTTGGAACGGCCCGTGAACAGCTTGAGCACGGCATAGGTGATGAAGCCGAAGGCCAGGCCATTGGCTACCGAGTAGGTGAAGGGCATGAGCAGGGCCGTGACGGCGGCGGGGATGGCCTCGGTGGTCTCGCCCCATTCGATCTCGGTCAGCTCCTTGAGCATCAGGCAGGCCACGAAGAACAGCGCGGGCGCCGTGGCGTAGCCGGGCACCACGCCGGCCAGGGGCGACAGGAACAGGCAGCACAGGAAGAGCGCGGCCACGGTCAGCGCCGTCAGGCCCGTGCGGCCACCCGCTTGCACACCGGCCGCGCTTTCCACGTAGGCCGTGGTGCTGGAGGTGCCCAGCAGCGAGCCCGCGAAGATGGCGCCGCTGTCGGCCAGCAGCGAGCGGTTGAAGCGGCCCATGCGGCTGGGCACCAGCAGGCCCGCGCGCTTGGCCACGCCCATCAGCGTGCCCGTGGCATCGAACAGCTCGACCAGGAAGAACACCAGCACCACGTTGAGGATGCCGCCGGTCAGCGCGGACTTGATGTCCAGCTGCAGGAAGGTGGGCGCGATGGAGGGCGGCGCCGAGAACACGCCGTGGAACTCGTTGCCCGCGAAGAAGAATGAGGCCACGGTGACCACGACGATGCCGATCAGGATGGCGCCCGGCACCTTCAGGCGGTCCAGCACCACGATGATCAGAAAGCCCAGCGAGGCCAGGATGACTTCGGGCTTGTGCAGGTCGCCCAGGGTCACGAAGGTGGCCGGCGATGCGGCGACGATGCCCGCGCTCTTGAGAGCGATCAGCGCCAGGAACAGTCCGATGCCCACGGTGATCGCTATGCGTATGGACTGCGGTATGCCCTTGATGATCAGCTCCCGCAGGCCGAACAGCGTCACCAGCAGGAACAGGCAGCCCGAGACGAAGACCGCGCCCAGCGCGGCCTGCCAGGTGAAGCCCATGTGCAGCACCACCACGTAGGCGAAGTAGGCGTTCAGGCCCATGCCCGGCGCCAGCGCGATGGGATAGTTGGCGTACAGCGCCATGATGGTCGTGCCCAGCGCCGCGATCAGGCAGGTGGCCACGAAGACGGCCCCCTTGGGCATCCCCGCATCCCCCAGGATCGAGGGATTGACGAAGATGATGTAGGCCATCGTCAGAAAGGTCGTCAGGCCCGCGACCAGCTCGGTTCTTACATTGGTGCCGTGCTCACTGAGCTTGAACACCCGTTCCATCCAGTTCATCGCATTGTCTCCGTGTTGTTTTCGCATGCGGGGCGCAACGGTTGTGAAAGCGCCCAGGGTTGAGCACCGGCTGTCCAGGCCGGCACAAGGCATGGCACCCTGCCGGGCAGCCATGGACCTGGTTGCGCGCATCGCTGCGCGCGGATTCAAGGAATGAGGGGGCGGCGGCGCCGGTCCGCTCAGCTCCCGGCGGCCTGCACGGCCTCGATGGCGCGCAGGATGGATTCCGGCGTGGCCGGCGATTGCAGCGGCGGGTTGCTGCGGTGCCCGCCCGCGGCCGAGACGGCATCGCGGATCGCGAAGAACACCGAGAACGGCAGCAGCAGCGGCGGCTCGCCCACGGCCTTGCTGCGGTGGATGGAGTCCTCGAAGTTGTCGCCCTCGAACAGACGCACGTTGAACACGGGCGGGCAGTCGTTGGCCGTCGGGATCTTGTAGGTGCTCGGGGCGTGCGTGGTGAGCTTGCCGCTTTGCGGGTGCCAGACCAGCTCTTCCGTGGTCAGCCAGCCCATGCCCTGGATGAAGGCGCCCTCGACCTGGCCCACGTCCACGGCCGGGTTCAGCGAGCGGCCCACGTCGTGCAGCACGTCGGCGCGCAGCAGCTTGAACTCGCCGGTCAGCGTGTCCACCACCACCTCGCTCACGGCGGCACCGTAGGCGTAGTAGAAGAAGGGCCGGCCCTGCATGGTGTCCTTGTTCCACGACAGGCCGGGCGTGGCATAGAAGCCGTCGGACCACAGCTGCACGCGCTCGATGTAGGCCTCGCCCACCACGGCCTTGAAATCCAGCACCTTGCCGTTGACGTGGACCTGGTCGTTGGCGAAGCGCACGTCCTGCGCGCGGCCGCCATGGCGCTCTGCGGCGCAGGCGGCCAGGCGCTCGCGGATCTGGCGCGCCGCGTCCTGCGCGGCCTTGCCGTTGAGGTCGGCCCCCGTCGATGCCGCCGTGGCCGAGGTATTGGCCACCTTGGTGGTGTCGGTGGCCGTGACGCGCACGCGCCCGAAGCCCACGCCCAGCTCATGCGCCACGACCTGGGCCACCTTGGTGTTCAGGCCCTGGCCCATCTCGGTGCCACCGTGGTTCACGAGGATGGAGCCGTCGTTGTAGACATGGACCAGGGCGCCGGCCTGGTTGAAGTGCTTGACGTTGAAGGAGATGCCGAATTTGAGCGGCGTCAGCGACAGGCCGCGCTTGAGCACGGGGCTGGCCGCGTTGAACGCGGCGATGGCATCGCGGCGCGCGCGGTAGTCGCTGCAGGTTTCCAGCTCGGCCACCAGCTCGTGGATGATGTTGTCGGTCACGACCTGGCTATAGGGCGTGACGTTGCGCTCGGTCTTGCCGTAGAAGTTGACGCGGCGCACATCGAGCGCATCGCGCCCCAGCTCGCGCGCGACCGTCTCCATGATGTTCTCGATGGCGATCGCGCCCTGCGGGCCGCCGAAGCCGCGGAACGCCGTATTGCTCTGGGTATTGGTCTTGCCCGAGTAGCCGTGCATGGACACATCGGGCAGCCAGTACGTGTTGTCGAAGTGGCACAGCGCGCGCGTCATCACGGGGCCGGACAGGTCGGCCGAGTGGCCGGCGCGCGAGACCATGGAGATCTCGGCGCCGAGGATGCGGCCCTCGTCGTCGTAGCCCACCTCGTACTCGTACCAGAAGCAGTGGCGGCGGCCCGTGATCATGAAGTCGTCATCGCGGTCCAGGCGCAGCTTGACGGGGCGGCGCAGCCGCGTCGCGGCCACCGAGGCCACGCAGGCGAACAGGGCCGACTGCGACTCCTTGCCGCCGAAGCCGCCGCCCATGCGGCGGCACTCCACATGCACGGCGTGCGAGGCCACGCCCAGCGCATGGGCCACCAGGTGCTGCATTTCGCTGGGGTGCTGGGTGGAGCAGTACAGGTGGACGGCGCCGTCCTCCTTGGGAATGGCGTAGCTGATCTGGCCTTCCAGGTAGAACTGCTCCTGGCCGCCCACGTAGAACGAGGACTTCAGGCGGTGCGGCGCCTCGTCCATGGCGCGGCGCGCGCCGCCTTCATTCGTGCTGCGCGCCAGGTGCATGGGCGGCAGCACGTACTGGCCCAGCTCATGCGCCTGCTGGGGCGTGAGCACGGGCGGCTCGGCCGTGATGTCGGCCGCCGCCTTGGCCTGGGCCGCAGCCAGACGCGCCGCCTCGCGGCTTTCGGCGATCACGGCGAACAGCGGCTGGCCCAGGTAGCGGATCTCGCCGCTGCACAGGATGGGGTCGTCGTGGATGATGGAGCCGCAGTCGTTGACGCCGGGAATGTCCTCGCCGGTGAGCACGGCCACCACGCCGGGCATGGCGCGGATGGCGTCGAGCCTGAGCGCATTGAGCCGGCCATTGGCCACGGGAGACAGGCCCAGCGCGCAGTGCAGCGTGCCGTCCAGCTCGGGCAGGTCATCGATGTAGGCGGCCTCGCCGGCCACATGCAGATGGGCCGATTCATGCGGGCGGCTGATGCCCACGCGCTGGCCCTGGGTGTGGGCGCCGGCCTCGGCACGCTCGTCCACGCGGAAGGCGGCGTTCTTCAGGTAATGCGCAAAGGCCTCGGACGAGTGCAGCAGGGAAGGGTCGATGGGGCGGTTCATTTCAGGCTCCTTGGTGCACTGCGTGGGGCATCACGCTCCAGACGCTGGTGGCCTGCAGCGGCAGCGGCTGCTGCAGACGTGTCTCCAGCCACAGGCGCTGCAGCAGGTTCTGCGCCACCTTGAGCCGGTAGTCGGCGCTGGCGCGCATGTCGGACATGGGCTTGAAGTCCTGGGCCAGCGCGGCCTGGGCGGCCTTCACTGCGGCCTGGTCCCAGGGCTGGCCCACGATGGCCGCCTCCGCCAGGGCCGCACGCTTGACCACGGCGGCCATGCCGCCAAAGGCCAGGCGGGCGGACTTCACCACCTCGCCATCGAGCTCGATGGCCAGCCCCGCGCACAGCGCCGAGATGTCGCAGTCGAAGCGCTTGCTGATCTTGTAGGCACGGGTCTGGCGCCGTGCAGCGTCCAGCGGCACGGCCAGTGCCTGCACGAACTCGCCCGGCTCCAGCTGGTTCTTCATGTAGTCCAGATAGAAGTCATGCAGCGGCATGCGGCGCACGCGTGCGCCCTTGCGCAGCTCGATCTGCGCGTCCAGCGCCATCAGCACGGGCGGGGAGTCGCCAATGGGCGAGCCATTGGCCACGTTGCCGCCCATGGTGCCCGCATGGCGGATGGGCACGGAGGCAAAGCGCAGCCACACATCGGTCAGCCCCTCGAAGCGCTGCGACAGCGCCGACCAGGCCGATTCCAGCGAGGCACCGGCGCCGATGTACAGCTCGCCGCCGTCCAGGCTGCCCGCACCGTGGCGCTCCTCGACGCGCTTCATCTCGGCCACGTCGCCCACATAGACGATGTCGCCCAGGTCGCGGAACTGCTTGGTCACCCACAGCCCCACATCGGTAGAGCCTGCCAGCAGCCGCGCGCGGGGCTTGGCCTCGCACACGGCGGCCAGCTCGTCCAGCGTGCGCGGAGCGTGGAAGCTGTCCACACGGCCGCCCTGGGCGGCGTTGGGAGCGGCGTAGTCCAAGCCGGCATCCTGCGCGCGCAGGCCCTGCAGTGCCTGCACCACGGGGTCGGTGGCCATGCGCGTGGCGGGCAGGTCGAACATGCGCTGGCCTGCGTCCAGGATGGGACGGTAGCCCGTGCAGCGGCACAGATTGCCCGACAGCTCGTCGGCCAGCTGCTGGCGCGAGGGACGCGTGCCGGCCTGCTGGTGGTGCTCGTAGGCCGACCACAGCGACATCACGAAGCCCGGCGTGCAAAAGCCGCATTGGGAGCCGTGACAGTCCACCAGCGCCTGCTGCACGGGGTGCAGCTCGGCACCGCCTGCGGGCTCGCCCGTGGCACAGCCCTGCTTGCCGGCGCACTGGCCCTTGACGTCCTCCACCGTGAACAGCGCCTTGCCGTGCAGTGTGGGCAGGAACTGGATGCAGGCATTGACCGTCTGCAGCTGCAGGCCGCCCACGGCGTCGGGCGCGCCGTCTTCGGCCAGCTCGGCGATGACCACGGTGCAGGCGCCGCAGTCACCTTCGTTGCAGCCCTCCTTGGTGCCGGTGCAGCGCGCGTCGCCGCGCAGCCAGTCCAGCACCGAACGCGTGGGATGCGGCCCCTGTACCTCGACGATCTGGCCGCGGTGATAGAAGCGGATGGGTTGGGAACTGGGGCTCTGGCTCATGCTCGTGGGGGCAACTGCTGGTGCGTGGACTGTTCGGATCACGACTTACGCAAATTCCGAGGAAGAAAGCCGCTGGCCCTGTGGCGATGGCGTGTTTGCGTTCTTGCTTGCGTAAGTCCTGCGGATGTACGCGAGATTAAGTCCAGCCCCGCCCAAACGCATAAGACGGCCTCGATATTTCCTATGCGGGCTGCCATATATCCTTGTCAAAAACAAGGGTAAACCCGCAACAAAAGTGTGGATTGCAGCGGTTCAGGGTGCAAAAGGCATGCACAGCCCTCACTCGTGCTCGGCCGGCTCCAGAGGCTTGGGCCGCACATCCTCATCGTCGCCCAGCTGCGAGAAGATCATGGTCGAGGCCAGCGTCACCGCGCCCATGCAGACGAAGGTGGCGCGGAAGGCATTGAGGGTGTGCTGCGGCGTATCGCCGCCGAACCATTCGCTGAAACCGGCCAGCACCGCACCTGCGGCGGCCACGCCCATGCCCATGGCCAGCATCTGCACCATGGACAGCAGGCTGTTGCCGCTGCTGGCGTTGCCGGCATCCAGGTCCTTGAGCGTGACGGTGTTCATGGCCGTGAACTGCATGGAGTTGGTGGCGCCGAAGATCAGCAGCTGGACGATGACCACCCACAGCGGCAGCGCCGTGGAGACCGTGCCGAAGCTGGCGATCATCAGCGACAGCACCAGGGTGTTGCCCATGAGCACGCGGCGGTAGCCGATGCGCTGGATCAGCGTGGTGGTCTGGCGCTTCATGGCCATGCTGGCCAGCACCGTGGGCAGCATCATCATGCCGGCCTGCAGCGGCGAAAAGCCCAGGCAGACCTGCAGCACCAGCGGGATCAGGAAGGGCATGCAGGAGCTGCCCAGGCGCGAGAACAGATTGCCCAGCAGGCCCACGCGCAGGCTGCGCACGGCGAACAGCTCGGGGGCGAACAGCGGGTCGGGCCGGCGCAGCGCATGCAGCCAGTAGGCGGCCAGGCTGGCCAGGCCGAAGATCAGCAGCACGAAGACCATGGCGCCGTGGATGCCCTTGCCCGACATGCTGTCCAGCGCCAGCGACACGGCCACCATGCCGAAGGCCAGCAGCGCATAGCCCACGCCGTCGAAGCGCTTGACGGCGAAGCGGTCGCCCACCGGCATGAAGCGCAGGGTAGCGGCCAGGCCGATCAGGCCCACGGGCACGTTGACCAGGAAGATCCAGTGCCAGCTCACGTACTCCACCATCCAGCCGCCCAACGTGGGGCCGATCAGCGGCCCGACCAAGCCGGGAATGGCCACGAAGCTCATGGCCTTGAGGAACTGCTCGCGCGGAAAGGCGCGCAGCACGGCCAGCCGGCCCACGGGCATGAGCAGCGCACCGCCCATGCCCTGCAGCACGCGTGCGGCCACCATCAGCTGCAGGTTGGGAGCAATCGCGCACAGCACCGATCCCAGCACGAACAGCGCAATCGCCCACAGGTAGACGCGCCGCGTGCCGAAGCGGTCGGCCATCCAGCCCGATGCCGGGATCAGCATGGCCATGGTCAGCGAATAGGCGACGATGACGGACTGCATGCGCAGCGGGCTCTCGCCCAGGGCCTCGGCCATGGTGGGCAGCGCGGTATTGACGATGGTGCCGTCCAGCGTCTGCATGAAAAAGCCGATGGCCACGAGCCATAGGAGCACCGAACGCGAGGAGGATGTGGTGGAGGCGGAAGCGCTTTTGTCTTCAGGAATCATGGCAAGGCAGGGAGGGCGCAGGCGTTAAAAAACCGCCTGCGCATTGCTGCGCGGCGGTTGGTGGCGTGTTGTGCGGCGGGCTGCTGCGGGCTTCACTGCAGCGCGGCCGACAAGGCTTACACCGAGAAGCTCGATCCGCAGCCGCAGGTGGTGGACGCATTGGGATTCTTGATCACGAACTGCGCGCCCTGCAGGTCTTCCTTGTAGTCGATCTCGGCACCCACCAGGTACTGGTAGCTCATGGCGTCGATCAGCAGCGACACGCCATTCTTGGTCATGGTCGTGTCGTCTTCGTTGGTGATCTCGTCGAAGGTGAAGCCGTACTGGAAGCCCGAGCAGCCGCCACCTTGCACGAACACGCGCAGCTTCAGGTCAGGGTTGCCTTCCTCGGCGATCAGATCGGCCACCTTGGCAGCTGCGCTGTCGGTGAAGACGATCGGGGTGGGCATTTCGGCGGTGGTGGTTTCGGTGATTTCTGCGACGGCGCTCATGGGGATACTCCGAAGTTCTCAATTGGCCCGAATGGTACAGCAAAGGGCTCGGGAATTCCCGGGGCTGCCGGCTTGACGACAGTGCAAGTGGGGGCATTGCCCACTGAATGAGAAAGGTTTGCATCGCCCAGAAAAAAACCGCCGGCAAAGGCGGTTTTTTTCTGGGGAAAGCCCCGGGGGACTTTCCTGCAGTGCCAGCGGATTAACGCTTGGAGAACTGCTTGGCGCGGCGTGCGGAGCGCAGGCCGACCTTCTTACGTTCGACTTCACGAGCGTCACGCGTCACGAAGCCGGCTTGGCTCAGGACGGGCTTGAGCGCTGCGTCATAGTCGATCAGGGCGCGGGTGATGCCGTGGCGGGTAGCGCCGGCCTGGCCGGATTCACCACCACCGTGGACGTTCACTTGAATGTCGAAAGCTTCCAGGTTGCTCGTCAGAGCCAGGGGCTGCTTTGCGATCATGATCGAGGTTTCGCGGCCGAAGTATTCCTGAATGTCCTTGCCATTCACGGTAATCTTGCCGGAGCCCTTCTTCAGGAACACGCGTGCGACGCTGGATTTGCGACGGCCGGTGCCATTGTTCCAATCACCAATCATCTAGGTCTCCTTAGATTTCCAGAGCCTTGGGCTGCTGGGCGGTGTGGGGATGCTCAGCACCGCCGTACACCTTGAGCTTCTTGATCATTGCGTAGCCCAGGGGACCCTTGGGCAGCATGCCCTTGACGGCCTTTTCCAGAGCGCGGCCGGGGAACTTGGCCTGCATGTCGCGGAAGTTGGTGGCAGTGATGCCGCCGGGGAAACCAGAGTGGCGGTAGTACACCTTGTCCAGGTTCTTGGTGCCGGTGACCTTGAGCTTGGAGGCGTTGATGATGACGATGAAGTCGCCGGTGTCAACGTGAGGTGTGTAAATGGCCTTGTGCTTGCCGCGCAGACGGAGTGCCACTTCGCTGGCGACACGTCCGAGCACCTTATCGGTGGCGTCAATCACAAACCACTCGTGTTGCACCTCAGCGGGCTTTGCGCTGAATGTAGACATGAGTTTTCTCTTTCAAGAAAGGTTTGGCGGGCCCTTTTCCGCGGTCGGTGCTTCTTCAAAAAGGAAGCCTCTTAGGCGGGGATGTAAACTTCGCCGCGGGACCCATAAAATCGCTGCGAAGCCCGCCATTATACAAATCTGGCGCAACCGCACCATCCCCCCGATCCGCAAGTCCCCGGCAGCCCTCGCCGCGAGGCGCCAGCGCCGGGCAACCTTGCAGCCGCCATGGGTGTCCACCCGCCAGCGCGGCTGGTTACCATCACGCCTATGTTCAGTTACCGCCACGCCTTCCATGCAGGCAACCATGCCGATGTGCTCAAGCACACCGTGCTGATCGCCACCCTGCAATACCTCCTCCAGAAGGAGGCCGCCCTTACGGTGCTGGACACGCACGCCGGCGCCGGCCTGTACCGTCTGGATGGCGACTATGCCAACAAGAGCGGCGAGGCCGCAGACGGCATCCTGCGCCTGGCCCAGGCCAAGGAGTCCGAGCTGGCCCCGGTGCTGCAGGCCTACATCGCATCGGTGCGTTCCTTCAACCAGGGAGCGCAGCTGCGCAACTATCCGGGCTCGCCGTTCATCATCCAGTCCCTGCTGCGCGTGCAGGAGCGCGACAAGCTCAAGGTCTTCGAGCTGCATCCCACCGACATGCGCTCGCTGGCCGGCAACATTGCCCAGCTCGAAGCGGGCCGCCAGGTGGCCGTGCTGCACGAGGACGGCTTCGAGGGCATCAAGAAATTCCTGCCGCCGCCGTCGCGCCGAGCCCTGGTGCTGTGCGACCCCAGCTACGAGCTCAAGAGCGACTACGCCAAGGTGCTGGACATGGCGGCCGACAGCCTCAAGCGCTTTGCCACGGGCACGTATGCGTTCTGGTATCCGATCATCCCGCGCCCCGAGGCGCACGATCTGCCGCGCCGCCTGAAGACCATGACCACCAAGGCCGGCAGGAGCTGGCTGCATGTGGAGCTCACGGTCAAGAGCAACAAGACCTCGGAGCGCGGCGGCCTGCCGGCCAGCGGCATGTTCCTGATCAATCCGCCGTTCAATCTCAAGGAACAGCTCAAGCCGGCCATGCCGCAGCTGGTCAAGCTGCTAGGTCAGGACGAGAACGCGGCCTTCACGCTCGAATCCGGCGGCTGAGCCCGTTCAGCGCGCGTTCGAGGCCGCAGAGGCCACTGCGGTGGACGAGGCAGCGGCGGGCGCCGCAGCCTTCGCCACCGGCTTGGCGGCAGGGACGGCACGGCTGGCCACGGCCGTGCGTGCATTGGGCCTGGGGGCAGGCGCCTTGGCCTGGACACGCGGACGCACTGGCGCCTTGGCCTGAACCCGGGTCCGTGCCTGTGTTGTCTGTGCCTGTGCCTTGGCCTGCTGCGTCTTCTCGATGGACTTGGCCTTCCTGGCCGTGACCAGGGTTTCGGGGCATTCCTGCTCACCATCGTCGAGCTGCCACAGCTCCACGGGCTTGATGCCCAGGCCGACCATGCCCAGCTCCTGGGCTGCGGCCTGGCTCAGATCGATCACGCGGCCAGGCGCAAACGGCCCGCGGTCGTTGATGCGCACCACCACTGTCTTGCCCGTGGCGGCGCTGCGCACGCAGACGCGGCTGCCGAAGGCAAAGCTGCGGTGCGCGGCCGTCAATTCTTCCTTGTCGAAACGCTCGCCGCTGGCGGTCAGCCGGCCATGCAGGCCCGGGCCATACCAGGAGGCCAGGCCTTGCTGGTCGCTGTCGCGCGAGGGCACGAGGGCGAAGTCGGGATTGGAGGGAGCCTCGGCACTGTCTTCGGGCGAGGCCGACTCGGAGGGCTTGGCATCCGGGGATTTGCTGGCCGGCTGCGCGGTCCGCGATGTGCGGCCACCGCGCTTGCCGGCCGAGGGCACGGCCGCTGGCGTCTGGCCTTCATCCATTGCCGCCGCACCTGCGGTCAGGGCGCCGGACTCGGCATCGCTTTGTGCCACGGGAGCCGGCGCGCAGCCGGCCAGGGTGGCGGTGATGGCGCACATGGCCAGCCAGCGCCAGTGCAGGCGTCGAAAACCACGATCCATGGGCAAAAACCTCCAGGGAACGCCTGACCGTTCCCAAGTTCTAGAGGGTCGCCCGGGGCCGGCGCAGTGGCTGCGCGCTCAAAGGCCCAATCGATCGCAGATTTCCAGCGTGGCGACGCTCTGGTTCATCGTATAGAAGTGCAGCCCGGGAGCGCCCTGGCTGCGCAACTGCTCGCATAGACGGGACACGACATCAAGGCCGAAGGCGCGAATGGACGCCGTGTCATCTCCGTAAGCCTGCAGACGCAGGCGGATCCAGCGCGGGATCTCGGCGCCGCAGGCGTCCGAGAAGCGCATCAGCTGCGTAGAGCTGGTGATGGGCATGATGCCGGGAACAACCGGTGCATCAAGCCCCATGCCGCGCGCCGCATCAACGAAACGGCAGTAGGCGTCGGCATTGTAGAAATATTGGGTGATCGCGGAATCCGCGCCAGCGCGCACTTTAGCCGCAAACGCATCCAGATCGGACTGTGGGGATTTCGCCTGCGGATGGACCTCCGGGTAGGCAGCCACCTCGATGTGGAACCAGTCGCCGAACTCGCGGCGGATGAATTCCACGAGATCGCTGGCGTACTGGAATTCGCCACCCAGGCCATAGCCGCTGGGCAGGTCGCCGCGCAGCGCGACGATGCGGCGCACGCCCATGGCCTTCAGCTCCTGCAGTTCGGCGCGCACCTTGTCGTGCGTGGCGCCCACGCAGGAGAAATGCGATGCCGCGCTGACGCCTTCGTTCTGGATGTCACGCACCATGGCGAAGGTGCCCGTCTGCGTGGAGCCGCCCGCGCCATAGGTGACGGAGCAGAACTGGGGCTTGCGCGCATAGAGGTTCTTGCGCACCTGCACATGCTTGGTCGCGCCCTCGGGCGTCTTGGTCGGGAAGAACTCGAAGCTGATCGGAAAGCTCATGTAAGACTCGCTGCTCAGTGTTTCATTCGTTGCGTTTGCGCAGCTTGGCGCGGCCCGGACCGGGCACGCCGAACTCGGTACTGGTGTCGATCACACGCTCGTTGCGCTGCTCGCGCAGCACGGTGCGGGACACGCGCTTAGGCGCGGCCGGCTTAGGCGCGGCCGGCTTAGGAGCTGCCTTCACGGCCGAGCGGGGCTCGTCGTCGTCCTGCGTTTCAGGCTGCTCTGGCTCCTTCACCACGGCCGCCTGCTGGGCATGCACGAAGAATTCGCGGTTGCCGTCGCCGCCTTCGATGGCCGACTCCATCCAGCCCTTGACCTCCAGGCCCAGCTCGCCCAGGCAGGTGCGGATGCGCTGCTCCACCTCGGTGAACAGGGCCGCATCGCGCACGATGCCGCCCTTGCCGACCTGGCCCGGCTGCAGCTCGAACTGCGGCTTGACCAGCATCAGCAGCTGGCCATGCGGCTTGAGCAGGCGCGTGACGGCCGGCAGCACCAGGGTCAGAGAGATGAAGGACAGATCGCCCGTGACGAAGTCGAACTGCGGCGTGATGTCCACGTCGGCAAACTCGGCGCGGCGGCGGCGCTGCGTGGCCACCGTGCCCTCATCGCGCGCCTTGCCCTTGGCCGCGCGCTCGGCCTTGAAGGCCTCGATCTCGTTTTCCTTGGCGTCGTCGCTGTCGTCGTAGTCCTCGTCGACCACGCCGCCGTTGCGCATCCAGGCATAGGGCGCCACGGGCTGGGTGTCGTTGTCGTCGGGATCTTCTTCCCAGCGTTCGGACAGCACTTCCTCGCAGGCCTCCTGCAGGCCCTCGGCCGTCACCGCGCGGGCATTGACGCCTTCGACGCAGATCACGCGCGCATCCGAGCGCAGCCGGTCATGCAGCTGGCCATGGCCCACGTCCACGCCGATGACCTGGGCGGCGCCTGCCTGCAGCAGGCAGTCGGTGAAACCGCCCGTGCTCTGACCCACGTCCAGGCAGCGCAGGCCGTCCACCGACAGCTTGGTGGCCGCCAGCGCGCCTTCCAGCTTCAGCCCGCCGCGCGAGATGAACCGGGCCTCGGCCCCGTCCAGCAACTGCAGCTCGGCACCTGCGGGAATCTCGTCACCGTTCTTGGCGACCTTCTTCCACGGCGTCAACGGCGTCATGCGCCACTGCACGCCACCCGCAATCAGCCGCTGCGCCTGCGAGCGCGTGGCCGCATGGCCGGCTTCCACCAAAAATACATCTGCGCGCATAGCGTCGCTCCAGGAAATCTCAGTTGACTAATGCCCGAAACCGGCGCGACCCAACTCAGGGACGCCAAGCAAGGGCCGCCCCGCAGCGAGGGCGTCGTCCCCCTCCCCCGCGAAGCGGGTAGAGAGGGGGAAGGCGCGTCAGCGCCTCAGGGGGTGCTTAGTAGCGATAAGTTTCGGGCTTGTAGGGACCCTGCTTGCTCACGCCGATATAGGCAGCCTGGCCGTCCGTCAGCTCGGTCAGCATGGCGCCGACCTTCTTCAGGTGCAGGCGGGCAACCTTCTCGTCCAGGATCTTGGGCAGCACGTAGACCTTGCCGACCTCGTAGGCATCGGGCTTGGTGAACAGCTCGATCTGGGCGATGGTCTGGTTGGCGAACGAGGCGCTCATCACGAAGCTGGGGTGGCCGGTGGCGCAGCCCAGGTTCACCAGGCGGCCCTTGGCCAGCAGGATGATCTTCTTGCCGTCAGGGAAGGTGATGTGGTCCACCTGGGGCTTGATCTCTTCCCACTGGTACTGCTCGATGGAGGCGACGTCGATCTCGTTGTCGAAGTGGCCGATGTTGCAGACGATGGCTTCGTTCTTCATGGCCACCATGTGCTCGTGGCGGATGATGTCGCGGTTGCCGGTGGTGGTCACGAAGATGTCGGCCTTGTCTGCCGCCCACTCCATGGTCACGACCTTGTAGCCTTCCATGGCGGCCTGCAGGGCGTTGATGGGATCGATCTCGGTGACCCAGACCTGGGCCGACAGCGCGCGCAGCGCCTGGGCGCAGCCCTTGCCCACGTCGCCGTAGCCGGCCACCACGGCGACCTTGCCGGCGATCATCACGTCGGTGGCGCGCTTGATGCCGTCCACCAGCGATTCGCGGCAGCCGTAGAGGTTGTCGAACTTGCTCTTGGTGACGGAGTCGTTGACGTTGATGGCGCGGAACTTCAGCGTGCCCTTGGCCGACATCTCGTTGAGGCGGTGCACGCCGGTGGTGGTCTCTTCGGTCACGCCGATGATGTGGGCGCTCTTGCGCGTGTACCAGGTGGGGTCCTGGGCCAGCTTGGCGCGGATGGCGGCGAAGGCGATCTTCTCTTCCTCGGAGGCGGGGTTGTCCAGCACGGACAGGTCCTTTTCGGCGCGCATGCCCAGGTGCAGCAGCATGGTGGCATCGCCGCCGTCGTCCAGGATCATGTTGGGGCCTTCGCCTTCGGTACCGGCGGCGCCGAATTCAAAGATGCGGTGGGTGTAGTCCCAGTAGTCGGCCAGCGATTCACCCTTGATGGCGAACACGGGCGTGCCCGTGGCGGCGATGGCGGCGGCGGCATGGTCCTGCGTCGAGAAAATGTTGCACGAGGCCCAGCGCACGTCGGCGCCCAGGGCCTTGAGCGTCTCGATCAGCACGGCCGTCTGGATGGTCATGTGCAGCGAGCCGGCGATGCGCGCGCCCTTGAGCGGCTGTGCCGCGGCGAATTCCTCGCGCGTGGCCATCAGGCCGGGCATTTCGGTTTCGGCGATCAGGATTTCCTTGCGGCCCCAGGCGGCGAGGGAAATGTCAGCGATGGCCGTGTCGGCGGAAACGGGACGAACAGCAGCGTTCATGGTTTTCTCCAAAAGATGAATGAAAAACCACGTTCTGCGGGAGACGAAAAAAAGCTCACCGCACAGAAAGCGTGGGCGAGCGTCGTTGCAGGTATGACTCCGAGCCTCGCAGACCGCATCTGGTGAATGGGCCTGCTGCAACGCTCCTCGGAGAGGCGCTGATTATACCGATCCCGGGGATGCCTCACCGCCCAGCCCCACAAGCCGGTAGCCCACCTGCAGCTCGGTCACCAGGTGGCGCGGCTGGGCCGGCTCGTCCTCGATCTTCTGGCGCAGATTGGCCATGTGCACGCGCAGGTAATGGGCACGGCCCAGGTATTCGGGTCCCCAGACCTGCAGCAGCAGCTGGCGGTGGGTCATCACACGGCCCTGGGCGGCGATCAGCGCCGCCAGCAGGCGGAATTCGATGGGCGTGAGGTGCACCGGCTGGCCCGCACGCCGCACCTCGTGCGTGGCCAGGTCCACCTGCACCTGGCCGAAGTGCACCTGACTGGATGCAACTGCGCCGCCTGCGGCCCCCAGTTGCTGGCGGCGGCGCAGCATCACGCGCAGCCGGGCCAGCAGCTCGGGCACACCGAAAGGCTTGACCAGGTAATCGTCTGCGCCGGCGTCCAGGGCGGCCACCTTCTCGTCCTCGCGCTCGCGCGCGGAAAGCACAAGCACGGGCACGGAGGACCATCCGCGCAGCTCGGTGAGAACCTGCTTGCCGTCGGCATCCGGCAGGCCCAGGTCGAGGATGACCAGATCGGGCTGGCGGCTCGCCGCCTCGATCAGGCCCCGGCGCGCGCTGTCGGCCTCGAAGACCTGCCAGCCCTCGTCCTCCAGCACCAGGCGCACGAAGCGGCGGATGCCGGGGTCGTCCTCGATCATCAGGATGCGGTTGGTGGGCGTGCTCATGGCGCAAGACTCTAATCGAGCAATGGCTGCTCCGGCACCGGAAAGCGCAGCGTGAACACGGTGCCGGGGCCTGGGCGCGCGGCAGCGGCCTCGATGCGCCCGCCATGGGCCTCGACAATGCTGCGCACCAGCGCCAACCCCAGGCCTATGCCCGAGACGGTGGACTCGGCCGTGCCGCGCGTGAAGGGCTCGAACAGCGTCTCCACGGGCAGGTGTGGCGGCAGGCCGGGCCCGCCATCCTGCACGGCCACAAGCACCTCGCCGTCCTGTTCGCGTGCGTGGATGGTCAGCGGCGTGCCGGCCGGCGTGTACTTGGCGGCGTTGTCCAGCAGGTTGACCAGCACGCGCTCCATGAGCACGGCATCGAGCTGCAGCAGCGGCAGGCTGGCGGGCACGTCGGTGCTCACGGGATGCTCGTGCAGGCGCGCGCGCATCTGGCGCAGCGCGCTGCCGACCACTTCATCCAGCGGCAGCCATTCGCGCTGCAGGTGCACGCCGCCTTGCTGCAGGCGCGCCATGTCCAGCAGGTTCTCCACCAGTCGCTGCATGGCCTGGGCCTGGATGCGGACCTGCTCCAGCATGTCGGCTGCGCCGCCCGGCGGCACATGGCGCTGCGCGGCCTCGGCCGCGCCCAGGATGGTGGTCAGCGGCGTGCGCAGGTCGTGCGAGACGGCCGACAGCAAGGTGTTGCGCATGCGCTCGCCCTCCATGGCGATCTGGGTCTGCTGGGCCACGGCCACGAAGTGCTGACGCTCCAGCGCCAGCGCCACCTGGCTGGCACAGGCCTCCAGCAGGCGCTGCTCCTCGGGCACCTCCAGGCGCTGGGGCGCACGCAGTTGCAGCACCAGTACGCCCCGCATGCGCACGGGCGCCGCCAGCGGCACGTAGCGGGCCGGCGCGGCCGGCAACGTGTCCGTGCCCTGGCCGGCCTGCTGACCGTGGTCCATGGCCCAGCGCGCAATGCTGTCGTCCATGGGGCAGGAGCCGCCGCCGGCGGGGCGCAGGCGCTCGTCGGCATCGGGCAACAGCAGCCCGGCCTGGGCGTCGAACACGCCCGAGACCGTGCTCAGCGCAATCTCCACCACCTGCTCCTGCGTGAGCGCGCCCGAAAGGTCGCGCGCCAGCCGCGCCAGGGCGCCCGCGCGCCGCTCGCGCTCGGCCGCCACGCGCGCCTCGTGGCGCAGCCGCGCCATGAGCTGGCCGCAGACCAGGGCCACGCCCAGCATCAGCACGAAGGTGAACAGGTACTGCGTGTCGTTGACATGGAAGGATCCGCGCGGGGGCACGAAGAAAAAGTCGAAGCACAGTACCGACAGCAGCGCCGCCCAGGCGCCCGGGCCACGCCCCCAGCGCAACGAAGACAGCACGACGATGAGCAGGAACAGCATCACCACGTTGGCCGGGTCGAAGATGCGCAGCAGCTGCTCGGCCAGCACCGTGGCGGTCAAGCAGGCCAGGGTCACGCCGGCATAGCCCTTCCAGGGCAGCGGCCTGCGCCGCAGCGGTGCGGCAGGCGCGGCCTCGGTCCGGGCCGCGCTGGAGCCCCCGGAGAGCACCAGCACGTCGATGTCGGGATGCAGCTGGACGATGCGGTCGGGCAGGCTGCGGCCCCACCAGCGCCAGGGCGACCATGCCGGGCGCGGCGGCTGGGCCAGCACCAGGCGGCTGGCGTTGCGCTCGCGCGCGAAGGCAACCAGGGCCTCGGCCACATCGGCGCCCGGCAGCGTGGCCGTCTCGGCCCCCAGGCGTGCGGCCAGGGCCAGGGTCTTGAGCACGGCGGCCTGCACGCTGCGTGGGCGGTGCTGGCGCTGGGGCGCGTCCACGTACACCACCATCCAGCCAGCATCCAGCCGGCGTGCCATGCGCGCCACCTGGCGCACCAGGGCGTCGTCGCCCGCATGACCTGCCACGGCCACCAGCAGGCGCTCACGCGCAGGCCAGACCGTGCCTATGGAGCGCTCGCGCCGGTAGTCGCGCATGTCCTCGTCCACGCGGTCGGCCGTGCGGCGCAGTGCCAGCTCGCGCAGCGCCAGCAGGTTGCCGCGCCTGAAGAAGTTGCGCGAGGCCCGCTCGGCCTGCTCCATCATGTAGACCTTGCCGTCCTTCAAGCGGCGCAGCAGCTCGTCGGGCGAGATGTCGACGACGATGACCTCGTCGGCATCGTCGAAGATCTGGTCGGGCACGGTCTCGCGCACCGTGATGCCGACGATGCCGCCCACCACGTCGTTCAGGCTTTCCAGGTGCTGCACGTTGATCGTGGTCCAGACATCGATGCCTGCGTCCAGCAGCTCCTGCACGTCCTGCCAGCGCTTGGGATGGCGTGAGCCTGGCGCATTGCTGTGCGCCAGTTCATCGAGCAGCAGCACGCGCGGACGCCGCGCGAGCGCCGCATCCAGGTCGAACTCGCGCAGCGTCCGTCCCTGGTGCGGCAGCTCGCGCAGCGGCAGTTGCTCCAGGCCATGCAGCTGCTGCGCCGTTTCCTTGCGGCCATGGGTTTCCACGAGTCCCACCAGAACCTCGCGGCCCCCCTGGCGTTCGCGCTGGGCGGCGGCCAGCATGGCGTAGGTCTTGCCCACGCCTGCATTCGATCCGAAGTAGATGCGCAGCTTGCCCCGCCCCTCCTGCGCCCGCTCATGGCGCAGGCGCGCGACCAGGGCGTCGGGATCGGGACGCGGCAGACCGGGCGGCGCCGGCTCGGCAGAGGACGAAATGGGCATGGTTCTCAGCCTAGCACCAGAGCGTGCTCCCACACTAGAACGCCGCCGACAGCGACAGCACCCAGCCGCTGCGGCCCAGGCTTTGCATCTGGCCTGCCGCATTGGCCGCGCGGTAGTAGCGCGTGTCGGCCGAGGTGCCGGCCCAGGCCAGCGTGGCCGTCCATGGCCCCCAGCTGCGGGCCAGCGAGACGCGCCAGTCGGCGTACGACAGTTCGCTGTAGTTGCGCACCTGCGTGTGGCCGGCATGCAGGCCCAGCACCGCCCAGTCGCCCAGCGGATGCTGGTAGTTCAGGTCCAGATAGCTGCTGCCGCGTGAGCTGCCGCTGCCGGGAAGTGCCTCGGCAAAGGCCGTGGCCGCCGTGCTGTCGCGCAGGCCGAAGTAAGGCGTCAGCGCCAGCGACCATTTGGCGCTGAAGCCGCCGTGGGTGACGCCCAGATAGGCCTCGGTGGTGTCGTAGCGCACGCCGCCGCTGCCATCCCCGCGGGGCACGCGCGCGCCGGGGTAGTTGTAGTGCAGCAGGCCGATGTCGCCCGTCCAGCCCGGCAGCAGCTCGGTGCGCCAGCCGCCGTACAGGTCAAGCTCCAGCGCGCGGCCGTCCAGATAGCTGTGGCGCGACACGCTGGAGCCGGACACGCCCAGGTAGGCGCCACGCGGCAGCGACAGCTCCAGCCCGCCCTGCAGCGCCGGCCCCATCCAGCTTTGCGAGATGCCACGGAAACGGTAGTCGCTGAGCAGCGCCACGCTGCCGGTGAGCGCGTAGGCGGGTGCGGGCGATGGCTGGGCATCGGCACTGGCAGTGTTGACGGGAGAGGTTTCGGCCTGGGCATGGCAGGACGCAGCCGCCAGCGACAGCAGTGCAGCCAGCGAGGCACGGGGGAAGAAGCGGGGGACGGCACAAGCGGCCGTCATGGAAGAAACGGATTTCATCTTGGTTTTTGTACAGAGAAAGCAAGGCGGTGCCTGCCCGGACGGGCAGGCTTGCCGCCAAAGATCAGGCCAGACCGAAAGCCACCAGCAGCATGTCGATCAGCTTGATGCCGATGAAGGGGACGACCAGGCCCCCCAGCCCGTAGACCAGCAGGTTGCGCCGCAGCAGGGCCGAGGCGCCGATGGCGTGGTAGGGCACGCCACGCAAGGCCAGCGGTATCAGGACGATGATGATCAGCGCGTTGAAGATCACGGCGCTCAGGATGGCCGAGCCCGGGCTGGCCAGTCCCATGACATTGAGCGCCGACAGCTGCGGATACGTGCCCACGAAGGCGGCCGGGATGATGGCGAAGTACTTGGCCACGTCGTTGGCCACGCTGAAGGTGGTCAGCGCACCGCGCGTCATCAGCATCTGCTTGCCGGTCTCCACGACCTCGATGAGCTTGGTCGGGTTGCTGTCCAGGTCCACCATGTTGCCGGCTTCCTTGGCCGCCTGGGTGCCGCTGTTCATGGCCACGGCCACGTCGGCCTGGGCCAGTGCGGGTGCGTCATTGGTGCCGTCGCCGGTCATGGCCACCAGCCGGCCGGCGGCCTGGTGTTCGCGGATCAGGCGCAGCTTGTCCTCGGGCGTGGCTTCGGCAAGGTAGTCGTCCACGCCGGCCTCGGCCGCAATGGCGGCGGCCGTGAGCGGATTGTCGCCCGTGATCATCACGGTCTTGATGCCCATGCGGCGCAGCTCGGCAAAGCGTTCGCGTATGCCGTGCTTGACCACGTCCTTGAGCTCGATCACGCCCAGCACGCGGGCGCCATCGGCCACCACCAGCGGCGTGCTGCCGCGCCGCGAGACATCCTCCACCACCTTGAGCATGGCGGGCGGGAACTTGCCGCCCATGGCTTCGACGTGGCGGCGCACGGCGTCGGCCGCGCCCTTGCGCAGGCTGCGCGTGCCGCCGTCGGGCTGCGGCATGTCCACGCCGCTCATGCGCGTCTGGGCCGTGAAGGGAACGAAGACGGCATGCAGGGTTGCCAGGTCACGCTCGCGCAGGCCATGCATTTCCTTGGCCAGCACGACCACGCTGCGGCCCTCGGGTGTCTCGTCGGCCAGTGATGCCAGCTGCGCCGCATCGACCAGCTGCGCGGCCGTCACTCCGGGCGCGGGCAGGAATTCGCTGGCCTGGCGGTTGCCCAGCGTGATGGTGCCGGTCTTGTCCAGCAGCAGCACGTCCACGTCGCCGGCCGCCTCCACGGCGCGGCCCGAAGTGGCGATCACGTTGGCCTGCATCATGCGGCTCATGCCTGCCACGCCAATGGCCGACAGCAGGCCGCCGATGGTGGTCGGGATCAGGCACACCAGCAGGGCGATCAGCACCGTCAGTCCCACGACCTGCCCGCTGCCCGTCAGCTCCACCGCAAAGGCCGAATAGGGCCGCAGCGTGACGATGACCAGCAGGAACAGCAGCGTCAGCCCGACCAGCAAGATGGTCAGCGCCAGTTCGTTGGGCGTCTTGTGGCGGCGGGCCGACTCCACCATGGAGATCATGCGGTCCAGGAAGGACTCGCCGGGGTTCACGGTGATCTGCACCACCAGCCAGTCCGACAGCACGCGCGTGCCGCCGGTGACCGAAGAGAAGTCGCCGCCGGCCTCGCGGATCACGGGGGCCGATTCGCCGGTGATGGCGCTCTCGTCCACCGAGGCCACGCCCTCGATCACCGTGCCGTCCAGCGGTATGGTGTCGCCGGCCTCGACCAGCACCCACATGCCCGAGCGCAGTTCTTCCGCACCCACGGGATGCCAGCGGCTTTGGTAGCTTGCCTGCTCCAGCTTCTTGGCGACCGTGCTGCGCTTCATGCTGCGCAGGCTCGCGGCCTGGGCGCGGCTGCGCCCCTCGGCCAGCGCCTCCGCAAAATTGGCGAACAGCACGGTGAACCACAGCCACAGCGCAATGGCCAGGATGAAGCCCGCAGGCGCCTCGCCCTCGCCCGCCAGGGCCTGGGCCCAGAGCAGGCTGGTGAAGATGGCGCCCAGATAGACCACGAACATCACCGGGTTGCGCCATTGCGCGCTCGGTGCCAGCTTGCGGATGGAGTCACCCAGCGCCTGGCGCACCAGCGAAGGATCGAACAGGGACAAAGCAGTTTTGCGCGACATGGCTTACTCCTTGGCGGCATTGGCTGCCGCAGGCTGCAGCGTCGCGGCCGAGAGATCGTCCAGCGCCAGATTCAACTGCAGCACGTTCACGCGCGGCTCACCCAGCAGGCCCAGAACGCGCGGCTGCATCTGCTGGCGCAGCAGTTCCTGGACCTTGGCCACAGGCAGCTGGCGCTCGCGTGCCACGCGCGGCAGCTGCAGCTCGGCATTGGCCACAGAGATGTGCGGATCCAGGCCGGAGGCCGAGGCCGTCACGGCATCCACAGGCACAGCGGCATCTGCCGCCAGACCATTGAGTTCGCGGTAGGCCGCCACGCGCGCCGCCACGGACTCCTTGAGCGCCGCGTGGGTCGACCCCTGGTTGGTGGCGGCCGACAGCGCGGCGTTGTAGGGCGCGGCCACCGTGGCATCGGCCTTGTCGGGATCCGGCGCCGTGGTGGCGCTGGGCCGACCCTGGAAATAACGGGGCGAAGCGAACTCCTGCCCGATCAGGGCCGAGCCCACGACCGAGCCCTGGCGCGTGATCAGGCTGCCATTGGCGGCCTTGGGAAACGCGGCCTGGGCCACGAGCGTGGTGACCAGCGGATACGCCAGGCCCGTGACCACGGCGACGAACAGCGCCGACCGCAGGCTGGGGCCGAACAGCGAGCGCAGCCCCCCGGCATCGGTCTGGGATGGAACCTGCGCATCGGTGCGCAGCACCGGCAACGGGCCGGAAGTGTGTGTTTGAACTTGCATTTCGGAAACCTCCGCCGCGCTGCTGTGTCAGGCACAGCAGGCGGCCAGAAAAAAACGGGCTCAGGGGTGCTCAGGGATAGACCTGTCCTGACAGCATCTGCAGTTGCTCGACCACAGGGCCCAGGGCCAGCGAAGGCAGGAAGGTCAGTCCACCGACCACCACCACCACGAAGACCAGCAAGCCCATGAACAGCGGCGTGGCCGTCGGGAAGGTGCCCGGCCCCGCAGGCACGGTGGGCTTGGCCGCCAGGCTGCCGGCCAGGGCCAGCATGGGCAGCAGTGTCAGATAGCGGCCAGCCAGCATGGCCAGGCCGATGGTGGTGTTGAAGAACGGCGTGTTCGCATTCAGGCCCGCAAAGGCCGAACCGTTGTTGGCCGTGCCCGAGGCATAGGCATAGAGCACCTCCGAGAAGCCGTGCGGCCCCCGGTTGGTCAGACTGGCCATGGTGTCGGGCCAGACCGCAGCCAACGCCGTGAAGCCCAGGATGGAGATCGGGTGCGCCATCACGGCCAGCATCACCAGCTTGATCTCGCGCGCCTCGATCTTCTTGCCCAGGAACTCGGGCGTGCGGCCGATCATCATGCCGGCCAGGAAGACCGTGAGGATGGCGTACTGCAGCAGGTTGATCAGGCCCACGCCGTCGCCGCCGAACACACAGTTGAGCATCATCTGCGCCAGCGGCACCAGCCCGCCCAGGGGCGTCAGCGAGTCATGCATGGCATTGACCGAGCCCGTGGTCGCGGCCGTGGTCGTGGTCACGAACAGCGCCGTATCGGCGATGCCGAAGCGCAGCTCCTTGCCCTCCATGTTGCCGCCCGGCTGGGTGGCGCTGATCTGCTGGTCGGCACCTGCGGCCGTGAGCAGCGGATTGCCGGCCTGCTCAGCCGTGAACACCAGCGCCAGAAAGCCCACGAACATCACCAGGCAGGCGCCGAACAGCACCCAGCCCTGGCGACGGCGCAGCAGCATGGAGCCGAGCGCATAGGTCAGCGCCGACGGGATCAGCAGCATGCCCAGGATGTGGAATGCGTTGGTCAGCGGCGTGGGGTTCTCGAACGGATGGGCAGCATTCATGCCGAAGAAGCCGCCACCGTTGGTGCCGATGTGCTTGATGCTCTCCAGGCTGGCCACGGGGCCGAGAAGAATCTGCTGGCGAGCGCCCTCCAGCGTCGTCGCCCAGACCTGGCCATCCAGCGTCTGAGGCACACCCTGCCACACATAGACCAGGGCCACCACAAAGCTCAGCGGCAGCATCACGCGCCAGAGCATGCGCACATAGTCCACCCAGTAGTTGCCCAGGTCCGAGGCACTGGAGCGCGCCAGGCCGCGGATGACACCCGCCGCGGCGACCACGCCCGTGGTCGCGCCAGCGAACATCATGAAGGTGATGGCCACCATCTGCGTGGCGTTGGACAGGCTGCTCTCGCCCGAATACGCCTGCCAGTTGGTATTGGTCACAAAGGACACGGCCGTGTTGAAGGCCAGGTCCGGTGTCTGCGCCGCATTGCTCAGCGCATTGAGCGGCATCCAGCCCTGCAGGCGCAGCAGCGCATAGCCCAGCAGCAGCATGGCGCCGTTGGACAGCAGCAGCGCCAGCCCGTAGCGCTGCCAGCCCATGCGCTCGGCCGGGTTCACGCCCAGGGCGCGAAAGCTCAGCCGCTCGATCCAGGCATGGTGCTCACTCGTGAAGCAGCGTGCCAGCCACTGCCCCATGGGCACGGCCAGCGCCGTCATCAGCAGCAGCACCAGTGCATATTCCATCCAGGTCAACCACATGGAGGTCTCCTTTCAGGCAGTCAAATCCGGCCCAGCGCCGCCACGAAGGCCAGCAGGCCCCCGAAGCAGCCCAGGCTCAGGGCGATAAAGATCAGGTCTTGCATCTGCGCCACCTCAGAACTGTTCGGGCCGCAGCAATGCGTATCCGAGGTAGACAAACACAGCCAGGGCGCCCAGGGCGCCCAGCCATCCGGTGATTTCGGTCAAGGTCATAGGGATTTCTCCCGCATCGGCGCCGCATGGCGGCACCTGTTGTTGCGATGGGGAAAACTCTAGGGCCGGGGCTGTCAAAAGCGGATTGAGATTGCGACGTGCCGTATCAAGACGGCATCAAGAAACCAGGGACACGACTTACATCCCTGTTCGCCGATATTCCCGGTGCGAAAGTAGAATGGCGGCCATTTGCGGCCTCGCTTGGCTCCATGCCCCAATGGCCGCCCGCGACAGACATTACGTCTCCCTTTCCTGGCAGGCACCGCCCTGCCTCTGCGCTTTCAATACTGTGTCATACGCCTCTGAAACCCGGCGCCGCCGGACTTTTGCCATCATTTCCCACCCCGACGCGGGCAAGACCACGCTGACCGAGAAGCTGCTGCTGTTCTCGGGCGCGATCCAGATCGCGGGCGCCGTCAAGGGCCGCAAGGCCAGCCGCCACGCCACCTCCGACTGGATGGAAATCGAAAAGCAGCGCGGCATCTCGGTGGCCAGCTCGGTCATGCAGATGAGCTACCGCGACCATGTGGTCAATCTGCTCGACACCCCGGGCCACAAGGACTTCTCGGAAGACACCTACCGCGTGCTCACGGCCGTGGACTCGGCGCTGATGGTGATCGACGCCGCCAACGGCGTGGAATCGCAGACCCGCCGCCTGATCGAGGTCTGCCGCCAGCGCGACACCCCCATCATCACTTTCGTCAACAAGATGGACCGCGAAGTGCGCGATCCGCTGGACATTCTTGACGAAGTCGAGCGCGAGCTGGGCATGCCCTGCTGCCCCGTCACCTGGCCCGTGGGCCAGGGCAAGCAGTTCGGCGGCATCATCAACCTGCTCACCCAGACCATGACGGTGTTCCAGCCCGGCAGCGAACGCCGCCCCCAGGACTTCGAGGCCATCCCCCTGGCAGAGGCCGACAAGCTGCGCGCGCGCTTCGGGCAGGCCTTTGACGACGCGCTGGAAAGCATGGAACTGGCCCAGGGCGCCTCGGCCCCCTGGAACCACGAGGCCTTCCTGGCCGGCAAGCTCACGCCGGTCTTCTTCGGCTCGGGCGTGAACAACTTCGGTGTCATGGAAGTGCTGGATGCCGTGGTCGACATGTCGCCCCCGCCCGGCCCCCGCAAAAGCTCGCTGCTGGTCAACAAGCAGCCTGTGGAAAAGATCATCCACCCCGAGGACGAAGGCTTCTCCGGCGTGGTCTTCAAGGTCCAGGCCAACATGGATGCCAACCACCGCGACCGCATCGCCTTCGTGCGCGTGGCCTCGGGCAAGTACACGCCCGGCATGAAGATGAAGGTGCAGCGCACCGCCAAGGAACTGCGCCCCACCTCGGTCGTGACCTTCATGAGCCAGCGCCGCGAAGCCGTCGAAGAAGCCTATGCGGGCGACATCATCGGCTTCACCACGCATGGTGGCGTGCAGTTGGGCGACACCATCACCGACGGCGCGAGCCTGCAATTCACGGGCCTGCCCTTCTTCGCCCCTGAAATGTTCATGACCGTGGTGCTCAAGAACCCGCTGCGCACCAAACAGCTGCAGCAGGGCCTGATGCAGCTGGGCGAGGAAGGCGCCATCCAGGTCTTCAAACCCGAAGCCGGCGGCAACATGCTGCTGGGCGCCGTGGGCCAGCTGCAGTTCGAAGTGGTGCAGCACCGCCTGAACACCGAATACGACTGCGACATCCGTCTGGAAGGCTGCCAGTACACGGCCGCCCGCTGGATCACGGCCGACACGCCGGGCGAACTGCGCGAATTCGAGAACGCCTACCCGCTGCGCATGGCGCGCGATGCGGCCGACACGCTGGCCTATCTGTGCACGTCACCCTATGACGTGCGATTGGCGCAGGAGCGGTTTCCGAAGATCCATTTCCATCCGCTGCGCGAGCATGCGGGGTTGGCGTTGCAGCGTGGCTAAGACAGCAATCCCCATGAACTGCATGGCGGCCTACCAGGCCATCAAGCTCCCCTGAAGGCCAGCCCCCGATTCAGGGGCACAGGCCAGTAGCCGGGCAAAGTCCGAATTCGGTTCGAGCAAAAGCCCCGACCTGCGCCCAGAAATTCACGATCTTTGAAGGCAAGGGAAGGGCTTGGTGCAGCAGGATCTCCTGATGCATCGGACCCAAGAGCCTTGCTCGGCAAATCCGTAAAGATTTCTATCGCCCCTCTTTTTTGATGGCAAACCAGTGCAGGCGCCTGTACTCGCCCATCCATGTCAACGAGGCATTGGAACGCAGATCGTTCGCCTGTGCAGCTTCCACAACCACGCGCTGAGCACCTGTCTTGGAGAAGTCAAACCGTTGTGGATGGATATCGACGCGTACATAGTCGACCGATGCTGCAGACGCACGGTAACCTGAGACATTTTCAACACTGGCGTCCGTGTAGAAACCAAGATGCTGATAGCGATTAACCACGGGCCATTCTTTTTCGGGCAACCCCATTCTGGACCACAGCTCCTTGTGCGGGTAGTACAACACACCATTGGAAATTGGAAATCCTGCTGCAGCGAGCATGTGCGGCCCTATGCCGTCGCCATTGAGCAAAATGGTCCTCAAGTGTCTGCCCTCTGAGTTGATGACATAGGGGATACTCCCTTCTGCTAGGCTCACGCTCTTGGGCGCCCGCATCACAGGATTGAAAGTCAGTGTTGCAAGCAGATGCACGGCGATCAACATGGCAACGGCGGCGCCCACTTTGCCCCTCAGCATCCACCAGCACATCATCGTTCCGACAATGACCATGGCCGATGTATAGACCCAACTGCCCTCCGGCATGAAAAACAGTGGTGTGCGATAGAGCATCCATGCAATCACCACTGCGCTGCCGAGAGCAGCCAGTGCCGGCACAAGGCAGCTCGTCCACCAACCGGGCGCTGGCTTATCGGCCAGCACCCCCTTCTCGGCCGCCAATGTAATCAAAACGACGCTCACCAGCCCCATACCCACATCCATGCGGAACGTGGGCATATTTCCCCAAAGTGTGTATTTGGCCAGCCAGATCGGCACGCCGACAAAGCCGTAGATCCAGTAGCAGGCAATGAAGGCCGTGCATGCTGCGACAGCCCAACGCCGCTCTCGCCGCTGCACCAGATGGCTAACGCAAAGCACAAGCAACATCAAGGGCAACAGGAAATAGGAACTGGCGGAAGACTGGTCGGTATGCGCTCCAGAAGCATGTGTCACGATATCCGCGTTGTTGTATCCACGCAGATGCCACAGCCAGTCCAGATCCCCCCCGGGCAGCGCGCCTCGCTTGCCGGGATATTCGGTTGCCCGCATCAATGCAACGGCGTCGTGCGTATCCATCCACCAGCTGCCTAGCAGGGCCGCGGCAACCACCCCCGCCGCCACGGCGCCTAGCACCTGCGGCATGCCCCAATGCAGCCGATCACGATTGTCTAGGCACCAGCCCACACCGACGAACAGCAGCAAACTGCCAACGATGATGAGCCAGGTGGGATACAGCACTAGGAACCAGCACGCCATCAGCCAGCCAAGACCGAGGCCTAGCAATAGCGCATGCCCGCGACGTGTGGTCTGCATCAGCTTGCATGCGAGCACAAAACCCAGTGCCGGGAACATCGTGGCGTACAGGGGCCAGTTGGACCAGGCGGCAGCGTAGGGGGCCACGCAGAAAGCGAACGACAAAGCCAGATTGAGCCCGCGCCTGTCAGGCCGCAGCAGGTTGAGCAGCAGCCAGACCGAAAGCAGGCCACCCCAGAACGGGAGCTGCCATTGCCAGCTCATGGCCTGGCGCAACGGCAGCAGGAAATATCCCCAGGTCGCAGGCTTGGCCAAAGCGGCCCAATTAGCGATCGGAACACCCGTCATGCCGATCACACCCATGTTCTGCCCACTCAAACCGATATTGGTATTCACGACCGGAAACTGCGGCTCATGATTGACCTGAGCCAGCACGTTCGGCATAAGCACGCCCCACTCGTCTCCACGAATGTCGCGCAGGTCGAACAGGCGCGCCTGGCTCCCCTTCGCGCTGAGCAGACTTTGCCCTATCGGGCTCTCCAGAAGCAGATTCATCGAACTGCCGGTAATGCCAGCGGTCACCAGCACGGCGAAGGCACCGACGATCAGCAGGTAACCCGTTCGCTCCTGCGTCCACTGGGACAGACGGCGCGCCAGCCTTGTGCGCTCAAGCCTGCCGAAACGGATGAGCAGCACGACGACCAGCACGATCCCCAGCGCCCACCAATGGCTTTTTTTTATCCTCTTGACGATCAATTCGGGGCTGCCACCCAACGAGCTTTGCAGCAAGAATGTCTGGCCCCCCGGGTAGACGACCTCGAGCCGGATGACATGCACACCGCCAGGAGGCTTCGCAGGTAATGTCACCGTCCAATCGAAGCCCACGCCCACCTGACCACCGGTGTAGGGGCTGTCCGCCGACAGCTCCGGCCTCGCAGTCCACGCCGCATCCTTCGCCTGGAATTCCGTCCCCAAAATGGAAAGCTTCATCGCAGGTGGAGCCGTCCCGTCCTGACCTGCCAGCACCCATCCTGTAAGCGACAGCTTGCTGCTGGGCTCATCGAGCGACCAATGCTCCAACGCACCCGATACTCGTGTCTTCTCCGGAGCCTGGGCGTGCCCCCCCACCGACACAAAGAGAAAAATGAGGGCAAAAAGGAAACGAAACATCAGTATTACGGCAATCTGTGAAGTCAGCACAGGCAACATCCCTCGACTGCGGCGAGGCATCGCCAGAAAGATGGCTAATTTACTCGACTGCGGCAAAGTAGCTCGTGGGAAAAGGCCGCAGTCGATGGCACCTAATGCATGGGCCGGCCAACGCAGTACGGCATTTCCACTAGCTGTACCTCGCGGCCGCCGCGGCCGCCGCGGCCGCCACAGGCCATGCACACTGCACGCGCGCGGCCTGCCGTACCTGCATAATCAGCAACGCCTACCGTACCGGGCGAGCTGGCGACTGCCTGCTCCATCAATCCTCGCACTAGTCTGACATCCGCATCAATGGGACCTCACTCGCAGCCGATCCAGATTTCCGCAGCATTTTGCAACCAGCGCCCTAAGTGCAGCCGAGCCGCAAGGAAAGCTCCTCAGCCATCCCGGCCCGTCATGTTTGCCTTGGCAACACCGGGCAGCACGCCTACCAAGACAACACACCTTCCAACACATGACACCTTTTCTCACCAGTCTAGCTGTTATTTGCGTCCTCGGCATTTCGCTGGGGCAGCTGCTTTTCAAGAAGGCAGCAGCCGCTATTCCGCTTTCCCCCTCTCTGATGGATATTGCCCTCAATGGCTGGCTGCTTGCGGCTTTCGCGCTTTACGGAGTCACCACGCTGGCCTGGGTGTGGATTCTGAGAAGTGCACCTCTGTATCTGGCTTATCCGATTATGGGACTGGCCTTTATAATTGTGCCCAGTCTGGCCTGGCTATTTCTGAACGAGCCAATGCACCCTAAAACTATTATCGGAGGCATCTTCATTGCAACAGGGATAACCATTGCATCCCAAGCACCCAATTAACAAAACAGATCACATGAAAATTTCAGTTGCCATCCCTTGCTACAAAGTCACACAGCATGTCATAGAGGTGATAGAAAAAATACCCGATTGCGTAACAACAATATATGCCGTAGACGATTGTTGCCCTGATGGCAGTGGAAACTGGATTCTGCAGAATTGCAAGGATCCTCGGGTGAGGGTACTTTTCCACACAAAAAACCAAGGCGTGGGAGGAGCGGTAAGCACGGCTTATGGTCAAGCGATCAAGGATGGAATGGATATCGTAGTCAAAATAGATGGCGATGGACAGATGAATCCTAAACTACTTCCACTTTTTGTCACCCCCATCATCCAAGGAAGAGCAGACTACACAAAAGGCAATCGATTTTTCAGGCTTGAATCAGTGCAAACCATGCCAAAAATCCGCATTTTTGGGAATGCTGCACTTTCCTTCATTACCAAAATCAGCTGCGGATACTGGAACATCATGGACCCGTCCAACGGATATACAGCCATCCACACGAGCGTCTTACGAGAACTACCCATCAGCAAGCTGGAAAAACGCTACTTCTTCGAGACCGACATGCTCTTTCGGCTGAACACCATCCGTGCTGTCGTCAAAGATATACCCATGGACGCAGTCTATGCAGATGAGGAGTCCAATCTCAAGATAAACAAGATCCTCCCGGAATTCCTGAAAAAGCATGCCATCCGCATAGGAAAACGCTATTTCTACAATTATTTTCTAAGAGATTTCAACGCCGGAACCATATATAGCATCTTTGGCGTTCTTTTTTTATCCTTCGGAATAATTTTCGGAGGAATTCATTGGATCAGCAGTTTATTGGACAATCTCCCGGCAAGCAGCGGAACAGTTATGCTCGCTGCCTTGCCTGTCATCATTGGAATCCAGTTCCTCATCGCCTTTCTGCACCACGATATTAGCAGCACCCCTCAGGAGCCGCTTAGCGGGCTGCTAATGGACGCATGCATACTCAAAGACTTCAGAAAAGATAGATTATCCTCTTGAGGAACCCCAATGTTAAAAAACGTGCAGACTTTGCGATTCTTTGCCGCATTCTGGGTGGTACTCCACCACATGAGTCCACCCGTGACGCCATTCACACTGACAATATTGCCAGAAGCGGTCACTCGACTGGGTTTTGCTGGGGTTGATTTATTCTTCGTAATCAGCGGACTGATAATGGCTGAAACCACGAGGAATCTAAAACCTGGATGGCATTCATTCGCACGTTTTTTAACGCAGCGATTTGGCCGAATCTACATTGGCTGGTGGCCATTTTTCTTTGTTTACCTCATCGCTGCATGGCATTTCCAAAATATCAAGCCTCAGACAAGCCTGTTGGGATCTTTCTTCCTGTGGCCTCAGGATTTAATGCTCTACCTTCTCCCCATTACTTGGACGCTGAGTTTTGAGTTGTATTTCTATGTCGTCGTTGCCTTGATTGTCCTCTGGCAAAGACGCTATGCGGCAAAGATCCTAGGGATCTGTGGCCTTGGCATCATCATTTTCAATGTCTGGCTGTACAAGAACGGGATGTACCTCCCTCAAAATGAAGGGAAGGCCAAGGCGAGCCTGCTGATTCCCTTCTACGCATCTCCGCTTGTCGTGGAGTTCATCGCAGGCTTTCTGCTATCGGAATTCGTCCGTCGACGGCCACAGCAATATATCTCTATCTGGGCGACTGCTGCCATTGCCTTTCTAGCTGCCGCATACTTCTATCAAATTCATGGGAATTTGAACGCCAGCGGGATGGCCGGATTTTTCCACGCCGGAGAAAGAGCCGTTCTTTTCGGCGGGTTCTCCTGCTGTCTTGTGGCCTGCGCCATGGAGTTTGAGCGAAAAAACATCACCCCGTGGAAATTGCTGCAATCCCTGGGAGATGCCTCATACAGCATATATCTCAGCCATATCATGGTGCTCGTTGCGATGAGCATCATCTATTTCAAATCACCCGTGCGAATTCCCAATACCATCTGGGCTCTTGCAAGCATATTAGCCACACTGGTATTTTCCTGGCTTTGCTACCGCCTCGTTGAATATCCGCTCTATCAGATATTCAAGAAAAAAGTCTCCACCTGGTTCGGATTCTCCTCGCGCAAAGGCGCTTGACAGCAGGAACTTCCTCTTTTATCGAATCTCCAACTCGCGACAGTAGTTCTCCCCAGATACTCCCCTACAAGCTGGAAAAATATAATCCAGAAAATCATGAATGAGGCCAGGGGCATCTTTTAAGAGCCCCTGCTTTTTATCATAACCCAAGCCTCTGCAATTCCTGCGTCTTCCCAAATGACCCCAACCCGTATTTCACCAAAATCATTCCATCTTTCCGCGCTGAACTTGGTGGGACTGGTGATGTTTGCCACGGCCAATTTTTCACAGGCAGGAACTGCTGCAAGGCCATCCGATCAGCCCTTGATTATCGCGCCCACCGTCGAGGGCATATATTTGTGCGATGAGGCCGTTGCAGACAAGAAGATCCGGACCCTCAAAGAGGCCTATGCGTTCTGCCGCAAAAGCGGCATGGATGGTGCCACGGCTGTCACGCGTCTCCTCGATACACTGGAACCGGGCGGCCCCAAAGGCTCTGTTCAAATTGGCTACACGGCAACCCTGCAACTGCTCGACCTATATCACCGCACGGGAAAGGGCTGGGAAATTGACGACTCCAAGGTTGACAGTTTCCTGAACGTCATCCGAAAGATTCCACGCCCCGTCGTTGTTTATCTTGCGGCCGACCATTTCGATTCATTAGGGCCCATCGTAGAGGACCTGCGCAAGACTCCCAAGAATCTGATGCAGTTGCGTGATGGCAAGCCGTTGCAGTTGGACTACTTCGGCTACAGCATCCTGCCCTATACACTTGCGACAAATCCGGAAATTCCTGTCAACCACTATCGCTTCAAGGCACTTGAGCATGTGGCAAAAAAAATCCAGGAACTGCCTCTGCCCGTGCAAAATCGCATCGTGGCCTATACGTTGGCCGGTGAACTTCACCATATGTTTCCAGACTTCGAGAATGGAATGGGCGCCTATAGGGACATCCGTGTGACGGACTACAGCCCGGAATCGATAGAAGGCTTCCGACAATGGCTCCGCACACACTACAGGGACATTCAACGATTCAAGGCGCAGACCGGCTTGGACTACGCGTCCTTCGATGTCATCCCAGCCCCCTCCAAGGATATTCGGAAAGAGAAACTCGGCTCCTTCGGCGAGCACTACGACGCATATGCCGACGGTACCCTGCCTGTTGCAGGATGGCTCTGGGATCCCGCACAGATCGTGGATAAAATCAACCTTTATGTGGATGGCAAGCTTGTCGGACCCATGGCCCGCAGCCTCAATCGCTTGGATGTCTACCGTGCCGTCGATGAAATCACAAACCCCAACACCGGTTTTCGGCGCGACATTGACTTCAGCAAACTGAAGCCCGGTCCTCATGTGGCCCAAGTAGTGGTCCTATCCAAAGGGCGGCGCTACAAAATGGCTGATGTGGATTTCGTGGTGGTGCCACGGGATCAAAGCAGCCCACCACCCGGATTGGAGCCTCGGCGGCTTGGTTGGATGCCAGCCTTTACGGCGCTGGAGCGCAAGGGCGCTCGCTCATGGCTGGACATGCCTCCCCCATTGCAGGACGTCTACTACAACCCTCTGGCACGTGACTGGAACCACTATCGAGAATCCCAAGTCTTCAATTTTTTGAAGACCTTCCATGAGCGCGCCCTCAAGGCGGGCCTGCCCGCAGCCAAGCTGTACTCCCACCAAATCATTCCCGATGTGAACCCCTCGTGGAATCCGCAGCTGTTCGCCTCCACCCAGACCCTGGATGGCAAGGCACCTTGGAAGCAGGGCCTGAACATGTACGGCGGCGCCACAAACAGCGACTGGCTGCGCGGTTTCATGAAGCAGCACCAGATCGGCAGCGGCTACGGCGCGCCCGAGTTCAATCCGCAGCAATGGAAACTTGACGGAACGCACCTGGCCGCGCTGAAGGCCCACTATGACGCAGGCGCCACCTTCATCAGCCCCTACTACTTCTCGGTGATCAACCAGCGCTTCAAGGGCGCGGCCGAACACGGCGTCAACCGCATGGAGCTGTCCCCAGACAACCCCAAGGACGGCTCCGACAAGTTCTACAAGGCCATCGTCGAGTTCGCCAGGCAGTAGGATGGAGCCCTTGCGCGCACGGTCCGTGCGCGCAAGCGCTGCCCTTTTACAAGCCGCCCCGGGCGGCTTTTTGCATTTTGACGACCGTGCCTACAACCCTCCAGCCGCTGTCCCTCTGGACACCTCCCGCATCGCCGCTCGGCATCCTCACCGACATCGACGACACCCTGACCACGGAAGGCGTGGTGCCGGCCCATGTCGTTGATGCCATTGCCCAGCTCAAGCAGTCCGGGCTGCGCGTGGTACCGATCACCGGCCGCCCCGTAGGCTGGAGCGAGCCGTTTGCCCAGGCCTGGCCCGTGGATGCCATCGTGGCCGAGAACGGCGCCGTGGCACTGCGGCGCAATGCGCAGGGCGGGCTGGACAAGCTCTACCAGCAGGACGAGGTCACACGCACTGCCAACTACGCGCGCATGCAGCAGGTGCTGGCCGAGATCGAGGCCACCGTGCCCGGCGCGCTGCGCGCCACCGACTCGGCGGGCCGCGAATGCGACATTGCCGTGGACCATAGCGAATTCACCCAGATGCCCCAGCAGGACATTGACCGCTGCGTGGCCATCATGAAGGCGGCGGGCATGAACGCCACCGTCAGCTCCATCCACATCAACGGCTGGTTTGGCGCGCACAACAAGCTCGAAGGCGCGCGATGGATCCTGCGCACCCTGTTCGACATCGACCTCGACGCCACGCTGGACCGCTGGATCTACATCGGCGACTCCACCAACGACCAGCTGATGTTCGAGCACATGCCCCACAGCCTGGGCGTGGCCAACATCGCGCGCTTCGTGCCCCAGCTCAAGCACCTGCCTCGCCATGTCACGCAGGCCGAGCGCGGCGACGGCTTTGCCGAAATGGCGCAGTATTTGCTGTCCCAGCGCCCCTGATCCACAGGGCCGAGGGCCGGTGCTGCCCTTGCAGGCCTTCGCCCTCGACCACCCCTCCTGATCTGCGGGACCCGCGCCCCCTCCGCAGACACCATCACCCTCAGCACAGGCAACCGCCCGGCGCAGGCGGGCTGCGCACCCTCTTTCCCCCATTCGACAGAGCAAATCTAGGACTATTCCTAGATCCAGGCTCAAAAATCAGAATGCGCCCTATTTCATATAACGGCGGCGCACACCTAGAATCCATCACATACCCAAAGAATAGGTTTTTTCGCCTTTTTCTTTGACATATTCTCTCCTGAACCCCGTCCGCGCCATTGGGCACTGGTGTCTTTGAGCAATTCAATTTCAAACATGCCAGAGAAACAAACCTCGCCCAACCCTCGCCAACGCTCCCTCATCCGAACAATTTCTCCATGTCAGCGCCACCACCTATTCCAGCATGATCGCAACCCCTGCAAATCATTGACCATGCTGACAGTTACCAACCATTGGATTGATGAGGTGAACATGGGACACTGATGATTTATTAACCACTCAACCATTCACACAATCTCCTATTCCATCAGCGGATTCATCGCTGCTGGAATTTCATTTATCTCTTCAACTCGAGGGAATACCCATGAAAAAGATCGCATTGCTGACATCGGTCGCCGGCCTGGTCATGATGACCATGAACACCGCTCAAGCAGCAGACGGCACCATCAACTTCACGGGCGAGGTGGTCACCACCACCTGCAAGGTGGACACCACGGTCGCCGGCGCAGCCAAGGACGGCGTGAAGCTGCCCAACGTGGCGAACAACCAGCTGGCCACCGTGGGCGCTACGGTCGGCCGCCAGGCGTTCTCGCTGGAACTCAGTGGCTGCGAACTGGCCTCCAGCGCCACCGCCACGACGCCTGTCTCCAAGGTCGCCGTGTTCTTCGAAGCCGGCCCCAACGTGGATCTGGTCACCGGCATGCTCAAGCCTGCAGCTGCCAGCGGTACTGGTGCGCCCACCGTGGCCTCCGGTGTCCAGATCGCCATCGTGGATCCCAGCAACAACGAGCGTCTGAAGATCGGTTCCGCCCAATCACGCTTTGTGGACATCGACAACAAGGTCGGTGGCACGGGCCGGGCCGTCATGCGTTTCGCCTCCGAATACGTGGCCACCGGCCCCGTGACGGCCGGCCGTACCGACACCTCGGTGACCTACTCGCTGGTCTATCAGTAATCACTGACTTTCAGGCATATCGGCCGCCTTGCGGTGGTCGATATGCCGTGTCTTCTGCTTTCGTGACATGGGCCCGACCCCATTCTTTCGCTCAAAACCCAGAGAGTTCTCCGATGCTGACGATCAAACGTTCATATGGGCTTGCTGCCATCCTGTTGTCCCTTCTTCTTGGAGCGGCGGCACAGGCCAGCGTGACATTGACGGGCACGCGCATCATCTTCCCCAGTGGCGAGAAGGAAGCCACCATCCAGCTCACCAACGAAGGCAGCAAACCTGCCCTGGTGCAGACCTGGCTGGACAAGGGCAACAACCAGGAATCGCCTGAGAACATCGACGTTCCCTTCGTCATCACGCCCACCATCATGCGCATCGAGGCGGGCAAGAGCCAGACGTTGCGCATCATCTATTCGGGCGAAGCACTGCCTGCCGACAAGGAATCCCTGTTCTGGCTCAACGTACTGGACGTCCCGCCCAAGGCGGAAATGGAAGGCGACTCCAACAATCTCCAGTTCGCCTTTCGCACCCGTGTCAAGCTCATGTACCGACCCAGCAACCTGCCCGGCAATGCCCAGGAAGCTCCTGCCCAGCTTCAATGGTCGGTAGACGTTGACGCCAAAAACCAGCCCGTGTTGAAAGCACGCAATCCCAGCGCCTTTGTGGTCAATGTGGCTGGCGTTGAAGTGCAACTCGGCGGCAAATCCTTCGAGGCAGGCGTCGGGCCCGTTCTTCCCGGCCAGGTGGCCACCTTTCCAATCAAGGAACCTGCGGGTGTCAATATGGCTGGCGCGGCAGGTGCCACGGTGATGTTCAGCAGCATAAATGATTGGGGCGCCAGCCTCAACCACGAAGCCAGAATCGGAAATTCCGCCCAATAAACAGGGCAATGCGAGCACAGCCACGCGAATCCCCCGTCCTTTCCGGCCTGATTATCTAATGCCACTGCATTTTTAGCCCGGCCAGCACACCGATACCCAGCGTTAATACCCGGCGAAACGGCATCGGTCTCTTTACCGGGACTGGCACATCGGCCTTGGCCGTTCGCTTTGCATCGGGCGCACAGCATTAGGAGATAAGCAAATGATCAGGCCAGTCTTTCCAGATTCAGAAAAGGGAATCAAAAGCCGGCATACAAGGCAAGGAAAAGGAACAATGCCGGGGCCAGGCCAAGGCCCTGCCGGATATTTCCAACTGAAGCCCGGCCATGCGCTGCTGCTCTCCGTGCTGGTGTGCTGGCAGTCCGAGGCCCAGCAGGGGCAGCAGGTCAAGGAAGTCACGACCTCCACGTCCACCGGCCAGTGGCAGCCCACGCCGGCTGCCGTCGACTTCGACCCCAGCTTTCTGAACACCGGCAAGCAGACCATTGATGTCTCGCGCTACTCGCGCGCCAACGTGGTCACGCCCGGCAACTACAGCCCCGACATCTACATCAACGGCAACTGGGTTGGCCGCCGCGAAGTGCAGTTCAAGGCCCAGTCCGGCTCACAGGACGCGCTGCCCTGCCTGGACAAGGCCCTGCTGGAGAAGGTGGGCATCGACCTCTCACGCCTGCCGCCCGAGGCCGCCTTGAAGCTGGCGGCCGACGGTGGCTGCAACCGTCTGGACCAGATCGTTGCGGGCGCCTTGACCAGTTTCGACTTCGGCAAGCAGCGACTGGACCTGAGCGTGCCCCAGGCCTCGCTACGCCGTTCGGTGCGCGGCTATGTCAGTCCCGACCAATGGAGCGCTGGCGTGCCTGTCGGCCTGCTCGGCTACCAGTTCAACACCTACCACGGGCGCTCCAGCAACGCAGAAAACACCACGCAGAGCTACCTGGGCCTGAACGGCGGCGTCAACATCGACCGCTGGCATTTCCGGCACAACGGCTCCTTCAGCTGGGCGGACACTGGACGGGGCAACTACCAGAACATCTCCACCTACGCACAGCGCGACATTGCCGACTGGTCTTCCCAGCTCATACTGGGCGACACCTACACGGGTGGCGACCTGATGGACTCCACCTCGTTTCGCGGCATACGCTTGAACAGTGATGACCGCATGCTGCCCGACTCCCAGCGCGGCTACGCGCCCGTGGTGCGCGGCGTGGCCAACACCAATGCCCGAGTCACCATCACGCAGAACGGCATCAAGCTCTACGAAACCACGGTGGCGCCCGGCGCCTTCGTCATCAACGACCTCTATCCCACGGGCTACGGTGGTGACCTGCAAGTCAGCATCACCGAGGCCAATGGCGCCGTGCGCAGCTTCTCCGTTCCCTACGCGGCCGTGCCGCTGTCGCTGCGTGAAGGGCAGAACCGATACAGCCTCACTGCGGGCGTGGTGCGCCACCTGCCCAACACCTCGCCCATGTTCTCCCAGGCCACGTGGCAGCACGGCTTCACCAATATGCTGACAGGCTACGGCGGCGTGTCCCTGGCCAAGGGCCATATCTCGCCCATGATTGGCGCAGCGCTCACCACGCCCTGGGGCGCCTTCGGCGCAGACATCACGCACGCCTCCACCAGCATCCCCCACGACGGTTCCTTTTCCGGGCAGAGCCTGCGGGCCAGCTACGCAAAATCCTTTGCCCAGACCGGCACCCACGTGGCCATTGCCGCCTATCGCTACTCCACCAACGGATTCTTCGGCCTCAACGACGCCATGCGCGCACGGGATCAGGCCAATCTGCTACGGCCCTCCACGGACCTGTACCGGCCGCGCAACCGTGCCTCCCTGGTCATGGGCCAGCAGTTCGGGCCTGGGGGAGGCAACCTCAGCCTCACGGCGTCCACTGCCAAGTACTGGAACCGACAGGGCTCCAACGTCGACTACGCCATTGGCTACAGCAACTCGTTCCGCAACATCTCCTACAACCTCTCTGCGGCGCGCCAACGCGATGCCTGGGGACAGTCCAACACGTTCCTGCACGTGGGCCTGTCGATTCCGCTCAGCATGGAGCGCGGCATGATGCTCTCCACCAATACCAACCGCGACTCGCGCGGCCGCGTGCAGGCCCAGGCCAACCTGTCCGGTCTGCTGGGCGACGACAACGCCATCTCCTACGGCCTCAGCGCCAACCACAACACCGGTGGCATGAATGGCAGCAGCACCAGTGCCAGCGCCAACGCCACCTACCGCGCATCGCAGACCGAACTCAGCGGCAGCGTCAGCGCCAGCAGTGGCTACCAGCAGTTCTCGGTAGGCGCGCGTGGCGCCATCGTGGCCCACCCGGGCGGCGTGACGCTGTCGCAATCGGTGTCTGACACCTTTGCCATCGTGGAGGCCAAGAACGCGGAGGGCGCGCGCATCAACAACGCGCCCGGAGTGAAGGTGGACAGCCGGGGCTATGCCGTCGTGCCCTACCTCACACCGTTCTCGATGAACGAGGTCTCCATTGATCCCAAGGGCCTTTCCACCGACGTTGAGCTCAAGGAAACCAGCCAGCACGTCGCGCCGCTGGCCGGTGCCGTGCCGCTGCTGGTCTTCAAGACGGCCTACGGCCGCTCGGCCGTGATCCGCGCGCGGCAGGCCGGCAACATGCCTGTGCCCTTTGGCGCCAGCGTGCTGGACATGGACGGCAAAGAGTTGGGCGTGATCGGCCAGGCCGGCAAGCTGCTGGCGCGCGGGCTATCAGACCAGGGCGAGCTGCAGGTGCAGTGGAAGACCGACACCGGCATGGTGGGCTGCAACCTCTCCTATACCCTGCCTGAAAGAAAGCGCAGCACCACCCACCAGCCGCCGCAAAGCCTGGAACTGCCCTGCGTGGCCAGCAACAAGCTGCTGCCTGCGGCCACCGACGTGGCATCTGCCAAGCCGGGCAAGACCGCGGCAACCTCAACCGCAACCACCAATGCCAAGACAGCCGTGGCAGGCGCCCCGGCCTCCAACGCTGCGTCGGCTGTGGCTCTGGCCGGCATCACCCAGGAACGCATGGCAGCAACGGCACCGGCCACGGCAGTCGCCAGCGCCCCGGCAGTCACTGCGGCGGCAGTGCTGCCCGCTCGTGCCACACAGCCGAGCGGCAGCCAGCAGGCACTGAAGCTGGAGCGCGACCTGGACGGCCTGCGCATGAGCGTCAAGATCAGCGCCTTGCCCACCACGGTGCCAGTCACCAGCAACACGGGCAGAACTCCCGTGGCGGCAGGGCACGACGCAGGCACCGGCAAGCACAAGCCGCCGCAGCAAACCCTGCGGGCTGACCGTCCGCTGGCCATCCTGCAGCCCAGCCTGAAGATCAGGGTCCTGGCATCGGCCGATCAGACATAAGCACCGGAAAGCAGCCCAAATAGGCCCCTGCCAATGCAGGGCCACGTTGATTGCCGGCACCAGCAGGCTTCCATTTCCGACTCCCGCGCCGACTGCAGATACGTTGGTACGGGTAGCCATCGGCATGCAGCTATTTGCCGCCACTGCCCAAACGCTGTTCATCAAGACCCGCAAGATTGACTGCGGGCCTTGTGCCGCAGGGCGGCACAGCCGAGACCTTGCTCTTCTCGCAAAGACCATCGTCCGCTTGTCTGCCGGCATCAGCTGCATCGCAGATCCCCCCAAACCCATAGGCGACAGCCTTCCCACAAGGCTTGGCCCCGCCATTTCTGGACCCGCGCACGCACAGTTCGGATCACCAATTCGTAAGCAACTGAAGACGAGATAGGACTATTCCTAGGGAATCCCAAAAAATCCGCTCAAAAATCAGGAAATTCCTAGAGAGAAAATCGCGAAATTCAGAATTATCCAATTTCATTTCAGCGAGCATGTGTTGACAATAAGCCGATCAGACAAATTGCCAAAAATCAGAATCTGATTCTTCGAAATCTCGTCATCAACGAGAAGAATCCAGCGTCAATTCATATTCCCCAAAAACCTCTTCAGCCATACCCCATTGACGCATAAAAAATATATTACCTGCAACTTTCAGCAGCAGCAACTCTATAGCCGTCGATATCTGGAATCATTCAAAAATATCCAATATCAAATCAGAAATGGAGGTGCATCAAAGAAAAAGTTTCAAACAAGATAATTACTTCAATCCACCATATTCATCAAACTCAATTTCACCAGGCATAAATATGAAATTTTCTGCATTGAAATTTTCGGTTGCGGGCTTGTCCTTGCTTGCACTGAGTTCTGTCCATGCGCAATCCACTCAGAGTGGAATCGTCAGATTCACAGGAAATATTTCTCCTGTCACTTGCATCGTCAATCTAGGAAGTCGAGACCAGAAGATCGATTTCGGTATCGTCCCTCCCAATGACCGCGGTTTTACTTCTGGCGGTGGCGCCGTGGGCAACGTTGCTCTTCCCGCCCATCAGAGAACGATCACCATCAGACTGGATGGCTGCTCAACCCCAGGAGCGAACAATCAGCCCACCACTGCCACGGTCCGTTTTGATGGCCCCATCAGGAACGGCCGCATCAATACGAGCAATGCCACGGCCGACATCCAGTTACTGGAGAACAACTCGACAACGGCCATCTGGGATCTGAGCGGCCCGTCCGCGCCTGTCAACCTGCAATCAGGAACCAATACGCTCAACTACATCGCCAGGTACTACGTGGCTTCCGTGCCCCTTGCCTCAGGAGAGGCGAATGCTGAAGCGACTTTCACCATGAACTATCAATAGGCAGTCCACCGCCTCAGAGAAGCGCCGGCCACCTTCTGGTGGCTGGCGCATTCAACCCCAATGCCTGTGGCATTTCTCTCATATACAGAAATTCAGGATCTCCTATGCCGGTGAAAAATCGCCGATCCAGTCTGCTGTCACATTGTTTCGCCATGGCCGCATTGCTTATTTGCGTCCTCCCGGCCAATGCCAGCATAGTCCTCTATGGAACACGGGTCATATTTTCAGGCGACGAGACGGAAGCCACTCTCAAGATTTCCAATGAAGGAAAATTGCCATCGCTGGTGCAGTCATGGCTGGACACGGGCGATGGAGATATGGCGCCCGAGGGCATAGATGTGCCCTTTGTGATCGCGCCGTCGCTCACCCGCCTGGAAGCCTCGGACCAGCAGATGCTGCGCATCATCCATTCCGGCCAGCCCCTACTCCAGGACAGAGAGTCATTGTTCTGGATCAACGTGCTGGACGTGCCGCCCAAGACCGAGAACGCGAAAGGCTCCCAGGGCAGCCTCGCACTGGCCTTTCGCACGCGCATCAAGCTGATCTATCGCCCCAAGGGCCTGCCGGGCGAGCCCAGGGATGCGCCTGAACAGTTGCAGTGGTCCGCAAGCACCACCCAAGACGGACAGGCCGTACTTCATGCCCGCAATCCGACCGCGTATGTCGCCAATCTGGGTCATATCGCCATAGAGGCAGCTGGCCAGAGTTTCAAGATGAATGTAGGACATGTGCTGCCAGGAGAAACGGCAAAGTTTGCATTCCAGAAGCCCGCCGAAAACGAACAACTACCCAAGGAGCTTCCCGCGGACGCAGTCGTGGTCTACACCAGCCTCAACGACTGGGGCGGGGCCGAGGGCCACAGGGTCGAACTTGGGCGCTGACGGTAGCCGAAGCCCTAACGCAGCACCGAAAGCCTCCATGCCGGTCACGCGTGACTGGCCGAGGTAGGCAGCACGGCGCAGCAGGTGCAAAAAAAGGCATGTCCATCGAGAGGGATTGCTATGAAGAAAAAAGCCGATAGGGTACGGAAGCCAGGCTGTTTCCCGTTCAAGGCCAAACCACTACCTGCCTTGCTGCTGGCAGTACTGGCCTGTTGGCAAATGGATATGCGCGCCTCGCAAACAGAGCACACCGCCGGCAGGATGCCGCCCGCACGCGCACAGCACATCGAATTCAACAGCAGCTTTCTGCGAGGAGGCGACGGGATCGATGTCTTGCGTTTTGCAGAGGGTAATTCTGTGGAACCGGGTCTCTACAACCCGGACCTTCTGGTCAACGGCAACTGGATGGCCCGCACCGAGGTGCGGTTCACTCAACGCAGTCGGGGTGCCAGTGCCCAGCCCTGCTTCAACATGTCCCTGCTGGAGCAAATGGACATTGACATGGCGAGCCTGCCGGCGAATGAGGATGTTGTGGATGGAGACCCGGCGTGCCTGCGCATTGAAAAGGTCGTCCCCGGCGCTTCCGCAAGCTTCAACGTAGGTTTGCAACGACTGGATGTGAGCATTCCCCAGATCCTGATGCGGCGCGTGGCAAGCGGCTACGTGAGTCCGGAGCAGTGGAACGCGGGCGTGACGACCGGCACGCTCGGCTATGACTTCAACACCTACCATGCGCGCGGCGGGCCAGCGGGCAGCAGCACCCAGGGCTACCTGGGCCTGAACAGCGGCTTCAACTATGCGCGCTGGCATTTCCGGCACAGTGGCTCGTTCAGTTGGAGCGATCAGGGACCGAGCCGTTACCAGAGCATCTCGGCCTATGCGCAGCGCGACATCGCCGACTGGTCATCGCAACTGATCCTGGGCGACACCTACACCGACGGGGAGATCATGGACTCGGTCTCCTTCCGCGGCCTGCGGCTGCGCACGGACGACCGCATGCTGCCCGAGTCGCAGCGCGGCTTCGCGCCCGTGGTGCGCGGCGTGGCCAATTCCAACGCCCGGGTGGTCATCCGCCAGAACGGCATCAAGCTGCAAGAGACCACGGTGGCACCGGGCGCCTTCGTGATCGATGACCTGTACCCCACCGGCTATGGCGGCGACCTGCAGGTGGATATCGAGGAGGCCGACGGCTCCGTGCGTTCCTTCTCGGTGCCCTATGCGGCCGTTCCTCGTTCGCTGCGCGAGGGCCAGCACCGCTACAGCCTCACAGCAGGCGCGGTGCGCGGCCTGCGTGAGAGCGCTCCGCTCTTCTCGCAGGCAGGCTGGCAGTACGGCCTCTCGAACATGCTCACGGCCTATGGCGGCGCCACGGTCGCCAAGGGCTATTTCTCGCCCACGCTGGGCGCCGTGTTCAATACACCATGGGGTGCCTTTGGCCTGGACCTCACACACGCCAGCACCCGCATCCCCCATGACCGCAGCTACTCAGGACAAAGCCTGAGAGTCACCTACGCCAAGACCTTCCCGGAGTCCGGCACGGGCATCACCCTGGCTGCCTACCGCTATTCCACCAACGGGTTCTTCGGCATCAACGAGGCCATGCGGGCGCGCGACCTGACCCGGCCCGCTGCCAGCGGCGCACCGCCCCTGCTGTCGCGCCCGCGCACGCGCGCCGCAATGACACTGAGCCAGCGCCTGGGCGAGCAAGGCGGCAACCTGAGCATTTCCGCCTCCATGGACAACTACTGGAACCGCGCGGGCCGCCGCGTGGACTACACGCTCAACTACAGCAGCTCGTGGCTGGGCGTTCCCTACAACCTGTCGGCCTCGCGCCAGCGCGATGCCTGGGGCCGCCCCAGCACGCAGCTGTACGCAGGGGTGACGATTCCGCTGGGGGCGGGAAAGCCCAGAGTCATGAGCCGTTTCACACATGACTCGCGCGGCGGCAACCAGTTGCAGGCCAGCACCTACGGGCAGGCCGGCAGCGATCTCTCCTATGGCCTGAATGCCGAATACGGCAGCAGCGGCAACCAGGGATCGCGCCTCAATGCAGGCGCCAATGCCCTCTACCGCCGCCCGTACACGCTGTTCAGTGGCAGCGTGAGCGCGGGCCGGGCCGGCCAGCAACTGTCACTGGGCGCGCGCGGCGCCTTGGTCGCCCATCCCGGAGGGGTCACGCTGTCGCAGCCCCTGGGCGAGACCTTCGCCATCGTGCAGGCCCCGCATGCCGAGGGCGCGCGCCTCACCAATGCGCCCGGTGTACGCATCGATGCACGGGGCTATGCCGTGGTGCCCTACATGACACCCTACGCCATGAACGAGGTGTCGCTGGACCCCAAGGGCATGTCAATGGATGTGGAACTGCAGGAAACCAACCGGCGCGTCGCACCGGTGGCCGGTGCCGCCGCCATGGTGGTGTTCAGGACGGCCTACAGCCGCTCGGCCGTGCTGCGCCTGACGCAGGCGGACACGTCGCCCGTGCCTTTCGGCGCCGTCGTCTCGGACGAGAGCGGCAAGGACCTGGGCATAGTGGGCCAGTCCGGCAAGCTGATGCTGCGCGGCCTGTCGGACCAGGGACAGTTGCACGCCCAGTGGAAGGCCGGCGATGGCACCGCCCATTGCAGCATGGCCTATTCGCTGCCGGCGCGGGAGCGCTCCACCGGCTCCCGTGTGCCAGCCAGCATGGACCTGCACTGCGTGCCGTCCCATCTTGCCGCAGCGCCGTCCCATCAGGCCGCGCTGACACACAGAGCCGAGACCTCGCGCCCCATCGCCATCCGCCAGTCCAGCCTGCCCTTCCAGGCCGAGAAGCACCTTGGCGATTTGCGGCTGAGCCTGCGCATCAGTGTCTTGCGCACCACGGCCGATGCGAAGCAGTACACGGGCCAGGTGCAGCCGCCCTTGGCGCCGGACGGCCAGGCAGACAACAGCCCTGGCCTGCGGATCGATCGCAGCCTGGTGGGTGAATTGCGGGACTCGCCGACACAAGCCCAGGCCTCGGTCGGCGTCTGAACCGACGCGGTACATGGCGGTGCCCACCCACTTTCCGGCACGCGGTCCGCCGGTCACCTGCCCTGCGATATTGAAATCCAAGAACCGCCTTTTCTTTCAGCAACGGAGCATTTTCATGACCATTACCCGTGCCATCGCATTGTCCTCAGTACTCTTCATTTTTTCCATAGGCCAGGCATACGCGCAAGCTTTTTGCTCTAACGATGGAGTCGGCAATTCCATCAACGATGGCAAAAATCACTATGTCCTCCTGCCCAGTAGAACGCTGGAGGTCCCACTGCCGTTTGATATTGAATCTCGTGCAATCGGCAGTGTAGTGGGCCGCGTCGCCTTTCTCCCTTATATCATCAACAAGAAATATACTGGAATGAAAGGGGGTGCAATGTTCTGTGCAAAATACCAAACCTCTGGCTGGTATGGCGTGGGCACCTTTCACCAGAAGCACCGGGCTTATGAGAGCTCCATTCCCGGCATAGGACTGCGCATAGATTTCAGAAAAATGCCTGTTCCGACCGACCCAAGCAATGCAATACAGAGCTACTTTCCCATCCAGGAACTGTCCGATGCTCCCATCTATATCTATCTGGTGAAGATTGGCCCGATCAAACAGGCAGGACCCCTCAAAGGGGTTTTCCTTCAATACAAGGTCGACGACGTGGTCATCGCCCAATACCAGTTTGACCGTGAGGCCACCGCTCCGACCGGTCCGTTCTGCACCGCGAGCCTCAGCGCAGAGAACCCGGCCACGGCCGCCGTCGCCCATTCTTCCGGTCGCCCCGCTGCTGAGGGCAGGCTGCCGGAAATGATCGCCAAAGCTCCATCCTGCCTTGCGGATGAACTGCCAGGCATCAAGCCGGTCATGGGAAGTTCCAGTGTCGCCCAGCTTTCGTTCAACCGCCACTGATCCCAAGCCTGCCTTTGCGAGGGCCTTGGAGCAGGCGCTGCACTCCTCAGAGATGCCATGCGCCTGCACATGCCAGGGCTAACGGCACACGGCACAAGACGCCACGTTGTTCTTTCGAAGTGGCGCCTTGATTCCAGATGGAGAACCAGAATGAATATATACAAGCTTTTCGCATTTTCCATGGGAATCATTTTTTCCACCATTTCCGCATCCCATGCAGCAATCTGCATGCCGGCTGACTCCAATCCGACCACTGATGGAAAGAACCATTACATTGCATCTTACCCCGTGAATCAGGTCCTGAGTTTACCCATCAACATAAACTCCGAACCAAACGGCAAAGTGTTTGCAACAATTCCGATTAAACCAGTAGTCAACAACAAGACTCATTCATCAATAATTGCGCAAGTGGTTTGCTCCGGCGCTAGCAGACCTTCATTTTCAGGAATCGGAGCACCTGATGTCAGAATCTACCCCAGCAATGTCTCCGGAATAGGATTGCGCATATCGATGAAGGGGATTGGAACAATTCCCAACGAACTGCCCATACTGACAAATTCGTATCCCATTCCCGAGGGAGAAAATTTCATCATTACAATAGAATTCATAAAAACAGGACCCATCAGTACTATTTTTGGAGATATCCAACTGGCAGGACCATACATGGAAATGAAAATTGCCGGAGCACTCGCCGCGCAATACGTTTTCTCCGGTGTCACCCTGGTCCCCACCAATCCCACCTGCACGCTGGTGTCGGACAGCATCAGCGTACCGCTGGGCACGCATCCCGACACACGCTTCACGGGTTTGGGTGCGACCACGGACAAGGTGCCCTTCTCCATCGAGCTGAGCTGCTCCGGCGGCGACCCGAACACCCAGATCAAGCCTTTCGTGACGCTGTCGGGCACGACGGACACGCAAGTCCCCTCAGTGCTGGCGCTGACCGGCTCGCAGGTCAGCGGCGTTGGCGTGGAGGTGCTGAGAAATGGCGCGGTCCAGGGCTTTGGCGCAGCCAACGGCTGGCAGGCGGGCACGATTTCGCAGGGCACGGCAAATTTCCAGATCGACCTGGAGGCGCGCTACCGGCAGATCAGGAATACCGTGAGCGGCGGTGGCAGTGCAAATGCCTTGGCGACCTTCACCATCGACTACCAGTAGGCCGGTCGCAGCACGGCCGTAACACGGCGGTATCGGCTTGGGCCGCGAGACAAAAGGGTTAACCCCAGTCCAAAAACGTCGCAACCTCTGCGACATTTCAACCAAGCAAGGTTGCACCATGTCTTCTTCATGGTGCATCTCCATTCGCATTTCCCACCTTTCCATTCCTCACTGACACACCATGTCCACCACCGTAGGCATCAAGGTTGATGACGCCCTGCGCGAGCGCATCCGCATCTCCGCCCAGCAGATCGGGCGCACACCGCACTGGCTGATCAAGCAGGCCGTCGTCCGGTACGTCGATGCCCTGGAGCGCGGCGCAACCACCATCCGGCTTGCAGGCGCAGGCGACAGCCCTGGCGATGTCACGATCGAAGAGGCGCAACCCAACACCAGCCAAGAGGTGCAACCCTTTCTGGAATTCGCCCAATCCATCCTGCCGCAGACGCCGTTGCGCGCTGCCATCACGGCCGCCTGGCACCGGCCCGAGCCCGAGTGCCTGCCCGTGCTGCTGCCGCTGGCACGCGCCCAGGATGCCCAGCAGGCCGACAGGGTGCGCGAGCTGGCGACCCGGCTGGTACAGGGCCTGCGCGATGCGCCGGCCGGCAGCGGCGTGGCGGCGCTGGTGCAGGAGTTTTCCCTGTCCAGCCAGGAAGGCGTGGCGCTGATGTGCCTGGCCGAGGCGCTGCTGCGCATTCCCGACCGCGCCACGCGCGATGCGCTGATCCGCGACAAGATCAGCAAGGGCGACTGGCGTGCCCATGTGGGCCGCTCGCCCTCGCTGTTCGTGAACGCGGCGGCCTGGGGCCTGGTGCTGACGGGCAAGCTCACATCCACCAGCAGCGAGAAGAACCTGTCTTCGGCGCTGACGCGCGTGATCGGCAAGGGCGGCGAGCCCCTGATCCGCCAGGGCGTGCACCGCGCCATGAAGCTGATGGGCGAGCAGTTCGTGACGGGCCAGGACATTGCCGAGGCGCTGGCCAACAGCCGCGCCTATGAAAAGCAGGGCTTTCGCTACAGCTACGACATGCTGGGCGAGGCGGCCGCCACCGATTCCGACGCACAGCGCTACCTGCAGGCCTACGAGCAGGCCATCCACGCGATCGGCGCGGCGTCCAACGGGCGCGGCATCTTCGAGGGGCCGGGCATCTCCATCAAGCTGTCGGCCCTGCACCCGCGCTACAGCCGCGCGCAGTACGAGCGTGTGATGGCCGAGCTGCTGCCGCGCGTGCTGCGGCTGGCCGAGATGGCCAAGCAGTACGACATCGGCATGAACATCGACGCCGAAGAGGCCGACCGGCTGGAGCTGTCGCTGGACCTGCTGGAGGCCTTGTGTGCCGCGCCCTCGCTCAAGGGCTGGAACGGCATAGGCTTCGTGGTGCAGGCCTATCAAAAGCGCTGCCCGCAGGTGCTGGACCACCTGGTGGACCTGGCCCGCCGCAGCCGCCGCCGCCTGATGGTGCGGCTGGTCAAGGGCGCCTATTGGGACAGCGAGATCAAGCGCGCCCAGGAAGGCGGCCAGGCCGGTTACCCCGTCTATACGCGCAAGGTCTATACGGACGTGAGCTACCTGGCCTGCGCGCGCAAGCTTCTGGATGCGCCCGACGCCGTCTACCCCCAGTTCGCCACGCACAACGCGCAGACGCTGGCCAGCATCTACCACATGGCCCAGGCTGTGGGCGGCAGCTACTACAGCGGCCAGTACGAGTTCCAGTGCCTGCACGGCATGGGCGAGCCGCTGTACGCACAGGTGACGGGCCCGGCCTCCGAAGGCAAGCTGGCCCGCCCCTGCCGCATCTATGCGCCCGTGGGCAGCCATGAGACGCTGCTGGCCTATCTGGTGCGCCGCCTGCTGGAAAACGGTGCCAACACCTCGTTCGTGAACCGCATCGGCGACGCCTCCGTGCCGGTCTCCGAGCTGGTGGCCGACCCGGTGGACGAGGTGATGAAGATCGCCCGCGTTGAAGGCCGGCTGGGTGCGCCGCACCCGCGCATTGCACTGCCGGCCGACCTGTTTGCACGGCAGGGCGAGAAAGACGCGCAGGCCCGCGCCAATTCCCAGGGCCTGAATCTGGCGCACGAGCAGCAGCTGGCCTCATTGGCCGCCGCACTGCTGCACAGCACGCGCCAGACTTATCTGGCCGCGCCCGCAGAGGCCGACCTGCCTGCCGACCCGGCGCGTGCCGAGGGCTGGCAGGCCATGCGCAATCCGGCCGAGCTGTCCGACATCGTGGGCTGGGTGCGCGAGGCCACCGCTGCGGAGGCCGAGGCCTGCGCCACCCGCGCCGCCCAGGCCGCGCCGATCTGGGCCGGCACGCCTGCTGCCGCCCGCGCCGATGCGCTGGCCCGCGCCGCCGATCTGCTGGAGCAGCGCAGCCAGCCGCTGATGGGCCTGATCATGCGAGAGGCCGGCAAGACCCTGCCCAACGCGGTGGCCGAGATCCGCGAGGCGGTGGACTTCCTGCGCTATTACGGCGCCCAGGTAGCTGCGCATTTCGACAACGCCACGCAGCGCCCGCTGGGCGTGGTGCTGGCCATCAGCCCCTGGAATTTTCCGCTGGCCATCTTCTGCGGACAGGTGGCCGCAGCCCTGGCTGCCGGCAATACCGTGCTGGCCAAGCCCGCCGAGCAGACCCCGCTGACGGCCGCCGCCATGGTGGCCCTGCTGCACGAGGCCGGCGTGCCACGCGATGCACTGCAGCTGGTGCCCGGTGCGGGCGAGACCGTGGGCGCCGCCCTGGTGGCGCATCCGCTGGTGGCCGGCGTGATGTTCACGGGCTCCACCGAGGTGTCACGCCTGATTGCGCGCCAGCTGTCGCGCCGCCTGTCGCCCGCAGGCCGCCCCATTGCGCTGGTTGCCGAGACCGGCGGCCAGAACGCCATGGTGGTGGACTCCTCGGCCCTGGCCGAGCAGGTGGTGGCCGATGTGCTGGCCTCGGCCTTCGACTCGGCCGGCCAGCGCTGCTCTGCCCTGCGTCTGCTGTGCCTGCAGGAAGAGGTGGCCGACCGCACGCTGACCATGCTGCGCGATGCGCTGCAGGAGTGGACGCTGGGCAACCCCGACCGCCTGAGCACCGATGTGGGCCCCGTGATCGACGACGCGGCACGCCGCCAGATCGAGGAGCACATAGAGCAGATGGCCGCAGCGGGCCAGAAGGTCACCCGCGTGGAGCGCAAGGACGGCGTGCTCAACGGCCACTATGTGGCACCCGCCCTCATCGAGATCGACAGCACGGAGCGCCTGCAGCGCGAGGTCTTCGGCCCCGTGCTGCACGTGATCCGCTTCAGGCGTGAGCAGCTGGACGCGCTGGTCGATGGCATCAACGCCACCGGCTACGGCCTGACCTTCGGCGTGCACAGCCGCATCGACGAGACCATTGCCCACCTCACCCAGCGCGTGCATGCGGGCAACATCTATGTGAACCGCAATGTGATCGGCGCCATGGTGGGCGTGCAGCCCTTTGGCGGCATGGGCCTGTCGGGCACGGGCCCCAAGGCCGGCGGCCCGCTGTATCTGCACCGCTTGGTGCAGGGGCCTGCCAGCGCGGCGCTGTCGGTCTTCGCACGGGCGGAGTCGCCCGTCCAGGCGCCGCTGCAGCTGTTGGGCCTGCTGCGCGAGACGCTGTCCAAGGCGCCGCCGGATGCCATGTCCGCCGACGAGCAGGTGCAGGCCCTGGCCGCCTGTGACGCGGCAGCCTCCGCATCGCGCCTGGACGCGGCCATGCCGCTGCCCGGCCCCACGGGCGAATCCAACCGCTACCGCCTGCTGCCGCGCGGCCCCGTCTGGGCACTGCCGCGTACGCCGCTGGGCCTGGTGGCCCAGGTGGCAGCAGCCCTGGCCAGCGGCAACGCCTGCCATGCGGTGCTGCCCGACAACGGAACAGGCGCCGACAGCGGCTGCGCCGCCACCTGGCAGGCGCTGCGCGCCGCTGCGGGCGATGCCGGTGTGCCATGGCTGCACAGCGCCAGCGCCGACTCCCTGGGCGATTCGGCAGCGCCCATGGCGGCCTTGCTGTTCGAGGGCGATGGCGACGCCCTGCTGCAGGTCTGCGCCCAGGTCGCCGCGCGCGACGGTGCCCTGGTGCGCGTGGAAAGCCGCAACAGCGACGAGCTGCATGCGGGCCGCGGCTATGACCTGGCCGCGCTGTTCCACGAGCAATCCATCAGCACCAATACCGCTGCCGCAGGCGGAAACGCTCAACTGATGACCATGGCTTGAACCGCCGGGGCCGGCACAACCGGCCCCTGGCAAGCGCCCCGCACCACCCGAAAAAACACGACCAACGCAGGACACTTCAATGCAATTCAACTGGAACGACCCGACGGCGATCATGTTCGCCATCTACCTGGTCGCCATGCTCGGCATCGGCGCCATCGGCTACTTCAGCACCAAGAATCTTTCCGACTACATCCTGGGCGGCCGCAGCCTGGGCAGCTTCGTGACGGCGCTGTCGGCCGGTGCCTCGGACATGAGCGGCTGGCTGCTGATGGGCCTGCCCGGAGCCATCTACCTGTCCGGCCTGTCGGAAGCCTGGATCGCCATCGGCCTGATCCTGGGCGCCTACCTGAACTGGCGCCTGGTGGCGGCGCGGCTGCGCCTGTACACCGAGCGTGCCGGCAATGCGCTGACGCTGCCCGACTACCTGGCCAACCGCTTCGAGGATCACTCCAACGTGCTGCGCATCGTGACGGCCGTGGTGATTCTGGTGTTCTTCACGCTGTACTGCGCCTCGGGCGTGGTGGCGGGCGCGCGCCTGTTCGAGAACATGTTCGGCATGCCCTACAGCACGGCCCTGTGGGTGGGCGCGCTGTGCACCATCGCCTATGTGTTCATCGGCGGCTTCCTGGCCGTGAGCTGGACGGACACCATCCAGGCCTCGATGATGATCACGGCCCTGATCCTGGCGCCCGTGATCGCCTGGCTGGCCGTGCAGGGCCATCTGCAGCCGGGCCAGGACCTGCACGCCATCGTGGCGGCAGAGAAGTTCGACCTGTTCCGTGGCGCCAGCTTCGTGGGCGTGGTCTCGCTGCTGGCCTGGGGCCTGGGCTACTTCGGCCAGCCGCACATCCTGGTGCGCTTCATGGCGGCATCGTCGGTGCAGACCATTCCCTCGGCCCGCCGCATCAGCATGACCTGGATGATCCTGTGCCTGGCCGGCGCCGTGGCCGTGGGCTTCATCGGCATCCCCTACTTCGCGGCCAACCCCGCTGGCGCGGCCGCCGTGAACGCCAATGCCGAGACGGTGTTCATGGAAATCACCAAGCAGCTGTTCAACCCCTGGATCTCGGGCGCACTGCTGGCGGCCATCCTGGCAGCCGTGATGAGCACGCTGTCGTGCCAGCTGCTGGTGTGCTCCAGCGCGCTGACCGAAGACGTCTACCGCACCTTCCTGCGCAAGAACGCCAGCCAGATCGAACTGGTCTGGGTCGGCCGCGCCATGGTGCTGCTGGTGGCCTTGATCGCCATCGCCATCGCCAGCAACCCCGACTCCAAGGTGCTGGGCATGGTCAGCTACGCTTGGGCCGGCTTCGGCGCCGCCTTCGGCCCGGTGATCATCCTGTCGCTGTTCTGGAGCCGCATGACGCGCGGCGGCGCGCTGGCCGGCATCATCACCGGCGCCGTGACGGTGCTGGTGTGGAAGCAGTTCGGCTGGCTGGGCCTGTACGAGATCATCCCCGGCTTCATCCTGGCCTGGCTGGCCACGGTGGTCGTCAGCCGCATGGGCCCTGCGCCTTCGCAAAGCATCCTGAAAGCGCATGCGGCGGTGGAGAGCGAGTTCGAGCGGATCGGGGCACGCTGAGTGGTAATGAGCTGACCCGCTCCATCTGAACCCGACGCCCGATGACGCTTGCGCGCATCGGGCGTTTGTCATTTCAGCACCTATGGCATCGCCAAATCAGATGCACCTCAACGCACATGACGAGCGCTTTGTACGTGGTCGCCACAAGGGGAGTGGTCACTACAATCCATGGGCTCTTTTTTTTCATCGCCGGGCTGCCCCAGGATGAAAAGCGGCCCCCTGCGGGGGACCGCAGGCCTTGCCCTGCAAGGGGAGCGTGGGGGCCATTTTTCAACACACAACAAGTGAGACTGCCGCTATGCAAATGATCCGCCGCACCCTTCTTTCGACCTGCGTGGCCGCCATGGCGGCTGCTTCGGCTGGCGCCGTACTGGCCCAGACCAAGGAGGTCAAGGTGGGCTACGCCCTGGCCGTGAATTCGCACTACGGCGCGGCCGCCCAGGCCTGGGCCGATGCGGTGGAAAAGGGCACGAACGGCGCCTACAAGTTCAAGCAGTTCCCCGCGTCCGCCCTGGGCGGCGAGCGCGAGCTGATCGAGGGCCTGCAGCTGGGCACGGTGGAGGCGGCCATCGTCTCGACGGGCGCCATCAGCAACTTCGTGCCCGATGTGGGCGTGGTGGACATTCCCTTCCTGTTCCGCGACACGCAGCATGCGCGCGCCGTGCTGGACGGCGCCTTCGGCCAGGAGCTGCTGGCCAAGTTCAGCAAGCGCGGCCTGGTCGCGCTGGCCTGGGGTGAGCAGGGCTTTCGCCACCTGTCCAACAACAAGCACGCCGTCAACGGCGTGGCCGATCTCAAGGGCCTGAAGATCCGCGTGACCGAGAACCCCGTGCACATCACGGCCTTCCGCACGCTGGGCGCATCGCCCACGCCCATGTCCTGGCCCGAGGTGATCGGTGCGCTGCAGCAGGGCACGATCGACGGCCAGGAGAACCCGATCTCGGTGCTGGCCTCGGCCAAGCTGTGGCAGGTGCAAAAGCACCTGACGCTGACGGCCCATGTGTACGCGCCCATGGCCCTGCTGGTGTCGCCCTCGTTCTGGGGCACGCTGAACGACAGCCAGAAGGCGGCCTTCACGCAGGGCGCCAAGTCGGGCGCCATCGCTTCGCGCGTGTTCGTGGACACGGTGGAGAAGAAGGGCGTGGAAGAGGCCAAGAGCCACGGCATGCAGGTGGTGGAGAAGGTGGACCAGGCCGCCTTCCGCACCGCGCTGGAGCCGGCCTACAAGGAATACGCGAAGAAGTTCGGCCAGAAGACGCTGGACACCATCGCCAACGCCAAGTAATCCCCTGACGCATTGCGGGCTGCGGCCCGCAATGCAGGGCGCCCCGCTGCGGGCAACACCTGTGGCCCCGCACGGCGCCCGCGCCGATGATCTGACATCCGGCGGCAGCCCGGCCCTTGCGCCGCTCCCCTCCTGCCCTCGCCCATTCCTATGCTCAACCGAATCGAACGCGCCCTTGTGGCCTGCAACCGCTGGCTGCTGATCGTGCTGTTGCTGGCCATGGCCTGCATCGTGTTTGCCAATGTGGTGCTGCGCTACACCACGGGCGACTCCATTGTCTGGGCCGAGGAAGTGGCCCGGCACATGATGATCTGGGTCACCTTCCTGGGCGCGGGCCTGGTGCTGCGCTTCGGTGGCCATGTGGCCATCGACAACCTGCACCGCTCGGTGGGCACGCGCAAGGCGCAATGGCTTCGCCGCCTCGTGGTGCTGGGCGTGGGCCTGTTCTGCGCGGTGATGGCGGTGGCCTCGTCGCAGTACGTCTGGGCCACGCGCTTCCAGACCACGGCGGCCACGGACATTCCGATCTCCTTCGTCTACGCGGCCATGCCCGTGGGCTTCGTGCTGATGCTGGTGCATCTGCTGTTCATTGCGCGCGGGTATATCGCAGACGGCTCGTTCGCGGAGTCGGATGAGATGGATGCCGACGCAGCCGCATCGATCTGATCCACCAGGCAGACACATCATGGGTATCACGCTTTTCATCGCCATCATCGTCCTGCTCACGCTGGGCTTTCCGGTGGCCTTCGCGCTGGCGATCTCCGCTGCGCTGGCCGTCTTCGTGGGCGGCCGCTATCCGCAGCTCATCGTGTTCAAGGAGATGTTCACGGGCATAGACAGCTTTCCGCTGATGGCCGTGCCCTTCTTCATCCTGGCGGCCGAGCTGATGTCGGGCGGCGCGCTCACGCATGTGCTGCTGCGCTTTGCAGCGCAGTTCGTGGGCCATCTGCGCGGCGGCCTGGGCTATGCCAATGTGCTGTCACTGACGCTGTTCTCGGGCATTTCGGGCTCGGCCCTGGCCGATGCGGCCGGCCCCGGCTCGATGATGGTCAAGATGATGGACAAGGCCGGCTATGCACGCTCCTACGCGGCGGCGCTGACGGCCAGCACGGCCATCGTGGGGCCCATCATTCCGCCGTCGGTGAGCATGATCATCTACGCGCTGCAGGATGAGAACGTGTCGGTGGGCGGGCTGTTCATGGCCGGCTTCATCCCCGGCATCCTGATCGCGCTGGCCATGGCCGCCGTGAACTGGTGGGTGTGCAGGAAGCGCGACTACCGCTCCACCGAGCCGCGCCCTGACGGCCGCACGATGTGGATCAACAGCTTCAAGGCGATTCCCGCGCTGATGCTGATCGTGCTCATCGTGGTGGGCATCCGCTTCGGCATCTTCACGCCCACCGAGGCTTCGGTGGTGGCTGTGTTCTACGCCCTGGTCTGCGGCAAGTGGGTTTACCGCACGCTGCAGTGGTCGGCGCTGCCGGGCATTGCGGCGCGCTCGGCCATGCTGACGGCCTCGGTGCTGCTGGTGATGGCGACTTCGGCGGCCTTTGCCTGGGTGCTGACGGTGGAGGGCATTCCGCAGTACCTGTCCGAGCTGATCGTGAGCTGGGAGCTGTCGCCCACCCTGTTCCTGATCGCGGTGAACATCCTGCTGCTGGTGTTCGGCATCTTCATGGAGCCGCTGCCCGGCGTGATGATCCTGGTGCCCATCCTGGCGCCCATTGCGTTCAGCCTGGGCATCGATCCCACGCACTTCGCCATGGTGGTGATCGTGAACCTGACGCTGGGCATGATCACGCCGCCCGTGGGCGGGCTGCTGTTCGTGACCTCGGTGGCCACGCGCGTGTCCATCACCGATCTCACGCGCGAGATGCCGCTGTTCCTGCTGGCGCACTTCGTGGTGCTGTGCCTGCTGACCTTCATCCCCGCGCTGTCCACCTGGTTGCCGCATACGCTGGGCTTCCAGTGACGACAAGGGCCTCCGAGTGAGGCCCTTTTTTTTGCCGCCGGGCCGCCCCAAGGCAAAAAGCGCCCCCCTGGGGGGCAGCGGACCTTGCGCAGCAAGGGTAGCGTGGGGGCCTTATTTTGCCGCCGGGCCGCCCCAAGGCAAAAAGCGGCCCCCTTGGGGGGCAGCGGACCTTGCTCAGCAAGGGTAGCGTGGGGGCCTTTTTTCTGGGGTGCCCAGCGCCTCAGAAGAGCAGGCCGGCCATGCGCTGGGCCGTTTCCTTCAGGTGCGGCAGGCCCTCCAGCGCCTGCGCCAGCGGCATGCGCGCCTCGGGCGCATGTACGGCCAGCGTGGCGCGGCACTGGCCCTTGGCATCGCGCACGGGCACGGCCACGGCGATCATGCCGCGCATGAATTCCTCGCGGTCGCAGGAGTGGCCTTCGCGCACGATGCGCGCGCACTCCTGCGCCAGCGCCTCGGGCGTGGTCAGCGTGTTGGCCGTGCAGGCGGTGAGTTCCACGCTGTCCAGAATGGCGGCGCGCCGGGCCGCAGGCATATGGGCCAGGAACAGCTTGCCGCTGGCCGTGGCGTGGATGGGCACCATCGATCCGGCCTCCAGCTGGATGCGCAGCGGCCAGTGGGTCTCGACACGGTCCAGGTAGCGCACGCGCGTGCCGTCCAGCACGGTGAGGTTGCAGGTCTCGCCCAGACGGGCCACCAGCTGGGACAGCAGCTCATGGCGCAGGGCCTGCCGCGGGTCGGCTTGCAGGGCGCGCACGGCCAGGCTCAGCAGCTTGGGGCCCGGGGAGAAGCTGCGGTCACCCTCGTGGCGCAGCAGCCATTGCCGCGCCTCCAGGTGGGAGCACAGGCGCGAGGCCGTGGCCTTGGGCAGATTGAGCGCGGCGGCAATGTCCATGAGCCCCGGCGGGGCCTCGGCCTGGGTGACGAAATCGAGCACGGCCAGCGAGCGGTCGGAGACCGAGTTCGCTTCGTCCTGCCGTGTAGGGGTGGGGTCCGGGGCAGCGCTGGCAAGGGATGGCGGCATGGGGCGGTGTCGTGTCGTGTGGAAGGCCGGAAACGCTTTCGATCATGCCTGATCGCCAGGAGGCGGCAAGGGTTTGCGCGGGGTTGCAGTCCACGGTGGCAACGAATAAGTTTCATAAAAAGGAACAAATAGTTCCTTCAAAAGAAACTCAAAAGGAGCCACTGCATGCCAGACCCCATCGACAGCTATGACTACGTGATCGTGGGAGCAGGCTCTGCCGGCTGCGTGCTGGCCGCGCGCCTGTCCGAGGACCCGGCCACGCGCGTGCTGCTGCTGGAGGCCGGCCCGCCGGACCGCTCGCCCTGGATCCACCTGCCCATCGGCTACGGCAAGACCATGTGGAGCCCCGTCTACAACTGGAAGTTCGAGACCGACCCGGACCCCAACATGAACGGCAGGCGCATCTACTGGCCGCGCGGCCGCACGCTGGGCGGCAGCAGCTCCATCAACGGCCTGATCTACGTGCGCGGCCAGCGCGAGGACTACGACCACTGGGCGGCGCTGGGCAATGCGGGCTGGTCGTATGAGGAGGTGCTGCCCTACTTTGTGAAGTCCGAAGGCAATGCGCGCGGCGCCTTCCCGGGCCATGGCGCGGACGGGCCGCTCAAGGTCTCGGACATCGGCGCCCGGCATCCGCTGATCGAGGCCTTCATTGCCGGGGCAGGCCAGGTCGGCGTGCCCCGCACCGAGGATTTCAACGGCCGCGACCAGGAGGGCGCAGGCTACTACCAGCTCACCACCCACAAGGGCCTGCGCTGCAGCACGGCCAAGGCCTATCTGGGCGAGGCCCGGCGCCGCCCCAATCTGCGCATAGAGACCGATGCCATGGCCACGCAGCTGGTGCTGCGCGGCCGGCGCGCCACCGGCATCCGCTACCGGCAAGGCGGGCAGGAGCGCCAGGCCCAGGCGCGGGCCGAAGTGATTCTGTCGGCAGGCGCCATCCAGTCGCCGCAGCTGCTGCAACTGTCGGGCATAGGCCCGGCCGCGCTGTCGCAGTCCCTGGGGATTCCCGTGGTGCACGATCTGCCGGGCGTGGGCGAGAACCTGCAGGACCATCTTCAGATCCGCCTGGGCTACGAATGCAGCCAGTCCATCACCACCAATGACCAGCTCAATTCCTGGGTGGGCAGGACCAGGCTGGGGCTGGAGTGGCTGCTGTTCCGCTCGGGCGCGCTGGCCGTGGGCATCAACCAGGGCGGCTGCTTCATGCGTGCGCTCAGGGACGAGCAGGGCCGGCCCGTGGCGGACACGCCCGACATCCAGTTCCACGTCTCCACGCTGTCGGCCGACATGGCAGGCGGCCAGGTCCATCCGTACTCGGGCTTCACCATGTCGGTCTGCCAGCTGCGGCCCGAATCACGCGGGCAGTTGCGCATCCGCTCGCGCGATGCCTTCGAGCCGCCTTCCATCCAGCCCAACTACCTGGCCACCGACCTGGACCGCCGCACCAACGTGGCGGCGGTGCGCGCCGCACGCGCCATTGCCGACACGCCGGCCATGCGCCCCTTCGTGAAGCGCGAGGTCAAGCCCGGCCCCGATGCGCACAGCGATGCGGAGCTGCTGGAGTTCTGCCGCAACCACGGCGCCACCATCTTCCACCCCAGCGGCACCTGCCGCATGGGCAGCGACGCCCTGGCCGTGGTCGATGCGCGGCTGCGCGTGCATGGCATGGCCGGGCTGCGCGTGGTCGATTGCTCGGTCATGCCCACCCTGGTCTCGGGCAACACCAATGCGCCCGTGGTGATGATGGCCGAGAAGGCCGCCGACATGGTTCGCGAAGACAGGCACGGAGAGACAGGGCAGCTCAAGGTCGCATGACTGCCCGTTCCTGCATCCCGGCAATGCGACAGACAACCAGGAGACAGCATGACGACGGCAACCGATCCCAGGGTCATCCGCAAGGTGGTGACCTCCGCGCTCATCGGCGCAACCATCGAGTGGTATGACTTCTTCCTGTACGGCGTGGTCGCCGGCATCGTGTTCAGCAAGCTGTACTTTCCCAGCGACGATCCGCTGATCTCCACGCTGCTGGCCTACACCACCTTTGCCGTGGGCTTCGTCACACGGCCGCTGGGCGGGGTGATCTTCGGGCACTTCGGCGACCGCGTGGGGCGCAAGAGCATCCTGGTGGTCACGCTGATGATCATGGGCGTGTCCACCTTCCTGATCGGCCTGCTGCCCACGCATGCGCAGATCGGCGTGGCCGCGCCCATCCTGCTGCTGCTGTTGCGCGTGGCCCAGGGCATAGGCCTGGGCGGCGAATGGGGCGGCGCCGTGCTCATGGCCTACGAATACGCGCCCAAGGAAAAGCGGGGCTTCTACGCCTCCCTGCCCCAGGTGGGCCTGGCCATCGGCCTGTTCATGGCCTCGGGCGTGGTGGCCCTGCTGTCCTGGCTGTGTACCGAGGAGCAATTCATGGCCTGGGGCTGGCGCGTCGCGTTCCTGATCTCGGGCCTGATGGTGGCCGTGGGCATGTACATCCGCCTGCATGTGAAGGAGACGCCCGAATTCGCGGCCGTCAAGGCACGCAATGCCGAGACCGCGATTCCCTTCATGGACATGATGCGGCGCTATCCGGGCAATGTGCTCAAGGGCATGGGCGCACGCTATATCGACGGCGTTTTCTTCAACGTCTTCGGCGTGTTCTCGATCAGCTACCTGACCTCCACCCTGCAGATCAGCCGCACCGATGCATTGATCGGCGTGATGGTCGCCGCCGTGGTGATGTGCTTCACGATTCCACTGTTCGGCCGCCTGTCCGATCGCCTGGGCCGCAGCCGCGTGTATCTGTGGGGATCGCTGATCACCGCGGTCTCGGCCTTCCCGGCCTTCTGGCTCATGGCCCACAGCGGCGGCAATGTGCTGCTGATATGGATCGCCATCGTCGTGCCCTTCGGCATTCTCTACGCGGCGGTCTACGGTCCCGAGGCGGCCCTCTTCTGCGACCTGTTCGACGCCAAGGTGCGCTACACAGGCATTTCCTTCGTCTACCAGTTCTCGGGCATTTTCGCGTCCGGCATCACGCCCATCATTGCGACGGCGCTGGTCAAGACGGCCGGTGGCAGCCCGTGGCTGGTGTGCCTGTATGTGGTGTTGGCGGGAGCGGTATCGGCGTGGTGTGCCTGGGCGACCGGGAGGGATGGAGGCAGCACCCGTATCTATCAACCTGTCGAGAATGCCAGAGCCAGCCTGTGAACCGATGGATTCCATGCGATTTCAGGAAGGCTCAATCCTGTACGCCAGAAAATCAAATCACTGGCGTGCAAATCCATTCCAGGGATGCCGGCGGAAACTACCCGGCATTCAGCGCATTGCTTCTTTTTGTAAATACGTTAGATAGAATGCGCATGGATTTTCACATCTCAATAGAGAGACCATGTTCAAAAAAGTACTGGCTGCGGCCACCTTGCTGGGCTGCGGCTTGGCGCACGCATTCATGCCCAGCAATGGCACCTGGGTCGTGACCTCCGAACTCAACGGAAAGCCGGGCCGCGGGCTGGCCATCGATGCACAGAACGGCACGCTGGTCATGCAGATGTATGCCTACGAACCCAGCGGCCAGCCCACCTTCTACATGACCTCGGGCGCGCTGACCAACAACCGCTTTGCCGCTCCGCTGATCCGCTACAAGGGCGGCCGCTTTCTGGGCAGCGGCCCGATGTCAGGCTCCGAAGACCGGAACATGGGCCAGGTCAGCATGCGCTTCACCAGCGGCGTATCGGGTTTCATCACGCTGCCCGGCGAGCAGGAAGTGGCGATTTCGCGTTTCAACTTCGGTTACCCCGCCGTTGCATCCAGCCTGAGGGGACTCTGGGCGCTGACTTCGTTCGGCAGCGAAGGCGTTGCTTCCGAAGTGGTGAATATGCAGCTGCAAACGCCTGCCACCGCGAACGGCAATGGCCTGATGGAAACGGCGGACAGGCTGTTTGGTTGCGAACACCAGATCCGGGGCAATCTGGCGGGCGGCGTCCTGTGCGTCAAGGTCAACAACTACGGCCAATTGCTGCGCTCCTACTACTTCGTCTACAGCGTGAACGAGGGTGAAGGCAGCTCCCGCACCAATGGCACCCGCCCCGAACAGGTGCTGGTGGTCAAACGCCTGCTTGACCCGAAGGGCGTGGGCACAGGCATCGTCTACGCGGCCGATGCACCCGTGGACCCAGTGCCCACCGTGCTGCACGACATCATCGAGAACCTGTCCTTCAACGCCGCACCTCTGCCAGCCGAGCAGGAGTGACGCCCCCGCTGCCGGCTACCCCTCAGGACGGCGCCGGCAGCTGCTCCGCATGCCGCAGATCCACATGCGCCTGCAGGAAGTCGAGCACGGCGCGCGTGCGCGGGGGCAGGCGGTCGGGCTTGCCCAGGTAGACGGCGTGGATGGGTTCCAGGTCGCCCGTGTTGAATTCCTCCAGCACGGGCACCAGCCGGCCGGCGAGCACGTCGGCCCAGGCGTGGTACAGCGACAGGCGGGCCAGGCCCGTGCCGTGCAGCGCCAGCTCGCGCATCACATCGCCGTCGTTGACGCGCACCACCTCCCCGATATCGACGGCCACGCGCTGGCCGTCCACCAGAAACGGCCAGTGCGGTATGGCGCGCTGGTAGCTCCAGCCCAGGCGCACATGGTGGCCCAGCTCATCGGGATGGGTGGGCCGGCCCATGCGGGCCAGGTACTCCGGTGATGCCAGGATGACCTGGCGCGTGCGGCCCAGCAAGCGCGCGACCATGTCCGAGGGCGGAAGCTGGCCCCAGCGCACGGCGATGTCGGTGCCGGCCTCGACCAGGTCCACGATCTGGTCCGTGAAGCTCAGTTCCAGGCTCAGTCCGGGATGGCGCTGCAGCAATTGCGGCACCAGGGGCACGAGCAGCATTTTTCCGGTCGATGAGCTGGTGTTGATGCGCACCAGGCCGCGTGGTTCGCTGCGCACGGCCACGCAGGCCTCCAGTTCCTCCAGGTCGGCCAGCACGCGCTTGCCGCGCTCGAACAGCTGGCAGCCTTCGGGCGTGAGATGCAGGCGCCGCGTGCTGCGCTGCAGCAGCTGCACGCCCAGGCGCGCCTCCAGCCGCGACATGCTTTTGCTCACGGCCGAGGGGGAGATGCCCAGGTGGCGCGCAGCGGCCGAGAGGCTGCCGCGCTCGGCGACCAGGATCAGCATTTCCAGCTCGGCAAAGCGGTTGGCATCGGCGCTGCCCGTGTCGGCGGCGGCGAGAGGAACAAGTGCGGGCATGGTGTCTCCGAGAAAAGGATCATCTATTCCACACAGGAACAGATCCGTTTCCATTATTCCATCTACACAAAGGTATGTTGCAGTGCGACATTACTGGACATCACACCAAGGATCACAAGGAATCCGTCCATGCCTCTTTCCCTACTCGCCCTGGCGGCCGGTGCCTTTGGCATCGGCACCACGGAATTCATCATCATGGGCCTGCTGACCCAGGTCAGCCAGGATCTTCACATCAGCATTCCCACGGCGGGCTCGCTGATTTCGGGCTACGCCATCGGCGTGGCCGTGGGCGCGCCCGTGCTCACGCTGCTGACGCGCCAATGGCCGCGCAAGCGCCTGCTGCTGGCGCTGATGCTGATCTTCATCGCCGGCAACCTGGCCGCCGCGTTTGCACCCAGCTATGAATGGCTGATGTCGGCGCGCGTGCTGACCTCGCTGACCCACGGCACCTTCTTCGGCGTTGGCGCCGTGGTGGCCACGGGCCTGGTGCCGGTGGACAAGAAGGCGTCGGCGATTGCGCTGATGTTCTCGGGCCTGACCCTGGCCACCCTGCTGGGCGTGCCTGCCGGCGCCTGGATCGGCCAGATGTTCGGCTGGCGCAGCGCCTTCCTCGCCGTGGCCGCGATCGGCGTGCTGGCCTTTGCCATCCTGGCCGCCTTCGTGCCGCGCGACCAGGGCCGCCCCGAGGTCACGCCGCTGGCGCAGGAGCTTGCCGTGCTGGCCAACGGCCAGGTCTGGCTGGGCCTGGGCATCACAGCCTTCGGCTTTGCGGGTGTGTTTGCGCTCTACACCTATGTGGAGCCGCTGCTGACCCAGGTGACCCGCATGGGCGACAGCCTGGTGGCACTGACCCTGCTGCTGTTCGGCGCGGGCCTGGCCGCAGGCAATCTGCTGGGCGGCAAGCTGGCCGACCGGGGCGTGATGCGCGCCCTGGTGTGGAGCATTGCGGCGCTGATGGTGGTGCTGGCGGCAGGCCGCTGGGCCTTCGGGAACCAGGCCGTGGCCATGGCCTATGTGATCGTGCTGGGCGTCGTGGCCTTCGCCACGGTGGCCCCCATGCAGATGCGCGTGCTGGACCAGGCCGGCCCCCAGGGCGCCAACCTGGTCTCCAGCCTGAACATTGCGGCCTTCAACCTGGGCAATGCCCTGGGTGCCTGGGTCGGCGGCCTGGCCCTGGCCGGTGGCCTGGGCCTGGTCAACCTGGGCTGGGCCGCCGCCGCGCTGACGGCCGTGGGCCTGGTGCTGGTCTTCTGGAGCAGCCGCCTGCCCGCAGGCTCCGCACGCAGCGCAGGTGTGGCCTGCGCCTGAGGCTCAACGGGCCAGCACGGGCTTGAGCGCCTTGCCCGTGTGCGTGCCCGCAGCCACCAGATCCTCGGGCGTGCCGGCCGCAATGATGCGGCCGCCGTCCTTTCCGCCTTCGGGGCCGAGGTCGATGATCCAGTCGGCCTCGGCGATCACGTCCAGGTCATGCTCGATGACGACCACGCTGTGGCCCGCATCGACCAGGCGATGCAGCACGCGGATGAGCTTGTCCACATCGGCCATGTGCAGGCCCACCGTGGGTTCGTCCAGCACATAGAGCGTGTGCGGCGCCTTGTTGCCGCGCCGGGTCACGTCGTCGCGCACCTTGGTCAGCTCGGTGACGAGCTTGATGCGCTGGGCTTCGCCGCCCGACAGCGTGGGCGAGGGCTGGCCCAGCGTGAGATAGCCCAGTCCCACGTCCTTGAGCAACTGCAGCGGGTGGGCGATGCTGGGCATGCTGGCGAAGAACTCGACGGCCTCGTCCACCTCCATCTGCAGCACGTCGCCAATGCTCTTGCCGCGCCAGGAGACGGCCAGGGTCTCGGGGTTGAAGCGCGCGCCGTGGCAGACCTCGCAGGGCACCTTCACGTCGGGCAGGAAGCTCATCTCGATGGTGCGCATGCCCTGGCCCTCGCAGGCCGGGCAGCGGCCTTCGCCGGTGTTGAACGAGAAGCGGCCGGCCGCGTAGCCGCGCGCCTTGGCCTCCAGCGTTTCGGCATAGAGCTTGCGGATGGTGTCCCAGAAGCCGATGTAGGTGGCCGGGCAGCTGCGCGGGGTCTTGCCGATGGGGGTCTGGTCCACTTCCAGCACGCGGTCAATGCCTTCGAAGCCCTGCAGGCCCTTGCAGCCCGACAGCGCAGGCGCCTTGCCCGCGTCCATGGCATCGCGCCCGGCCTTGGTGGCGCGCTGGCCCACCCAGGCGGCCACATTGGCCAGCATCACGTCGCGCGCCAGCGTGGACTTGCCCGAGCCGCTGACGCCGGTGACGGCCACCAGGCGCTTGAGCGGCACGCGCGCATCCACGTTCTGCAGGTTGTGCAAATGGGCGCCGCGCACGGTCAGCCAGTCCAGTGCGTCGGAGGCGGGTTCGGCGTCGACAACGACAGGCACGGCCTTCTTTTTGGATTTGGATACCTTGACAGGCGCGGGTTCCGGCACCGGTTCGGCCACTGCTGCAAGCTCGGCGGCCGCCTGCGGCGGCTGGCCTTCGCCCACCCAGCGGCGCGGCTGGAACGGGTGGCGCATGGCGTGCAGCAGGTAGCGGCCCGTGATGGAGTCCTCGGCCGCCATGATGTCGGCCGCCGTGCCCTGGGCCACCAGGCGGCCGCCGCGTATGCCGGCGCTGGGGCCGATGTCGATGATGTGGTCGGCGCGGCGGATGGTGTCTTCGTCATGCTCGACCACGACCAGGGTGTTGCCCTTGTCGCCCAGCTTGTGCAGGGCGTTGAGCAGGATCTGGTTGTCGCGCGCATGCAGGCCGATGGTGGGTTCGTCCAGCACATAGCACACGCCCTGCAGGTTGCTGCCCAGTTGCGCGGCCAGGCGGATGCGCTGGGCCTCGCCGCCCGACAGCGTGGGCGCGCCACGGTCCAGCGTCAGGTAGCCCAGGCCCACTTCCTCGAGGAATTCGAGGCGGCTCTGGATCTCGGGAATGAGGTCGCGGGCAATGTCGGCCTCGCGGCCCGACATCGCCAGCGCCTGCACCCATTGGCGCACGTCGTTGACCGACAGCTGGGCGATCTCGGCAATGCCCACGCCATGGAAGCGCACGGCGCGTGCCGTGGCGTTCAGGCGTGTGCCCTGGCAGGTGGGGCAGGTCACTTCGGCCAGGTCTTCGATTTCCTGGCCTTCGAACTTGACTTCGCGGCCCCGGTTGTCCTCGACCAGCAGGGTGTCGTCATAGACCTTGCGCTGGTCCTTGGTGAGCTTGACGCCCGTGCCCACGCAGTCAGGGCACCAGCCGTGCTTGCTGTTGTAGGAAAACAGGCGCGGGTCCAGCTCGGCATAGCTGGTGGCACAGACCGGGCAGGCGCGCTGGGTGGAGAACACCTGCAGGCTGCCGATGCCGGCCGTGCTCCGGCCGCCGGCCATGGCATCGGCCAGGTTGTCCAGGCCGGACAGCACATGCAGCACGCCCTTGCCTGTTTCCAGCGCCTGCGCCAGGTGGCCGCGCAGCTCGCGCTCGCTGGCCGCCGTGACGGTGACGCTGGCCACGGGCAGCTCGATGGTGTGTTCCTTGAAGCGGTCGATGCGCGGGAATCCCGTGGTGGGCAGGAATTCGCCGTCCACTCGCAGATGGGTGTAGCCGCGTGGCCGAGCCCAGTCGGCCAGCTCGGTGTAGACGCCCTTGCGGTTGACCACCAGCGGTGCCAGCAGGCCGATGGTCTGGCCCCGGAACTGCGTGAGCAGCTGGGCCGCGATGCTTTCCTCCGTCTGCGGCTGCACCGCGGCGCCGTCGTGGATGCAGTGCTGCGTGCCCAGCTTGACGTAGAGCAGGCGCAGGAAGTGCCAGACCTCGGTGGTCGTGCCCACGGTGGACTTGCGCCCGCCGCGCGACAGGCGCTGCTCGATGGCCACGGTGGGCGGAATGCCGTAGACCGCATCCACCTCGGGCCGGCCCGCAGGCTGGACGATGGAGCGCGCATAGGCGTTGAGCGATTCCAGGTAGCGTCGCTGCCCTTCGTTGAACAGGATGTCGAAGGCCAGCGTGGACTTGCCCGAGCCCGAGACGCCCGTCACCACGTTGAACTTGCCGCGCGGGATCTCCACCGACAGCTGCTTGAGGTTGTGCTCCTTGGCGTTGACGATCTCGATGGCATTCCTGGCGGCCGCCCCCGACATGGCATGCGCCTTGCGCTGGCTCTTGTAGAGCATGGGGGCGACCTCGCGCACGGCCTCGCCGCCCACGCCCATGGCCAGGTCGTACTCGCGCAGCGCCTGGGCCGTGTGCGAGCCAGGCACCTGGCGCACTTCCTCGGGCGTGCCCTGGGCCACGATGGCGCCGCCGCCGTCGCCGCCTTCGGGACCGAGGTCGATCAGCCAGTCGCTGGCACGGATCACGTCCAGGTTGTGCTCGATGACGATCAGCGAATGGCCGGCCTCCAGCAGCTTGCGCAGCGCGCGCATGAGCTTGGCGATGTCGTCGAAGTGCAGGCCCGTGGTGGGCTCGTCGAACAGGAACAATGTGCCCTTCTTGGCCAGCGCCTGCTTCGACTTGGCCTGGGCCTTGGCGGCCTCCGCCAGGAAGCCCGCGAGCTTGAGGCGCTGGGCCTCGCCGCCCGACAGCGTGGGCACGGGCTGGCCCAGCTTCACGTATTCAAGGCCCACATCGACGATGGGCTGCAGGGCGCGGATGACCTCGCGGTCCTGGGCGAACAGCAGGGCCGCCTCGGCCACGGTGAGCTCCAGCACATCGGCCACGTTGAGCTTGCGCGGCTGCAGCTCGCCGGCCGCGTGGCGCTCGATCGTGACTTCCAGGATCTCGGGGCGGTAGCGCGTGCCGTTGCAGTCGGGACAGCGCAGGTAGACATCGGAGAGGAACTGCATCTCCACATGCTCGAAGCCCGAGCCGCCGCAGGTGGGGCAGCGGCCATCGCCGCTGTTGAAGCTGAACTTGGCGGCCGTATAGCCTCGCTGGCGCGACAGCGGCGCAATGGCGAACAGCTCGCGGATGGAGTCCCAGGCGCCCACGTAGCTGGCCGGGTTGGAGCGCGCCGTCTTGCCGATGGGCGACTGGTCCACGAACATCACGTCGCTCAGGTGGTCGGCGCCCAGCAGGCGCTCGAAGGCGCCGGCCGCATCCGTGGGCTTGCCGAAGTGGCGCATCAGCGCGGGCACCAGCACGTCCTGGATCAGCGTGGACTTGCCCGAGCCGCTGACGCCGGTGATGGTGACCAGTCGCTGCAGCGGAAAGTCCACGTCGATGCTGCGCAGGTTGTGCTCGCGCGCGCCTTCGAGGATGAGGCGCGGCGTGGACTCGGTCACCATGCGCTTGAGGCCGAAGCCCACCTGCTTGCGGCCGCCCAGGTAGGCGCCGGTCAGCGTGTCGGCATGGCGCAGGTCGTCGGGCGTGCCGTCGAAGACGATCTGGCCGCCGCGCGCGCCGGGGCCGGGGCCCATGTCGATCATGCGGTCGGCCGCGAACATCACGGCCGGGTCGTGCTCGACCACGACCAGGGTGTTGCCTGCATCGCGCAGGCGCTGCATGGCCTCGGTGATGCGTTCCATGTCGCGCGGGTGCAGGCCGATGCTGGGCTCGTCGAGCACGAACAGGGTGTTCACCAACGAGGTGCCCAGGGCCGTTGTCAGGTTGATGCGCTGCACCTCGCCGCCCGACAGCGTGCGGCTCTGGCGGTCCAGCGTGAGGTAGCCGATGCCCACGTCGCACAGGTACTGCACGCGCGCCATGATTTCGGCGTGCAGCATCTTGAGGGCCTGGGCCTCGCCGTCATGCAGCGGGGCATCGGCAGCCGGCGCCAGCTGCTGGAAGAAATCACGCAGCCGCACCAGGGGCAGCTGCATCAGGTCGTGCAGGCACAGGCCCGGCAGCGCTTCCAGCTGCTCGCGGCTCCAGGCCACGCCCTTCGGCATGAAGCGGCGGTAGCTGCCTTCGTCGCCGGGCGGCAGCACAGCATCGGCGGCCTGCTTGCCGCCCAGGCGCCACAGCAGGCTTTCGGTCTTCAGCCGCGCGCCGCCGCAGGTGGGGCATTCGGTATAGCTGCGGTACTTGGACAGCAGCACCCGGATGTGCATCTTGTAGGCCTTGCTCTCCAGGTATTCGAAGAAGCGCTTGATGCCGTACCAGGTCTGGGTCCACTTGCCATTCCAGTTGGGCGAGCCGTCCAGCACCCAGCTCTTTTGCGCGTCGGTGAGCTTGGCCCAGGCCGTGTCGCGCGGAATGCCTTCGGCCTCGGCGTGGCGCATCATGTCGTCCTGGATCTCCTTCCAGGCCGGTGTCTGCACGGGCTTGATGGCGCCCGTGCGCAGGGTGAGCTTGTCGTTGGGGATGACCAGCCCCCAGTCCACGCCGATCACGCGGCCAAAGCCCCGGCAGGCCTCGCAGGCGCCCACGGCGGAGTTGAAGGAGAACAGCGAGGGAATCGGCTCCTGGTAGCTCAGGCCGCTTTCGGGGCAATGCAGGCCCAGCGAGAACTTCCACAGCTGGGGTTCGGTGGGCTGGGCACCTGCGGCTTCCACGGCGGATTCAGGCAGCACATAGACCGTCATGTGGCCGCTGCCGCGCTTGAGTGCCACCTCGATGGCCTCGTAGGCGCGGGCGCGCTCGACGTTGCCCAGGCGGAAGCGGTCGGCCACCACGTCCAGCATCTTGACCTTGAGCGGCGCCGCCGCCTTGGCCTTCTTGCCCTTGGCGTCTGCGGCAGGCTCCACCGCGCCGGCCTTCTCGGCCTCGCGCTCGGCCTGGACCTTGGTGAAGCCGCTGGCCGACAGCCATTGCTCCACCTCGGCAGCCGTGGTGTTGGCGGGCAGCTCGACGGGGAAGGTGATGGCGATGCGCGGATCACCGGCCTGCCGGCAACGCTCGGCCAGCTCCTCCAGCACGCTGTCGGGCGTGTCGTGGCGCACGGGCACGGCGGTGTCGCGGTCGAACAGCTGCGCCGCACGCGCGAACAGCAGCTTCAGGTGGTCGTTGAGCTCGGTCATCGTGCCCACGGTGGAGCGCGAGTTGCGGACGGGATTGGTCTGGTCGATGGCGATGGCCGGCGGCACACCTTCCACACGGTCCACGGCCGGCTTGTCCATGCGGTCCAGGAACTGCCGCGCATAGGCCGAGAAGGTCTCGACATAGCGGCGCTGGCCTTCGGCATACAGGGTATCGAACACCAGGCTGGACTTGCCCGAGCCGCTGGGCCCCGTGACCACGGTCAGCTCGCCGGTACGGATGTCGAGATCCAGGTTCTGGAGATTGTGCTGGCGTGCGCCGCGAATTCGAATCAGACCGTGCGTCATGGATGTTGTGTGGTCAGTGGGAGCCAAACATTCTAGGCAGTCCATGCGTCAGGCATCGGACGCTTCTCAATACCTGTATTTTCATACAGGTTAAACAAAAAAAACGCCTCCTCAACGCATCCGCGCGACCATAAAAAAACCCCGGAACCAGTCCGGGGCTCGTGCCTCTTTCAAGGTCTTACTTGGCCATCTGCACGGAGGCAGGCATGGCCTGCCCGTCCGGCACGCCCTTCACCTGGGTGATGGCCAGCAGCGACACGACAACAAAGGCCAGGCAACCGGCCGCGATGATCCTCATGGGTATTTCCTTGATCAGGCTGTGAAAAGACGGGCCCAGACAAAAAGGCCCCGCACCTTTCGGTACGAGGCCTGATGGCAGGCAGGTGCTGATTGGAACAGACCTGCTTTGCTCGCGGCTTACGCCGCGCGGCGATCAGAATGCGTGACGCACGCCGACGGCGAAGGACGAGAAGTCCGCGCCCTTCACGCCGGTCATGTAGTTGGCGCCGGCCTTGTTGTCCACCTTGGTGTAGTAGCCGTAGACCTTGGTGCGCTTGCTCAGGTTGTAGTTGTAGCCCAGGGTCCACTGGTTGGCGCCGGAGTCGGCAATGTTGCTCCACTTGTTGGCGTGGCCCAGGTTCACGTGGAACTCGGAAGCGCCCAGGGTGTACATGCCCGACAGACGGAAGTTGTTGCGCGTGCCGCGGATTTCTTCGTCGTTGCGCTGGTAGTAGCCGCCCAGCACGAACTGACCGAGAGTGTAGGCAGCGCGGAAGGCCAGCTGCTTGTCTTCGTCGAACTGGCTGTAGCCGGCGCCCAGGGCCAGGGGGCCCACGTTGTAGTTGGCGGCCAGGTCGTAGCCGTTCTTCTTCTTGGCCAGGGCGGTGGCCTTCTCGTGCATGGAGACCGAGCCTTCCACCGTCAGGCCGCCGAAGTTGGGCGTGGTGTAGGAGATCTTGTTGGCGGTGCCCAGGCCGCTGGCGAACCAGACGGGATCGAAGTACAGCGCGTCGGAGGACGAACCCGTGTCATGGTTGTGCATGCTCACGTAGTCGGCCGTGGCGAAGTACGAGCCGGGGAAGAAGTTGCCCAGGCGCAGCATACCGAAGTTGCCCGACAGGTTCACTTCGCTCTGGCGGCCGAAGGTCAGCGCGCCGGTGGAGGAGGAGCCCATGCCGGTGTCGGAAGCGAAGCCGCTTTCCAGCACGAAGCCGGCCTTCAGGCCGCCGCCCAGATCTTCGACACCGCGCATGCCCCAACGCGAGGAGTTGTTCTCCATCTTGCTGACGCTTTCGTCACCGATCTTCTGGCGCTCGATCGTGGTGTTGATACGGCCATAGATCGTGACGCTGCTTTGCGCCATCACGGTGGTGGAACCCAGCACGGCCAGCACGGCCAGGGCAACGCGGTTCATCTTGATCATCTCGGCATCTCCTTGGGATTGTTGAGTGGGTATTCTTGAAATCTCAGGGCCGACTCCGGCTCTAGATCAGTGCCATTTGCGGCTGCTGCGAATTCTAGGTGCGGGCATGTCAAAAAATGTACGGCCGCCTCTGAAAATGCGCGATCTGATGCTTTGCTGCCACAGGCATGACATGGAAAACCAGTAGAAGCGCCATACGAAAAAGCCCATGGCAAACCGCCATGGGCTTTCGTCAATGCAGCGCCACAAAACACAGTCGGATACTGCGCACACCGCATGCAACCGGCGCGGCCCAACTCAGAGACGCCGAGCAAGAGCCGCCTCGCGGCGAGGGCGTCGTCCCCCTCCCGCGAAGCGAGAGAGGGCGCCGTGCATACGGGGGAAGGCGCGTCAGCGCCTCAGGGGGAGCCCTCAATCATTCGCGTAGATATCCACATCCTTGGTCTCGCGCAGGAACAGCGTGCCGATGATGGCCGTGGCGCCCGCGATGACGATGGGATACCAGAGGCCGCTGTACATGTTGCCGGTCTGGGCCACGATGGCGAACGACATGGTGGGCAGCAGGCCGCCGAACCAGCCATTGCCGATGTGGTACGGCAGGCTCATGGAGGTATAGCGGATGCGGGTGGGGAACAGCTCCACCAGCATGGCGGCGATGGGGCCGTAGACCATGGTCACGAGGATGACCAGGTAGGTCAGGATGGCGACCATCATCACCTTGTTCATCTTCGCAGGGTCGGCCTTGGTGGGATAGCCGTCCTCGGCCAGCACCTTGGCCACGGTCTTCTTGAACTCGGCGTCCTTGGCCTTGGCTTCCTCGGGGCTCAGGCCCTTGACGGAGAACGAGGGGATCTCGGTGCTGCCGATGCGGATGAAGGCCGTCTTGCCGGGAGCTGCGTCCTCGGAGTCATAGCTGACCGAGCCGGCGGCCAGCAGCTGCTTGGCCACGTCGCAGGAACTGGTGAACTTGGAAGTGCCCGTGGGATTGAACTGGAACGAGCATTCCTTGGGATCGGCAACGATCACCACCTTGCTCTTGGCCTGGGCCGCGGCCAGGTCGGGGTTGGCCGCCTCGGTCAGCGCCTTGAACACGGGAAAGTAGGTCACCACGGCCAGCACGCAGCCCAGCATGATGATGGGCTTGCGGCCTATCTTGTCGGACAGCGAACCGAAGATCACGAAGAACGGCGTGCCGATGATCAGTGCCGCCGCGATCAGCAGGTTGGCCGTCACCGCATCGACCTTGAGCTGCTGGGTCAGGAAGAACAGCGCATAGAACTGGCCCGTGTACCAGACGACAGCCTGGCCGGCGGTCAGGCCGATCAGCGCCAGGATCACGATCTTGAGGTTGCGCCACTGGCCGAAGGACTCGGACAGCGGAGCCTTGGAGACCTTGCCCTCGGCCTTCATCTTCTGGAAGGCTGGCGACTCGGACAGCGTCATGCGGATCCACACCGAGATGCCCAGCAGCACGATGGACAGCAGGAAGGGAATGCGCCAGCCCCAGTCCGCGAAGGCCTGCTCGCCGATGGAGGTGCGCACGCCCAGGATCACCAGCAGCGACAGGAACAGGCCCAGCGTTGCCGTGGTCTGTATCCACGAGGTGTAGGCGCCGCGCTTGCCGTGCGGCGCGTGCTCGGCCACATAGGTGGCCGCACCGCCGTACTCGCCGCCCAGGGCCAGGCCCTGCAGCATGCGCAGGCCGATGAGGATCACCGGCGCCGCCACGCCGATGCTGGCGTAGGTGGGCAGGATGCCGACGATGAAGGTCGACAGGCCCATGATCAGGATGGTCACGAGGAAGGTGTACTTGCGCCCGATCATGTCGCCCAGCCGCCCGAACACCAGTGCGCCGAAGGGCCGCACGATGAAGCCGGCCGCGAAGGCCAGCAGCGCGAAGATGAAGGCCGATCCCGCATCGAGCCCGCTGAAGAATTGCTTGGCGATGATGGCCGCCAGCGATCCGTAGAGATAGAAGTCGTACCACTCGAATACCGTGCCTAGCGACGAGGCAAAGATCACCTTGCGTTCTTCCGGAGTCATGGGCCGCGGGGTCGCCTTGACCCCCGCGCCTTGCGATGCGTTGATAGCCATGTCTGTCTCCTTGATTTATTGAATATTTAGCGGGCTTGCCATAGGCCCGCCGATTCACTATCCGCCTGCCTGCTGACGCGAATCTGACTCACCTCTTACAGAAATTGACGGCGAACTGAACGATTTCTTACTAACCCAGCAGCAACCCTGATGCCGTCTTTTTCCATGTGAAAAGCACCGTAAAAACCCTGGCAAACCATGCTGCACTGCGTAAGCACTCGGTCAGAAGCGCTTTCCAGAATGCGCCGCAAGGCTGCAGATCCATGGGGCTGCCGCCGCGATTCCAACTTCAGGAGACAAACCATGACCGATCCGGTGGTAGACAAAATACAGCGCCATCCCAAATACCAGGAGCTGCGATCCAGACGCAATCGCCTGGGCCTTTTTCTGACGCTGCTGATGCTGGTCGTTTATTACGGCTATATCGCGCTGATTGCCTTCGACAAATCCTTTCTGGCCCAGCCCATTGGCGCGGGCGTGACCTCGCTGGGCATTCCTATCGCCATGGGCGTGATCGTGTTCTCGGTGATCGTCACCGGCCTCTACGTGCGCCGTGCCAATGGCGAGTACGACAAGCTCACCCAGGACATCCTGAAGGACGCCACGAAATGAAGAATTCCGCACAACGCATGCTGCTGGCGCCCGCCGTGGCGCTGGCCCTGACGGGGCCCGTGCTGGCCGCCGGCGGCGATGTCGGCGTGGCCGCCAAGCAGGCCACCAACTGGACCGCCATCATTCTCTTCACGGCCTTCGTCGTGGCCACGCTGTGGATCACCAAGTGGGCCGCGGGCCGCACCAAGTCGGCCGCCGACTTCTATACGGCCGGCGGCGGCATCACGGGCTTTCAGAACGGCCTGGCGATTGCGGGCGACTACATGTCGGCCGCCTCCTTCCTGGGCATCTCGGCCTCGGTCATGGCCAGCGGCTATGACGGCCTCATCTACTCCATCGGCTTCCTGGTGGGCTGGCCCATCCTGACGTTCCTGCTGGCCGAGCGCCTGCGCAACCTGGGCAAGTTCACCTTCGCCGACGTGGCCGGCTACCGCTTCTCCCAGACACCGTTCCGCGCCTTCGCGGCCAGCGGCACGCTGGTGGTGGTGGCCTTCTACCTGATCGCGCAGATGGTGGGCGCGGGCCAGTTAATCAAGCTGCTGTTCGGCCTGGACTACTGGATCGCCGTGGTGCTGGTGGGCGGCCTGATGATGATCTACGTGCTGTTCGGCGGCATGACGGCCACGACCTGGGTGCAGATCATCAAGGCCTGCATGCTGCTGGCCGGCGTGACCTTCATGGGCTTCATGGTGCTGGCCAAGTACGGCTTCAGCCCCGAGGCGCTGTTCGCCGAAGGCGTGCGCGTGCGCTCCGAGATCGCTGCCAACAACGGCGCCGACCCCTCGGCCGCCGCCAAGGCGGGCCTGGCCATCATGGGCCCGGGCGGCTTCATCAAGGACCCGATCTCGGCCATCAGCTTCGGCATGGCGCTGATGTTCGGCACGCTGGGCCTGCCCCACATCCTGATGCGCTTCTTCACCGTGCCCGACGCCAAGGAAGCGCGCAAGAGCGTGTTCTGGGCCACGACCTGGATCGGCTACTTCTACGTGCTGATCTTCATCATCGGCTTCGGCGCCATCACCCTGGTGCTGACCAATCCCGAGATGGCCGACACGGTCAAGGGCGTGATCCACGGCGGCGCGGGCACGGCCAACATGGCGGCCGTGCTGGTGGCCAAGAGCGTGGGCGGCGACGTGTTCTACGGCTTCATCTCGGCCGTGGCCTTCGCCACCATCCTGGCCGTGGTCGCGGGCCTGACGCTGTCGGGCGCCTCGGCCGTGTCGCATGACCTGTACGCCACCGTGATCAAGAAAGGCAAGGCCGACAGCGCCGCCGAGCTGCGCGTCTCGCGCATCACCACGCTGACGCTGGGCGCCATCGCCGTGCTGCTGGGCATCGTGTTCGAGAAGCAGAACATCGCCTTCATGGTGTCGCTGGCCTTCGCGGTCGCGGCCTCGGCCAACTTCCCCCCGCTGCTGCTGTCGGTGCTGTGGAAGGACTGCACGACCAAGGGCGCCGTGATCGGCGGCTTCATGGGCCTGGCGTCCTCGGTGGGCCTGACCATCGTCTCGCCCCCGGTCTGGGAAGCCACGCTGGGCAACCCTGCAGGCTCGGCCTGGTTCCCCTATGCATCGCCCGCGCTGTTCTCCATGACCATCGGCTTCGTGGGCGTGTGGCTGTTCTCGGTGCTCGACAAGAGTGCCCAGGCCGCCAGGGAACGCGCCGTGTTCCCCGCGCAGCAGGTGCGTTCGGAAACGGGTCTGGGAGCTTCGGGCGCCTCCGGCCACTGAGCTGCCGAAGCGGCAACCACGCACAAGCCGGGCCATGCGCCCGGCTTTTTTTCATCCCTCGCCACACCAGAGACACTCAGTTTGATCGGCTGGAGAAGCCTTTTGAGCGGATGGGCGATGTCCTGCATTTTCCCCGCCCCTAGACTCGGGGGTCTGCCGAGCGCTTCGTGCAGCATGACTTCTCTCTTCAACGCACAGGATCCATCCGACATGCAACTCACCAGCCAAAGCTTCCAGGACGGCCAGGCCATCCCCGGCGAATTCGCGTTCGCCGTGCCCGATGCGGCATCCCACGTGGCGCTGTCGTCCAACCGCAATCCGCACCTTGCCTGGAGCGGCGCACCGGCGGGCACGCAGTCCTTCGTCGTGGTCTGCCACGATCCCGACGTGCCCAGCCGCGGCGACGATGTGAACCAGGAAGGCCGCGAAGTGCCGGCCAGCCTGCCGCGCGTGGACTTCTTCCACTGGCTGCTGCTGGACATTCCGGCCGCCACCACCGAGATCGCGGCAGGTGCCCAGTCCGACGGCGTCACGCCGCGCGGCAAGAGCGGCCCGGCCGCCCCCGGCGGCCTGCGCCACGGCATCAACGACTACACGGGCTGGTTCGCGGGCGACGAGCAGATGAAGGGCGACTACTACGGCTACGACGGCCCCTGCCCCCCGTGGAATGACAGCATCGTCCACCACTACGTCTTCACCGTCTATGCGCTGGCCACGCCCACGCTGGCGGTCTCCGGCGAACTGACCGGCGCCAATGTGCGCGCGGCGCTGCAAGCCGGCCAGGTGCTGGGCAAGGCCAGCATCACCGGCCTGTACAGCCTGAACCCTGCGGTCTCCGCCGCTTGAGCGAACGCCTTTCCGGGCGCCCTACGTCGCGCCGGCCAGCCTGCGCAGCTTGATGAAGGCCAGCGCCGCCATCACGGCGTCGTTGAGCGCGTCGTGGGCCTCGCGCTGCGGCAGGCCCAGGTCGGCCATCAGCGTGGCAAAGCGCAGGTCGATCTCGGGCGCCTGCTGCTGCCAGGGCAGCAGTTGCCGGAAGCGGTGGTCGTAGTACAGGGCCGAGACTTCGATGCGCTCGTTGGGCAGGCCCGTGCACAGCCAGGGGCGCAGCACGCGCTCGATCATGGCCACGTCGAATTCCAGGTAGTAGCCAACCAGCGGGCGGCTGCCGATGAAGCGCAGCAGCTGCGCGAGCGCGTCCTCGATGGCCAGGCCCCGGGCCAGGTCGCGCTCGCGCAGGCGGTGGATGCGCACGCTGTCGCCGGGCACGCTGCGCGAGGGGCGCACCAGCAGCTCCAGGCGCTCGCTGGACAGGATGCGCTCTCCCACGATGCGCACGGCGCCGATGGAGACGATCTCGTCGCTGCGCACGTCCAGGCCCGTGGTCTCGCAGTCCAGCGCCACCCATTCGCCGGGCGGCGGCGCACCGAAAAGGAAGTCATAGGCGGGGTCCGCCAGCCTGCGCCGCTGCCAGTTGCGCCGCAGGCCCGCCACCCATTTCGACAGGGGTGCCGCGCTCATACCGCGTCCAGCCGCAGGCGCTGGCGCAGCAGTTCCCGAAAGCGCCGCACCACGGCCAGCGTGTCCTTGAGCAGGTCACGCTCCAGGCTGCTCAGGCGCGCCGGGTCCACATGGCCGGTGACGGGCCGGCCCAGGTCGATCTCGGCCAGGCCCGCCTGCAGGCGCAGGCCCATGAGAAAGTGCAGTCCTTCAAGCAGTTCGCGGCCCTGGACTTCATCGAGCACGCCTTCGGCCACCAGGGCCGCCAGGCGCTCGGCCGTTCCCGTGGCGGCGATGTGGTGGGCCAGCGCCAGGCTGCGCACGCCGTGGACGATGGGAAAGATGCCGGCCTTCTTGAGGTGCACGGGCGCCCCCTCGTCACCACGGCCCAGCAGCCGCTCCCACCAGCTGCCCGGCTCGTGCGCGAAGGCGTCGACGGCCGAGGCAAAGCGCGCCACCTGGGCGTCGCTGTCCAGGGCCAGCGCCATCAGGTCCCGCCGAACCTGCGCCAGCAAGGCTGCATCGCCTGCCACGGCGTGGGCGTCCAGAAAGATGGCCAGGTGCATCAGCCCTTGCGGGCTGGGCAGGATCAGCCATTCGCGCACACGACGGCCAAAGTCGGCCACCGTGCCGCGCCACAGCGGATTGCTGAGCATGATGCCGCCCGGGCATTCGGGGTAGCCGAAGCGCTGCAGCTGCGCGGAAAAGCGCGCGCAGATGGCGTCGAGGTCCTGGGGCGGCGCATAGCCGTCGCGCAGCAGCAGGCCGTTGTCCTGGTCGGTCTTGAGCAATTGCTCGCCGCGCCCCTCGCTGCCCATGACGAAGAGGCAGCTGTGGGCCACCAGGTCCGGCGGCGCCAGCATCTGCCAGGCACGCTCGAACAAACGGGCATTGAGCTGCTGCACCAGGCGCGCCATGAGGGCAATGCGCGTGCCGCCCCGGTGCAGGGCGGCCACCAGGCGCGTGATCTGGGCGGCGGCCTGCTCCAGCGCCTGCAGGTCGGCGGCCTGCTCGATCTGCACCGTGATGAGGTGGGAGTGGTTGGCCAGGAAGCTGAACAGGTCCAGCGCCTCCAGGATGCCCAGCACCTGGCCCTGTGCATCGAGCACGGCCAGCCTGTGCACGCGCGCACGCAGCAGCACGACCAGGGCATCGCCCAGCTGGTCGTCGGCGCGCACGGTGAACACGGGCTGGCTGGCGAATTCGCCCACGGCCAGCCGCTCCAGCGGGCGGCCGTCGAGGATGGCGCGCTGCAGCGTGGTGCCCGTGAAGATGCCCAGGCCGCCCTGCGGCAGTCCCGAGACCAGCACGCTGGTCGTGCGCTCTGCATGGAACAGGCGCACCACGGAGACGATGTCGGTGGCCGCATCCACCACATGGGCGGTACGCAGATAGGCCTGGTCCACGCGCGCCAGCGTCAGCGACTGCAATTCGTGCCGGTCGGCGCGCTGGGCCAATGTGCCCAGCTTGTGGCCCAGGTCGGAGAACAGCAGGGCGCCAAAGGCCGTGTTGCGCGCGATCAGCTCGCCCACGGTTTCGCGCGCAAGCTGGTAGGCGATGAGTTCCTCGGCCACGGTGAAGCGGCTGCCTGTGCGGCCGGCCACCAGGGCGCGGCCGTCGAAGCTGTCGTCGGGGCCGTAGCTGGCCAGCACCTCGTCGCCCTCGGTCTGCACCACATGGCCCTTGATGATGACGAAGAGGTGGGTGGGCGCCGAGCCCGCGTCCAGCACCACGGCGCCCTCGGGGAAGTAGGCGATGTCCACGCCATCGCGCACCAGCGCCTGTTCGTCGGGCGTGAGGCAGTCGAAGGGAGAGGCGGCGAAGTTGAACGCGTTGGGCATGGGGCGGGGCCGTTGTTCCAGCCCCGCCATTCAAACCTTCAGGCCTTGCTCCACGCTTGCAGCCGCGTCCCAGCCGTTGTCGAACCAGCCATCGCCTTCCAGGTAGGCGCGCAGCATGGGCAGGCTGTCCAGGCCCCAGAAGAGGCGGCCATCGACCTCCCAGGCCGGCACGCCGAACAGGCCTTGCGCGGCCGCGGCCTCGGTGTTCTCGCGCAGCAGGCGCTTGGCGTTGTCCGCCGCATCCGTGCGCAGCTGCGGCGCCAGCGTGGCGCGCAGGGCGTCGAGCCGCGCCGGGTCCAGCGCGTCGGCGCCGCCCTGCCAGACATGGCGCAGCACCGCGCCCGCGACGAAGCGGTTGACCGTGCCGTCGTCGCTGCATTCCAGCGCCAGGCGCAGCAGCGGCAGCGGGTTGAACGGATGGCGGGCCGGCATGTCCAGCCCCACGCCCGTGGCATGGCCCAGCCAGCTCACATGGCGGTAGGTCCACTCGCGCTTGCCCGCAATGCCGGCCGGCCCCGGGTTGGCATGGCGCTGCAGCAGCGCGCCCAGCAGCACGGGGCGGTACTGCATGTGGTGGCTGATGCCCTGCAGGGCCTGAGGCAGTTGCTCGAAGGCCAGCCAGGCATAGGGCGAGACGAAGTCGAGATGGAAGGTGATCTGCTTCATGGCGGCAGGCTCCTGCAGTGCAGTCCAGGGGGTCTAGGGGACGGCGACCGTGATGCCCGCACGCTCGAGCAGCGCGTTCCAGATGACCAGGCGCTGCGACGCATCGGACTTGGACCAGGCACGGATCTCGTCGATGGTGCGAAAGCACCCTTCGCAATGGCTGCGGTCCGGCGTCATGCGGCAGACCGAGATGCAGGGCGATGGCACGGGCTCGTCGTCAGCGCGCGCAGCGAAGGCTGCGCCGGCCTTGTGGGCCAGCATTTCCTTGGGGCCCATCATGCCGCCACCTCCTGCACCACGTCGGCCCAGGGCGCGCCGGCCAGGGCCTGCAGCGCGGCCGGCGTGGCCGCGAACACCGCATGCGGATGGCCGGCGGCCGCCCAGACGGTGTCGAAGCGCTGCAGTTCCCGGTCCACCAGGGTCACGGGCGTGTTGGCATGGGCCACGGGGCTGACGCCGCCGATGGAAAAACCCGTCTGCGCCTTGACGAAATCGGCGTCGGCACGGCCCACGGGGCCGACCAGGGCGGCGACCTTCTTCTCGTCCACGCGGCGGTCGCCCGAGGCCACGACCAGCACGGCCACGCCGTCGCTGCGGCGGCGGAAGATGATGCTCTTGGCCACCTGGCCCACGAGGATGCCCAGCTGGTCGGCCGCTTCCTGGGCCGTGCGCGCCGCGCCGTCCAGCATGCGCGGCCCCTCGCCATGGCCGGCCTGCTGCAGGAAGGCCGCCACGCGCTGCACGCCTTCGGGAAGATGGTGGAGTTCAGATCCGCACATGCTCACACCGCCTCGCATGCAGACGCGCTGGCGCGCTTGGTGAGCAGTGCCTTGCCCACGCGCGACTGCGTGGGGCGGCCCAGGTGGTCCCTGATGAACTGGCCGGCGTCAATCAGCTTGTCCAGGTCGATGCCGGTCTCTATGCCCATGCCCTGCAGCATGTAGACCACGTCCTCGGTGGCCACATTGCCTGTGGCGCCCTTGGCGTAGGGGCAGCCGCCCAGGCCCGCCACCGAGGTGTCGAACTGCCACACGCCCAGCGACAGCGCGGCCAGCGTGTTGGACACGGCCTGGCCGTAGGTGTCGTGGAAGTGGCCCGAGACATCGTCGATGGCGAAGTGCTGCAGCGTGGCCTCGATGGCCTTGCGCACCTTGACGGGCGTGCCCACGCCAATGGTGTCGGCCACGCCCACATGCTGCACGCCGATGCCCTTCATGAGGCCGGCCAGGTAGGCCACGCGCTCGGGGGCGATCTCGCCTTCGTAGGGGCAGCCCACGGTGCAGCTCATGGCGCCGCGCACGTAGATGCCCTGGGCGCGTGCGGCCTCGGCCACGGGGGCGAAGCGGTCGATGCTTTCGGCAATGGAGCAGTTGATGTTCTTCTGGCTGAAGGCCTCGCTGGCTGCGCCGAAGACCACGATCTCGTCGGGCCACAGTTCGCGCGGCGCCGACAGCGCGGCCTCCAGGCCCTTCATGTTGGGCGTGAGCACGCTGTAGCGCACGCCGGGGCGGCGGACGATGCCGGCCATGACTTCGGCGTTGTCGGCCATCTGCGGCACCCATTTGGGGCTGACGTAGCTGGTGACCTCGATTTCCTTGAGGCCGGCTTCCTGCAGGCGGTGCACCAGCTCGATCTTGACGGCGGCGGGCACGGGCTGTTTTTCATTCTGCAGGCCGTCGCGGGGGCCTACATCGACGAGTTTGACGCGGGAAGGAATGCTCATGGGGTGTTCTCACCGGGATGACGGGTACGGCCCCTATTGTCCAGTCTTGCAGGCCCGGGCACCACCCCATATCCTGCCGGGCCATGCACAACGGCTGCCAGCGCCCCGTTCAGCCCGGCAGGGCCGCCATTTCCTCGCGCAGCATCTCCACCATGCGCGCGGCAGCCGGCGACAGGCGGCGGCCGCTCAGGCGCACCAGGCCGATGGGGCGGCGCAGCACCGGCCGTGCCAGCGGGCGCGCCACCACCTCCGGCCGCTGCACCACCTGCGCGGCCAGCAGGGGCAGCGCGCTCACGCCCAGATCGGCAGCCACCATGGCCGCGATGGTGGCCAGGTGCTCCACGGCGTACTGGGGCGCAAAGCGTATGCCGTGGGTCAGCAGGGCCTCGTCGGCGTACTGCCGCACGCTGGTGCCGGCCGGCATGGAGATGTGGGGCAGATGGGCCACGTCGGCCCAGCCCAGATCGCCACGCCCGCGCGCCAGCGCATGGCCGCGGCCCAGCAGCAGCACGAAGCGGTCGGAGGCCAGGGGCAGGTAGTCCAGGTCGGCATAGGCGGGGTTGGCCGCCGTGAGCGCAAAGTCCACGCGGCCTGCGCGCACCATGTCGAAGGCCGGCCCGGCCAGGCTGTCGAACAGCTCCAGGTGCACGCCCGGATGCTCGGCCGCGAAGCGCGCCAGCACGCGGGGCAGCAAGCCCGCAGCCAGCGAAGGCAGGGCCGCCAGCGCCAGCCGCCCCACCTGCACCTGGGCCACCTCCTGCACGCGGCGCACGGTCTCGTCCATCTGGTGGCGCAGGATGCGCGCCTGCTCGGCGAAGACCTCGCCGGCCTGGGTCAGTTCCACGGCGCGCGTGGTGCGCTCGAACAGGCGCGCGCCCAGCATCTCTTCCAGCCGCGCCAGCGTGCCCGAGACGGCCGACTGCGACAGGTGCATCTGCAGCGCCGTGCGCCGAAAGCTCAGCGAATCGGCCAGCGCCAGAAAGACATCGACCTCGCGGGCCGACCAATTGATCTTCATGGCCGATCAGTTTATCGAAAAATGCGTCTTTACCGTTCAATAACGTCTGCCTAGACTGCGCCTCAAATCCATGAAATCAGCAGGAGACAGCATGCACAGCAGTTCGCCGCGCAACGCGCGCACGGTGGTCGTCGGGGGAGGCACCATGGGTGCCGATGTGGCCGTGGTCCTGGCCCGGGGCGGCGCCCTGGTGACCGTGGTCGACCCCGGCGCGGCACGGCGCGAGCTGCTGCTGCAGCACATTGCCATCGAGCTGGCCACGGCCGGCTTTGCCCGGTGCGCGTCCCAGGTCTCGGTCTGCGCGGCGCTGGAGGATGTGGCCTGGGACGGCGTGGCCCTGGTGGTGGAATGCATCACCGAGCGGCTGGATGCCAAGCAGGCGCTGTTCGCCGAACTTGAGGCGCATGCGCCGGCCGACGCCGTGCTGGCCAGCAACAGCTCGGGCTTTCCCATCAGCGCCATCGCCAGCGGCCTGCCCACGGCGCAGCGCATGCTGGGCCTGCACTTCTTCATGCCCGCCCATTTGGTGCCACTGGTGGAAGTGGTGCTGGGAGAGCGCAGCGACCCGGCCCTGGGCCAGTGGCTGCACGCCTTCATGCGCGGCTGCGGCAGCGTGCCAGTGCTGGTGAAGAAGGACAAGCCCGGCTTTCTGGCCAACCGCATGCAGCATGCGCTGTCGCGCGAGGCCTTCGCCCTCATCGACGAGGGCATTGCCTCGCCCGAGGATGTGGATGCCGCCGTGCGCTTCGGCTTCGGCTTCCGCTTCCTGGCGGCCGGCCCCGTGCTGCAGCGCGACCATGCAGGCATCGAGGTGCATTGCGCGGCCGCCGCCACCATGTACCCCACACTGTCCAACACCGATGTGCCGGCCCAGGCCCTGCGCGATCGCGTGGCGCGCGGCGATCTGGGCATGAAGACCGGCAAGGGCTTCTTCGACTGGCCCGAGGACCGCCGCCTGGCCGAGCGTGCCCGCTACGACGCGCTGCTGCGCCAGGGCCTGGCCCTGCTGGCCAGCGAGCTGCCGGTGCCGGAGCAGGCACAGGACACGCCATGAGCACGCCGGTCCCCACGTCAACCACGTCGCCCACATCGCCCACGTCAACCACGTCGCAGTGGAGCGACCCGCTGATCATCACCGTGGCCCCCAACGGCGCCTACAAGCAGCCGGCCGACCACCGAGCCCTGCCGATCACGCCGCAGGCGCTGGCCGCCACGGCACGCGCCTGCCTGGATGCCGGCGCGGCCATGATCCACATGCACATCCGCGACGCCCGGGGACGCCACAGCCTGGATGTGGACGGCTACCGCGAAGCCTGGCGCGTGGTGCGCGAGGCCGTGGGCACGGACATGGTGGTGCAGATCACCAGCGAGGCCGCAGGCGTCTACCGCGCGCCCGAGCAGATCGCCATGGTGCAGGCGCTGCGGCCCGAGGCCGTCTCCATCGGCCTGCGCGAGATCGACCGGCCCGAGATCGGCGATGCGGGACTGGCGCACTTTTTCACGGGCCTGGTGCGCGACCAGGTCATGGTGCAGGTCATCCTCTACGACGTGGCCGACCTGCGCCGCTGGCAGGCGCTGCGCGCCCAGGGCGTGGTGCCCGAGGCGCCGTGGTTCCTGCTTTTCGTGCTGGGCCGCTACAGCGCGGGCCAGACCTCGCGGCCGCAGGACCTGCTGCCCTTTCTTGCGGCGCATGACGGCGGCGAGCCCTGGGCCGTGTGCGCCTTCGGCGCCACGGAAAACACCTGCATCGCGGCAGCCGCCGCGTTTGGCGGCCATGCGCGCGTGGGCTTCGAGAACAACCTGCTGACGCGGGACGGCCACACCGCGCCCGACAACGCCGCCCTGGTCCGCCAGGCCGTGGTGTCCGCCCAGGCGCTGGGCCGCCCCCTGGCCACGGCCGACGACATACGCCGGCGCTTCACACCGGGCTGAGCACCAGGCGCCTTACAGGCCCATAAGCCGATAAGCCGATAGGCCCATGAGCCCGCACAAGACGGGCCTTCCATTCCAACCACAGGCAGGAGACACAACCATGCAACAGCCCACCCACGGCACGCGGCGTGACGCCATCGCCAAAATCAAGGCAGCCACCGCATTCACGGCGCTTCCCCTGGCCTTCATGGCCCTGGGCCTGGCGGGCCAGGCCTCGGCCCAGACCCCGTCGCCGGCGTTCCCCAGCAAGACCATCCGCTTCGTCGTGCCCTACCCGCCCGGCGGCCCCACCGACCTGATGGCACGCATGCTGCAGCCCGAGTTGCAGCAGCGCCTGGGCGTGACCGTCATCGTGGAGAACAAGAGCGGCGCGGGCGGCAACCTGGGCAGCGCCGAGGTGGCCCGCCAGGCAACGCCCGACGGCCACACCCTGCTGCTGGCCGCCAGCGGCCCCATGGCCGTGAATTCCTCGCTGTACAAGAGCATGCCCTTCAACCCGCTCAAGGACCTGGAGCCCGTGGTGCAGCTGTCGGCCTTCCCGCTGGTGCTGGAGGTCCATCCCTCGCTGGGCGTCAAGACCGTGGCCGAGCTGCTGGCCCTGGCCAAAACGGGCAAGACGCTGAGCTTTGCCTCGGCCGGCAACGGCACGCCCCAGCACCTGGCGGGCGAGCTGTTCAACTCCATGGAGCAGGTCAAGCTGGGCCATGTGCCCTACCGGGGTGCGGGACCGGCACTCAACGACCTGATCGGCGGCCAGGTGGGCTTGATGTTCGACATCGTGGGCAGCTCGCTGCAGCACATCCAGGGCGGGCGCCTGATCCCGCTGGCCGTCACCTCGGCCGAGCGCAGCAAGGTGCTGCCCGATGTGCCCACCATGGCCCAGGCCGGCGTGCCCGGCTACCAGATCACGGGCTGGCATGGCATTGCCGTGCGCGCGGGCACGCCGCCCGCCGCCATCGACAAACTCAATGCCACGGTCAACGCCATCTTCAAGGACCCGGCCTTCCGCACGCGCTGGGAAGCCATAGGCACGCCGGCCGTGGGCGGCACGGCGGCCGAATTCGGTGCCTTGATCAGGAGCGACTCCCAGCGCCTGGGCGCGCTGGTGCGCAGCACCGGCGTGACGCTGGACTGAGCGCGCCCGTCAGTAGCCGCGCCGCAGGTCCACGCGGCCGCTCACGGCCTCGCCCCGGCTCAGCGCGGCGACCTTGCCCACGATCTGCTCCACGCTGTCGCGCGCCAGGGTGCGGGCCGAGGTGTGGGGCGTGAGCGTGATGCACGGATGCCGCCAGAAGGCATGGCCGTCGAGCAGCGGCTCGGTGCGGAACACGTCGAGCAACGCGCCGGACACTTGGCCCCCGTCGATGGCGGCGATGAGGTCCTCGTCCGCCACATGGCCGCCGCGTCCCACGTTGATCACATAGGCGCCCGGCTGCAGCAGGGCCAGGCTGCGCGCGTCGATGATGCTGTCGGTCTCGGGTGTCAGCGGCAGCAGGTTGACGAGGATGCGGGTGGCGCGCAGAAAGGCGTCGAAGTCCTGCGGGCCGCAGAAGCCCCGCACGCCGTCGATGGCATGCGGCGTACGGCTCCAGCCGTTGACGGGGAAATCGAACACCGTCAGCGCGCGCGCCACGCGCTCGCCCATGCAGCCCAGCCCCATGACGCCCACGGGGAAGTCCACGCGCCGAGGATTGGGCCGGTGCTGCCACAGGCCGGCGGCCATGTCTGCCTCGTAGCCGTCCAGGCCCCGGAAGAAGCGGATCACGGCCTGGCTGACGTATTCGGCCATCTGCACGGCCATGCCGGCGTCCTCCAGTCGGTAGACGGGCAGCCCGGCCGGCAGGCGCAGCGGCAGCAGCGCATCGACGCCGGCGCCGATGTTGAACAGGGCCTTGAGGCCCGGCTGCTCGTCGATGAAGCGCTGGGGTGGCGCCCAGACCAGAGCGTAGTCGGCCTGCGGCGCGCCCGGCGACCAGATGTCCACCTCGGCGCCCGGCAGGGCCGCGCGCAGTCCTTGCAGCCAGGCGTCGGGCCTGGTGTCTTCGCAGCAGAAAGTCACTCGCATAGGTGGCCAAGCCTAACGGCCTGGCGACGCCCACGCGCGACTTTTGCGCAAAACTGTCTTGCCTGCGGGCTCAGCTTTCCAGGCGCAGCAGCTCGGAGCCTTCGGTCACCTGGTCGCCGGGCGCATACAGCAGTTCGGCCACCACGCCGTCGCCGGGTGCGGCGATGGTGTGCTCCATCTTCATGGCCTCCATCACGGCCAGCGGCTGGCCCTTGCTGACCTTGTCGCCGGCCTTGACGGCAAAGGAGACCACCTTGCCCGGCATGGGCGCCGTCAGGCGGCCGCCTTCCGAATGCACATCGCCCGCATGGGCCAGCGGATCGGCCAGGCCCAGCACGGCCGCGCCCTGGGGAGCGAACACATGGCATTGCTCGCCCAGCACATGGACCTGGGCGCGCAGGCGCTGGCCCGCGAATTGCACGTCGAAGGCGCCGTCCCCGGCCTGTTGCCAGGACAGCAGGCCCTCGGCGAGGGACTCGCCCTCGCCCACGGCCAGTTGCAGCGCGCCGTCATGCAGGTAGCGCAGGCGCGCGGGCACGGCGGCCTCGCCCTGGCGGAAGTCCCAGCGCCGCTCGGCCACGCCGTGCGAGCGCCAGCCGTCGCGGCGGCTGAAGGGGTCGGCGGTTTCCTGCGCGCGCTCGGCCTGCAGTATCTGGGCCACGGCGGCGGCCACGGCCTGGGCCTGCGGCAGGCGCTGCTGGTGGAACAGATGCTGCTTCTCGCGCTCGATCAGCGCCGTGTCCAGCTTGGCGGTTGCAAAGGCATCGCTGGCGATGACCTGGCGCAGGAACTGCACATTGGTGGCCAGGCCCACGATGCGTGTCTCGGCCAGGGCGGCATCGAGCCGCGCCAGCGCCTGTTCGCGCGTGTCGCCATGCACGATGAGCTTGGCGATCATGGAGTCGTAGAAGGGGCTGATGGCATCGCCCTCGCGCACGCCGTCGTCCACCCGCACGTCGCCGACATGGAAGCTGGCGCAGTCGGGCTTGCGGTAGACATGCAGGGTACCGGTGGCGGGCAGGAAGCCGTTGTCGGGGTTTTCTGCGCAGATGCGCGCCTCGATGGCATGGCCGGTGATGCGCAGCTCGTCCTGGCGCTTGGGCAGGGGCAGGCCGCTGGCCACGCGCAGTTGCCAGTCCACCAGGTCCTCGCCCGTGATGGCCTCGGTCACCGGGTGCTCGACCTGCAGGCGGGTGTTCATCTCCATGAAGTAGAACTTCATGGCCTCGGGCTGGTCGTAGCCGCCGGGCTGCTCGACGATGAATTCCACCGTGCCCGCGCCCACATAGTTCACGGCCTGGGCGGCGGCCACGGCGGCCTCGCCCATCTTCTGGCGCAGCGCAGGCGTCATGCCGGGCGCGGGGGACTCCTCCAGCACCTTCTGGTGGCGGCGCTGCACCGAGCAGTCGCGCTCGAACAGGTAGACGCAGTTGCCCTGGGTGTCGCCAAAGACCTGGATTTCGATGTGGCGCGGGCGCAGCACGTATTTCTCGACCAGCACGGCGTCATCGCCGAAGCTGTTGATGGCCTCGCGCTGGCAGCTGGCCAGGGCGGCGGCAAAGTCCTCGCTGCGCTCGACCAGGCGCATGCCCTTGCCGCCGCCGCCGGCGCTGGCCTTGATCAGCACCGGGTAGCCGATGCGGTCGGCCTCGCGCTGCAGCAGCTGCGGGTCCTGGTCGGCCCCGTGGTAGCCGGGCACCAGGGGCACGCCGGCCTTTTCCATGAGCTGCTTGGAGGCCGCCTTCAGGCCCATGGCGCGGATGGCCGAGGGCGGCGGGCCGATGAAGACCAGGCCGGCATCGGCGCAGGCCTGGGCGAATTCCTCGTTCTCGCTGAGAAAACCGTAGCCGGGGTGGATGGCCTGGGCGCCCGTGGCCTTGGCGGCCTCCAGAATGCGCTCCCAGCGCAGATAGCTGTCCTTGGGGGCGCTGCCGCCGATGTGCACGGCCTCGTCGCAGGCCTGCACATGCTTGGCGCGGGCATCGGCGTCCGAGTACACGGCCACGGTGCGCACGCCCATGCGGCGGGCGGAAGCCGCGACGCGGCAGGCGATTTCACCGCGGTTGGCGATCAGGATCTTCTTGAACATGCGTTATCTCCAGTGTTTTCTCTGCAGCCCCGGTCATTCGGCGACCGGCGGCTATGGTTTTTGATTCATCGCGGGAGACCCGCCGAACAGCGCGCCCAGGCGCTGCACCACGGCCTTGAGAAAGCGCCACAGCGCCCAGGTCAGCAGCCACAGGGCGATGACCACGACCAGCAGCACGGCGGCGAAGGCCAGCGGATGCGTGAGCGCCAGCCAGATCGCGCCCACCGAGGCGCCGTCCTCCACCAGGCTGGCGCCCACGTTGGAAAACGGCTCGGGCGAGGTGTTGATGGCCGCGCGCGTCGTGCTTTTGGCCACCTGGCTGGACAGGGCCAGCGAGCCGCCCATCAGGGCCGCCATGGTGGCCATGGTCGCGCTGTCGGCGCCGAAGACGCCGGCCGCCAGCGCCGCGCCCGCCGGGATGCGGATCACGCTTTGCAGCAGGTCCCAGACCGAGTCCACGCCGGGGATCTTGTCGGCGAAGAACTCCACGAACAGCAGCGCGCCGCTGGCGAACAGCAGGGCTGGATGCTCCAGCACATGCAGCCCGCCAGGCAGCGCCACCCAGCGCAGCGCCCCCAGCAGCCCGGTCACGAAGACCACGGCGTAGAGCCGAAAGCCGCTGGCCCAGCCCAGTGCGGCGGCCAGCGCCAGCAGGCCGGCCATGTCCATGCCGCTGGTGGCCTGGCCCACGCGCTCGGCCACCTCGCCAGCCGCCTCGCTGACCGTGTGGTGCACGGCCGGGCCCGGGTACAGGCCCACGGACTGCAGCCACTGGACGAGGGAGTCGGTCAGGGTGCTCATGGCGTTCGCTCGGTGATGGTTCTGCGGACAGGCTGCTTTCGGGTATCAGGCCAGCCAGGCCGGCTTGCGCTTTTGCAGGAAGGCCTGCACGCCCTCCTTGCCCTCGGCGCTGGCGCGGATGTCGGCGATGCCTTCGACGGTGGCGGCGATCAGTTGCTCGTTGATCTCGCGCTCGGCCACGTCGATCACCAGGCGCTTGCAGGCGCGGGCGGCGGCGGGACCGGCACTGACTAGGTGCTTGAGCAGGCCGTCCACGGCGTTGTCCAGCTCGTCTGCCGCCACCACGCGGTGCACGAAGCCGATGCGCAGCGCCTCGGCCGCGTCGAAGCGTTCACCGGTCAGGAAGTAGCGGTGGGCGGCGCGCGCGCCCATGGCACGGATCACGTAGGGGCTGATGGTGGCGGGGATCAGGCCGATCTTCACCTCGGACAGGCAAAAGCCCGCGCCCTCGGCGGCCACGGCCATGTCGCAGGCAGCGACCAGGCCCATGCCGCCCGCATAGACATCGCCCTGCACGCGCGCGATGGTGGGCTGCGGGCATTCGTAGATCACGCGCAGCATCTCGGCCAGCAGGCCGGCGTCCTCGCGGTTCTCGTCGCGCGAGTAGTCGGCCATGCGGCGCATCCAGTTGAGGTTGGCGCCTGCGCAAAAGGCCGGGCCCTCGGCGGCCAGCACCACGGCGCGCACGTCACTGCGCTTGCCCACGGCGTGGAAGGCGTGGGTGATGTCGGCAATGACCTCGTCGCTGAAGGCATTGCGCACTTCGGGCTGGGTCAGCGTGATGGTGGCCAGGGGGCCCTGGAATTCGAGGGTCAGTGCGGTGGTTTTCATGAAGTACCTCGCTGCAAGGAAAGGGAAGCCGCCGTCACATGCGGAACACGCCGAAGCGCGTGTCCGCTATGGGCGCGTTGCGCGTGGCCGCCAGGCCCAGCGCCAGCACGCGGCGCGTGTCGGCGGGGTCGATGACGCCATCGTCCCACAGGCGCGCCGTCGCGTAATAGGGGTGGCCCTGATCCTCGTACTGCTGGCGGATGGGGGCCTTGAAGGCCTCTTCCTCCTCGGCCGTCCACTGGCCGCCCTTGGCCTCGATGCCGTCGCGCTTGACGGTGGCCAGCACGCTGGCCGCCTGCTCGCCGCCCATGACCGAGATGCGCGCGTTGGGCCACATCCACAGGAAGCGCGGCGAGTAGGCGCGGCCGCACATGCCGTAGTTGCCCGCGCCGAAGGAGCCGCCGATGATGATGGTGAACTTCGGTACGGCCGCCGTGGCCACGGCCGTGACCAGCTTGGCGCCGTGGCGGGCAATGCCTTCGTTCTCGTACTTGCGGCCCACCATGAAGCCCGTGATGTTCTGCAGGAAGACCAGCGGGATCTTGCGCTGGCAGCACAGCTCGATGAAGTGCGCGCCCTTGACGGCCGATTCGCTGAACAGGATGCCGTTGTTGGCGATGATGCCCACCTGCATGCCCTCGATGCGCGCAAAGCCGCAGACCAGGGTGGCGCCGAAGCGGGCCTTGAACTCGTCGAAGCGGCTGCCGTCCACCACGCGGGCGATGATCTCGCGCACATCGAAGGGCTTGCGCGTGTCCACGGGGATCACGCCGTACAGCTCGCCGCCGTCGAATAGCGGCGCCTCGGGGGGCAGGTCGCCAGCAGAAGGCTGCTTGGCATGGTTGAGGTTGGCCACGGACTGGCGCGCCAGCGCCAGCGCGTGGGTGTCGTTGTGGGCCAGGTGGTCGGCCACGCCCGACAGGCGCGTGTGCACGTCGCCGCCGCCCAGGTCCTCGGCGCTGACCACCTCGCCCGTGGCGGCCTTCACCAGCGGCGGGCCGCCCAGGAAGATGGTGCCCTGGTTCTTGACGATGATGGACTCGTCGCTCATGGCCGGCACATAGGCGCCGCCGGCCGTGCACGAGCCCATGACCACGGCGATCTGGGCAATGCCCTCGGCGCTCATGTTGGCCTGGTTGAAGAAGATGCGGCCGAAGTGCTCGCGGTCGGGGAACACATCGTCCTGGTTGGGCAGGTTGGCGCCGCCCGAGTCCACCAGGTAGATGCAGGGCAGGCGGTTCTGCGCGGCGATCTCCTGGGCGCGCAGGTGCTTCTTCACCGTCATCGGATAGTAGGTGCCGCCCTTCACCGTGGCGTCGTTGCACACGATCATGCAGTCCACGCCGCTGACGCGGCCGATGCCGGCGATCAGGCCCGCGCCGGGTGCATCGTTGCGGTACATGTTGAGCGCGGCCAGCGGCGCGATCTCCAGAAAGGGCGTGCCCGGGTCCAGCAGCATGGCCACGCGATCGCGCGGCAGCAGCTTGCCGCGCGCCACGTGCTTGGCGCGCGCGGCCTCGCCGCCGCCCTCGGCGACCTTGGCCACCTGGGCCTGCAGGTCCTCGACCACGGCGCGCATGGCCGCCGCATTGGCCAGGAAGTCCGCCGAACGCGGATTGAGTTGGGTGCCCAGAATGCTCATGTGTGGCCTCTTCTTGTGTTTGCCCGATGCGGGCGCTTGGTTTTTTCGAATGTGCTGCAAAGAACGGCGGCCCGGGCTGGGGAAAATGCCGTATGCACACCGTTGAAATCGTCTTGCTCGTTTTGCTGCTGGGGGCACTGACCGGCATTGCCGCGCGCTATGTGCGCGCCATCCCGCTGCCGCTGATACAGATCGCCCTGGGAGCGCTGATGGCCTGGCCGCAAAAGGGCCTGCACATCGCCTTCGATCCCGAGCTGTTCCTGCTGCTGTTCATCCCGCCGCTGCTGTTCGCCGACGGCTGGCGCATTCCCAAGCGCGAGTTCTTTGCGCTGTACCGCCCCATCCTGCGCCTGGCGCTGGGCCTGGTGCTGTTCACGGTGGTGGGGCTGGGCTGGCTGATCCACTGGCTGGTGCCCGGCATGCCGCTGACCGTGGCCTTTGCGCTGGCCGCCGTGGTCTCGCCCACCGATGCCGTGGCCGTCTCGGCCATCGCGCGCAACCTGGGCATGCCCGAGAAGACCATGCACATCCTCGAGGGCGAGTCCCTGCTCAACGACGCCTCGGGCCTGGTGGCGCTGAAATTCGCCATCGCGGCCACGCTGACCGGCCTGTTCTCGTGGACCGAGGTGGCCAAGGATTTCATGTGGATGGCCCTGGGCGGCCTGGGCGTGGGTACGCTGATCGGCTGGGGCTTTTCCTATGCGCGCAGCACCATCACGCGCCGCCTGGGCGACGTGGCGGCCACGCAGATGGTGCTGCTGCTGATCCTGCTGCCCTTCGCCGCCTACATCGTGGGCGAAAAGATCGGCGTGTCGGGCATCCTGTCGGCCGTGGCCGCTGGCATTGCCACCAACTTCGCCGACCTGGAGCGCAGCAGCTACATCAGCGAGCGGCTGCAGACCGAAGGCACCTGGAGCATGGTGGAAGCCTCGTTCAACGGCGCCATCTTCCTGCTGCTGGGCCTGCAGTTGCCGTCCATCATCGGCGTGACGCTGCACGATGCGGGCAGCGAATGGTGGGTGCTGGTGGGCTATGTGGTGATCATCTCCAGCGCGCTGCTGCTGATGCGCTGGATCTGGCTGACGCTGGGCGTGCAGCGCAGCCTGGCTCGCGCCCACTTCCAGGGAAAGATGGCCGAGCGCCCCTCGCACCTGCTGAACCTGGCCACCACCATGGCCGGCATACGCGGCGCCGTGACGCTGGCCGGCGCGCTGTCCGTGCCCATGCTGCTGAACAACGGACAGCCCTTCCCCGGCCGCGAGATGCTGGTCTTCCTGGCCACGGGCACCATCTTGTTCACCCTGGTGCTGGGCAGCATCGCCCTGCCGCTGATCCTGCGCCGCATGCCCCAGCCCGGCGAATCGCCCACGGTGCGCGAGGAGCGCCTGGCGCGCGTGGCCGCCTGCCAGTCCGCCATTGGCGGGCTGACGCTGAGCGAGGAAGAGATCCAGGGCCACACGCCCGAATGGGTGGCCATGCACCAGGAGGTCATGGGCCACCTGACGCAGGAGTACCGCAACCGCGTCCAGCTGCTGGACGACGGCAGCGGCACGGCCTCCAGCATCGAGATCCAGCGCGAGGCGCCCGAAGTCGTGCGCCAGCGCAAGCTGCGCTACCTGCTGGAGATCGAGCTGCGCCTGCGCTGCATCCACCAGGAGCGCGACGCGCTCTACGCCGAGCGCCAGGCCCACCGCATCAACGACGAGTCGCTGCGCCGCCTGGTCAGCGAGCTGGACATGCAGGAGATCTCGCTGCGCAAGCGCCTGGTCGTGGCGCGCCGCGCTGCAGCCTCGGCCGTGGCCGCGCCCGAAGGCGGCACGCACTAGGCGGCACGCGGTGGACAGCTGGCGGCAGCGCATGAAAGCAGCCCTCAGGCGGTCCTGGCCGGGCGCAGATCCAGCATGGCGATCATCTCGTCGCGGATCTTGAATTTCTGGATCTTGCCGGTCACCGTCATCGGGAAGGCCTCGACGAAGCGGATGTAGCGCGGCACCTTGTAGTGGGCGATCTGGCCCTTGCAGAAGTCGCGCACGCCGTCTTCGGTCAGCGTCTGGCCGGGCTTGACGATGATCCAGGCGCACAGCTCCTCGCCATAGCGCACGTCGGGCACGCCGACGACCTGCACGTCCTGCACCTGCGGATGGCGGTAGAGGAATTCCTCGATCTCGCGCGGGTAGATGTTCTCGCCGCCGCGGATCACCATGTCCTTGATGCGGCCGACGATGTTCACGTAGCCCTGCTCGTCCATGGTGGCCAGGTCGCCGGTGTGCATCCAGGCATCGTCGTCGATGGCCTCGCGCGTGCGGGCCTCGTCCCCCCAGTAGCCATGCATGACCGAGTAGCCGCGCGTGCACAGCTCGCCCGAGACGCCGGGCGCCACGACCTCGCCCGTGGCCGGGTCGACGATCTTCACCTCCAGGTGCGGCTGCACCTTGCCCACGGTGGAAACGCGGCGCTGAAGCGGCGTGTCGGCATCGCTCTGGCAGCTGACGGGGCTGGTCTCGGTCATGCCGTAGGCGATGGTGATCTCGGACAGGTGCATGTCGCTGACCACGCGCTTCATCACCTCGATGGGGCAGGGCGAGCCGGCCATGATGCCGGTGCGCAGCGTGCTCAGGTCGAACTCCTTGAAGCGCGGGTGGTCCAGCTCGGCGATGAACATCGTGGGCACGCCGTGCAGGCCCGTGCAGCGCTCGGCCTGCACGGTCTCCAGCACCAGCAGCGGATCGAATCCGTCATTCGGGTAGACGATGGCCGAGCCATGCGTGAAGCAGGCCAGGTTGCCCAGCACCATGCCGAAGCAGTGGTACAGCGGCACGGGAATGCACAGCCGGTCCTCTGGCGTCAGCCGCATGCACTCGCCGATGAAAAAGCCGTTGTTCAGGATGTTGCGGTGGGTCAGCGTGGCGCCCTTGGGAAAGCCCGTGGTGCCGCTGGTGAACTGGATGTTGATGGGGTCGGTGTTCTTGAGCGTGGCGGCCACGGCGTCGATGCGCGCATCCTGCGCATCACCGCGCGCCAGCAGGCTGGAAAAGCGCAGCATGCCGGGCTGCTCTTCGCCCTGCCCTGCCACGTCGATCCAGACCACGCTGCGCAGCTGGGGCAGGCGCGCGCAATGCAGGCGGCCGGGCTCGGCCGTGGCCAGCTCGGGGGCCAGTTCGCGCAGCATGCCCAGGTAGTCGCTGGTCTTGAACTGCGCCATGGTCACCAGGGCCTTGCAGCCGACCTTGTTGAGCGCGTACTCCACCTCGGAGGTGCGGTAGGCCGGGTTGATGTTGACCAGCACCAGGCCGACCTGGGCCGTGGCCAGCTGCATCAGCACCCATTCGGCGTTGTTGTGCGACCAGATGCCGACGCGGTCGCCCTTTTCCAGCCCCAGGCCCAGCAGCGCGCTGGCCAGGCGGCGCGCCTCGGTGTGCAGGCCGGCATAGCTGTAGCGCAGGCCCTGATGGCGGCTGACCAGGGCCTCGCGATCGGGCTGGCGGGCCGCCATGTCGGCAAAGAAATCGCCGATGGTCTGCTCGATCAGCGGCACATCGGTGCGGCCTTGGGCATGGCTGGAAGCGAGCGGGGCGTTCTGGGCGGGCATGCGTTGTCTCCTGTGTCGTCGGCGGCGCCTGGGACGGGCAAATGCAGTGGCCTGCCCCGTCACGGCAGCTATTGCGTGGCAGCATAAGGGCCAACCCCGAGCAGAACAGGCCACGAAGGTTGCAATAATTGCCAGCATGTTCACCCCCTCGCTGGTCAAGCCCCCCCTGCCCCAGGCGGCCGCCACCATGGCCTCCGCACACCCTGCAGTCACGCCCATGGCCTTTGTGCAGGCCATTATGCTGGCCTACGAACGCCGGGGCATCAGCGCCCTGTCCGCCCTGGAGAAGGCACAAATTGCGCCAGACTCCGTCAAAGAGCGCAACGAGTGCATCACGGCGCTGCAGATGGAGGCACTGTCCGATGCCGCCATGCGCGAACTCGACGACGAGGCCCTGGGCTGGTTCTCCCGGCGCCTGCCCTGGGGCAGCTACGGCATGCTGGCGCGCGCCAGCATGGGCAGCGAGCAGCTGGGCCTGGCACTGGCGCGCTGGTGCCGCCACCATGGCCTGCTGGCCGACGACATCCGCCTCACGCTCACGCAGGAAGACGGCTTGGCCACGCTGGCCATCGAGGAGCTGTCCACGCTGGGCGCCATGCGCGAGTTCTGCCTGCTGTCGGTGCTGCGCAATATCCACGGCCTGGCCAGCTGGTTCATCGACGAGCCGCTGCCGCTGCGGCGTGCCTGCTTTCCCTTCGAACCCCCGCCGCATGCGGGCGTGTATGCGCTGCTGTTCCCGCCGGGCGAGGTGGAGTTTGGCGCGGCCCGGGCCTGCCTCCAGTTCGACGCGCGTTTTCTGGATATGCCGCTGACGCGCGACGAGCCCGCGCTGCAGCGCATGCTGCAGCGCGCCCTGCCGCTGCAGGTGCGCCCCTACCGGCGCGAGCGCCAGCTGGTGCAGCGCGTGCGCCAGCTGCTGGCGGCCGACGCCGAATGCCTGCAGACGGCCGACACGCTGGCGCGCCAGCTGCACCTGTCCCAGCGCAGCCTGCACCGCCAGCTCAAGGAAGAAGGCGCCTCGCTGCAGGCGCTCAAGGACGAGGTGCGGCGCGAGCGTGCCGTGGCCCTGCTGCTGCGCACCAGCCGGCCCATCAAGCGCATCGCCCAGTCCTGCGGGTTTCTCAACGACAAGAGCTTCATCCGCGCCTTCCGGCTGTGGACGGGGCTGTCACCCTCCGAATTCCGCAAGAGCGCGCGAGCCCGGCCCGAGTGAGGGCCGCGCGCATCCTGGCGCGATTTGCATCCTGCGCGACTGCCGCCGTCCGCGCATCTGGCCTAGGCTTTGCGCATGCACCATCTCCACCACTGCGTCAGCGCGCGCTCCTTCCGCGCGCTGTGGATGCTCGAAGAACTGCAGCTTCCCTACACGCTGCACATGCTGCCGTTTCCGCCGCGCGTGCTGCAGCGCAGCTACCTGGAACTCAACCCGCTGGGCACGGTGCCGCTGCTACGCCACGGCGAGGCCAGGCTGACCGAGTCAGCCGCCATCTGCGAATACCTGGCCGCCCTGCACCCCGGGGCGGGCCTGTCCGTGCAGCCGCAGGAGGCAGACTTCGCCGCCTACCTCAACTGGCTGCACATGAGCGATGCCACGCTGACCTTCCCGCAGACCCTGGTGCTGCGCTACACCCACTTCGAGCCAGCCGAACGGCGCCAGCCCCAGGTGGCCCAGGACTACCAGCGCTGGTTCCTTGCGCGGCTGCGCGCGGTGGAGCAGGCCGTGGAACAGCGCCACTGGCTCGCGGCAGACCGCTTCACCGCTGCCGACGTGGCCGTGGGCTATGCGCTGATGCTGTCGGCGCACCTGGAGATGGAGCCGCAATGGGGGCCTGCCACCCAGGCCTACTGGCAGCGCCTGCAGCAGCGGCCCGCCTTCCAGCGGGCGCTGCAGGCCGAGCAGCAGGCAGCGCGTGCGCAGGCCGTGGACGAGACGCCTTCGCCGCAGCTGCGCTAGGGCCGGCTCAGGCTCAGGCTCAGGCTCAGGCTCAGGCTCAGGCTCAAGCGCTGGCGCTGGCCTGCCCGATGGCGCGCAGCATGGCCGGCAGCTCGCCCATGTCGCCGAATACGCAGCTGGCGCCGGCCTCGAGCAGTTGCTCGGCCGATGCGTGGCCCTGGTCGGCCGGGAAGTAGCCCCAGACCGTGGCGCCTGCGGCCACGCCGGCGGTGACGCCGGTCACCGTGTCCTCGATGACCAGGCAGCGCGCCGGCTCCACGCCCAGTGCGGCGGCGGCTGCCAGGTACACATCGGGAAAGGGCTTGCTGCGCGGCAGCTCATGGCCGCTGAAGACGCGGCCCTCGAAATACGGGGCCATGCCGACCTGGGCCAGCTGCATCTCCACCTTGGCGCGGTCCGCGCCCGAGGCGCAGGCGATGCGGCCAGCGCACAGCGCATGGGATTGGCTGACGGCGGACAGCGCGCCGTCAATGGCCACCAGCTCGGCGCGCAGCGCGGCGTTGCGGCGCTCGTAGAAGGCGGCCATCCATGCGTCGGTCAGCGGCTTGCCGGTGCGCGCCTCGATCAGCGCGGCCTGGCTGCGCACGGTCTTGCCGATGAATTCGCGCAGGCATTCCTCGGTGCTGATGGGCCAGCCCGATTCATTGAGCATGGTGCACAGCACGCGGTTGGTGATGGATTCACTGTCGACGAGCACGCCGTCACAGTCGAAGAGCACGGCCTCGAAAGCAGTCATGGATGGATTCTCGAAACAAACTGAGCAAGGGCGCCCTGGGGCGCCCTTGCTGCGGAAAATGGCCGGATTATGCGCCGGCCGCGCATGCCTGTGCCCTGCTCAGGGGAAGGAGGCACCGGCCAGCGGATGCACCATGCGGCGGACATTGCGCACCGAGATGGAATGGAACCGGCCATCGTCGGTGACCACGTCGCCGAAGGCGAAGAAGCCTTCGGCCGCATTGCGGTTGAACTGCTCCAGGCGCTGCGCGAGGCTGGCGTTGTTGGACACGGATTCGAGGCGGTACTCGATGGCGCCCTGCTGGTCGCCGCTCTTTTCGTACAGCTGCACGCCTTCGGTATTGCCCCGCAGCACCAGGGCGCCGCGCAGCAGGTGGCCCTTGGCCCCCATCTCGTCCAGGCGCTGCTTCAGCGCCGTGCCGTTGGCCATGCCGAAGGGCGCGGCCAATGCGAACACCGCGTACTCGAAGGCCGGCGCCTTGGAGTCCTTGACGTAGAGGTTGAACATCTCGTTGCCCGAGATCAGCGGGCCCATGTAGCGGAAACCCCGGCCGCTCATCTCGGCCAGTTGCTGCGTGAAGCCCGACGTGTCCAGCGCACCCACGGCGGGGCGCGTCTCGTAGCTGTAGGTGGCTGCGGCGCTGCTGCTGCGCACATAGAGGTTGCGCAGGTCCTGCGTGCTGCTGGGGAACGCCATGCCGGACTTGTACAGGTAGCCTTGCGCACCCTGTGCGTTGAGCTGGGCCACCAGGGCCGAGACGCCCGCCACATCGGGCACCATGCGGTAGTCCAGGCGCGTGCCGGTGTGGGCCGTGTCGGTGACGTAGAAGTCACCGATGGGAACGGGGAAGGCGGTACCGCCCGAGGCCAGGCTGTAGGTGAAGGCATAGCCCTGCGCCCCCAGCGCGTTCATGGCGGACAGGGCCGCGTCGAAGTTCTCCGCACCGGTCTCCATGCGGTACTGGCCGGTCACCGGCGTGGGCGTGCCGCCGGGGTTGCCGGGCGTACCGGGGTTGCCAGGATTTCCGCCATTGCCGGGATCTCCGCCGCCCGGCTCTCCCGATCCACCACCGCCGCCGCCGCCACAGGCGGCCAGGGCTCCCAGAAGCATCAATGCCGCGCTGCGGCGCGTGAGCTGTACCATCTTCATGACTATCTCCCCTTCTCGTTGAATACATGCCCGTTCCATGCGGAATCTCAGGGCATCGGCGGCGATTTTGGGGAGTTGGCCGACATCCGGTCACCCCCCGGCCGGGGGGTAATCGTTACGATGTGCGCAAGGTGTATCCGGGCGCGCCCTGGCGCTCCAGCCCTTTCGACATGCCTTCGCGCGGACCATGCACAGCCATTCCCTCCTGACCGATTCCTCCTGTCTCCAATCGGGGCGCTATGCCCTGGTGATCGACGACCACCCGCTGACGGCCATGGGCGTGTCCGAGTTCCTGAAACAATTCGGCCTGTCCGAAGTCCATGCCGTGGCCGATGCGGGCGAAGGCCTGCAGTGCATGGCCGGCAGGGGATCGCCACATCTGGCCATCGTGGATTTCTGGCTGGGTGCCAGCGCAGGCACGGACGTGGTGCGCGAAATCCGCACGCTGGCGCCCGCCTGCCGCGTGCTCATGACCAGCGGCGACACGCATGGCGCGATTGCCCTGAAGGCACGCGCGGCCGGGGCCCATGGCTTTGTGCTCAAGTCGCAGCCGCCGCAGGTGCTGGAGCAGGCCGTGGCGGCCCTGCTGCGCGGCGAGACCTGGTTCCCCGCCGCCCCGCTGGCGCCGCAGCCGCCGGGCGGCGCCCATGCCATCCGCATGACGGCGGCCGAGCTGGGCCTCACCCCGCGCCAGGCCCAGGTGCTGGACCTGGTGCTGCGCGGCCTGCCCAATCCCAGCATTGCCCGGTTGCTGCACCTGTCGCCGCACACAGTCAAGGAGCATGTGGCAGGCGCCCTGCAGCGCCTGGGCGTGCACAGCCGCATCGACGCCATCACGCGCATGCAGGGCATTGCGCTGGAGCTGCCGCCCTCCGTACCGCCGACCGATACGGTTCAGGCGCCGGCCACGGCCAGCCTGCGCTGAAGCAGGGCCCGCAGCGCCAGCGGATCCACGGGCTTGCGCAGCAGCAGATAGCCCAGTTCCTGCGCCTGCTGCTCCAGCGCAGCGGAAGGGTCGCCGCTGAGCAGGGCGCCCGCCGCCTGCGGCGATTGCGCCAGCACGTTCTGCAGCAGCGCAAAGCCGTTCTCGCCCTGGGCCAGCTGGTGGTCGCACAGCACGAAATCGGGATGCTGCCCCGCCGCCAGCCAGGCCTGCGCCTCGCGGCCCGCAGCCGCCACGTCCACGGTCAGCCCCCAGCCGCGCAGCAGGCCGGCCAGGGCCTGTGCCACCTGCACATCGTCATCGACCACCCAGCACCTGCCCTGCAGCAGGGGGCGGCCTGGCGGATTCGCGGCAGCCTCGGCCCCTGCCCCTGCCTGCGCCTGCGCGTGCCCCAGAGGCAGGTCCGCTTGCACGTTCAGGCTGGGCGACAGCTGCAGCCAGAAGCACGAACCCCGTCCCGGCGTGGACAGCAGACCATGCTCCACGCCCATGCGGCGCGCCGCTGCGGCCACGACGGCCAGGCCCAGGCCCTGGCTGCTCACGCCGGGCAGGTGCTCGGCCCCAGGCTGGGCCGCGCGCCGGGCCGCCTGGCCGGAACGCGCGCGAAAGTGCGGTGCGAAGACATGGGGCCGGTCTTCGGCCGCAATGCCCAGGCCCGTGTCCCAGACCTCGATGCGCCAGCCCCCGCCGTGCACGCGGGCGGCCAGCAGCACGCCGCCGCGCTGGGTGTAGCGCAGGGCGTTGTGCAGCAGGTTGAACACCATCTGGCGCAGCAGGGCCTCGTCGGCACGCACCAGGCTATCCATGCCGCGCGCCACGCGCCAGCGCAGCACCAGCCCGCGCTGGCGGGCCTCGGCCGCGAACAGGCGCGTGGCATCGCCCAGCAGAATGCGCAGGTCCATCACCTGGGCGCGCAGCTCCCAGGTGCCGTTCTCCAGCCGCGACAGGTCCAGCAGGTCGTTGCACATGGTGCCCAGCGACTGGGCACAGGCCTGGGCATCGTCAAGCACGCCTGCCAGCGCGCCGTCGGCATTGCGCTGGCGGGCGGTCTCCACCAGCAGGCCCAGGGCATGCAGGGGCTGGCGCAGGTCATGGCTGGCGGCCGACAGGAAGCGGCTCTTGGCCTCCAGCGCCTGTTCGGCCTGCTCCTTGGCCGCCAGGTAGCGCTCGGCCAGCAGTTGGCGGTCACGCTCCTGCACCCATTGCTGCTGCATGAGCTGGCGCGCCCCCCAGGCATGGCGCGCGATGGTGGCGCCATACAGCATGAGCAGAGGCAGCAGGTACAGGCCCCTGTTCGGGAAGTACCAGACCACGGCCAGCAGCATGGCGCCGTACAGCACGCCGAAGAAGCGCTTGAACACGGCAGCCGCCGGCGCCAGGAAGGTGGCGGCCGAGGCCACGACGCCGCACAGCACCAGGTAGATGAAAAGCCGGAATTCATGGCCGCTGCCATGGGTCAGCGGTATGGCCAGCGCCCAGGAACCGGCGTTGAGCAAGGCCATGCGGCCCATCACGCGCTCCCAGCGCTGCAGCCGCGTTGGCAACTCGGCCGAGGGCACGGCAGCGCCCAGGTCCCGACGCAACTGGCGCCGCAAACCAACGAAGACGCAGGCCATGAGCGCCATGCCCAGCCACCACAGCAGCAGCGGCGCCTGGAAGGCACCCGTTTCGTGCCGCTGCAGCCAGACCACGATGCCGGGGATGATGAGGGCCGCCGCCTCGGACGAGCCCCGCGATGCGATGGACAGCAGCAGCCGCTGGCGCTGCTGCAGCTTCCACAGCGGCTCCGCAGGGCCGCCGTCGTGTTCAGAACTGGTCGCCATCCACGTAGAACCAGCGCCCGCCTTCGCGCACGAAACGGCTGCGCTCATGCAGGCGCACGGCGCGGCCGCCCACGCGGTAGCGCGCGACGAATTCCACCTCGGCACTGTCCTCGCCGGTGCTACGGAAGTCCTTGACCGCCAGCCCCAGCCAGCGTGCCGAAGGCTCGAAGTCCAGCGTGGCAGGCCGCTGGCTGGCGTGCCAGGTAGCCAGCAGATAGGCGGCGTCCTCGCGCACGAAGGCGCTGTAGCGCGAGCGCATCAACGCCTGGGCATCGGGCGCGGGGCAGTCATCGAAATGGTCCAGGTAGCGGCCGCAGCAGGCATCGAAGGCCAGGGGACGGCCCTTGGCATCGTGCTGGCCGCAGGGACAGGCCGGGGAGGTGGCGGCAGCGCTCATAGCGGCTGGCCCTGCGGAACTTGCGGAACTTGGGGGAGGACGGCGCGGGAGCAGGAATGCATGTCAGTCACGGCCGCCTTGCTGCGACCGGGTTCTTGATGGAGGACAGGCGGGCCATGATACTGACCGCGGGCCCTCGGGCCTGTAAGGAGAGCCCATGTTTTCAATGTCGGTCCCGTGGTGGGAGTTCGTGGTGCGCGGCGTGGCCGTCTACCTGTTTTTGCTGGTGTTCCTTCGGCTGACGGGGCGGCGCCAGACGGGGCAGTACGCGCCCTTTGACCTGGTGCTGCTGCTCATCCTGTCGAATGCCGTTCAGAACTCCATGAATGCCGGGGACAACTCGCTGATCGGCGGCATGATCTCGGCCTCCACGCTGATCCTGTGCCATCTGCTGCTGTCCTGGCTGACTTTCCGTTTTCCCGCGCTGGAGCGGCTCATCGACGGCAAGGCCCAGGCCCTGATCACGGACGGCCACCTGAACAAGGATCTGATGCGCGAGGAACGCATCACGCGCGACGATATCGAGGCCGCGCTGCGTGCGGGCGGCTGCCTGCACCTCAGAGAGGTGGAGCGCGCCACGCTGGAGACCGACGGCAGCATCACCGTCGTCCTGCGCCGCCGCGACAGCGAGAACGATGGCGATCCGCCGGTCTGAGCCTAGTCGAGCTGCTCCAGGAAGCGCTCGATGGCCAGGTTCACGGGCTGCGGATGCGTGAGGTTGGCCGCATGGCCGGCCCCCGGCACCTCCACCCACTGCGCCCTGGGCAAGGCCTTGGCCATGGCGCGTGCACGGTCGAGCGTGATGGCGATGTCGTCCGTGCCATGGATGACCAGTGCCGGTACATGGATGTCGGGCAGTCGCGGGCTGATGTCATCGCGCTGGGCCAGCGCCAGAAAGCTCTGCCCCAGGTTGATGGGCGTGGCCTTTTTCCATTTGGCGCGCCAGGCGGCCGCGCCGCTCCAGCCCTGGCCCAGGATGGTGCGCTCCACCGTGGCCGCCATGTCGTCGCTGAGGCCATGCTCCATCCAGGCCCTCAGCAACGCCTCGTGGTGGGGCATCTGCTCGGGGTCTTCCAGCATGGCCTGGGTGTCGATCAGCACCAGCGCACGCACGACCTCGGGGTGGATGAGCGCACAGCGCAGCGACAGATAGCCGCCCTGCGACATGCCCACCAGCACCGCGCGCTCCACGCCCAGGTGCGCCAGCAGGGCGGCCAGGTCGTCGGCCGAGTCGTAGTAGTCGAAGGGAGCGCAATGCGCGGGGTCCGCCGTCTGGCCATGGCCACGCTCGTCCCAGCTGATGCAGCGATAGCGATCCTGCAGCGCCTGGACCTGGGGAGCGAACATGGTGTGGTCCATGAGCAGTCCATGCGAAAACACCAGGACCGGGCCGCGCCCGCCCGTGTCCTCGTAGTAAAGGTTCTGGCCGTTGACGGAAGCAATGGGCATGTCGGGATCTCCTGCGAAGGTGGTCACAAACCTGCCGGAGTCCGGTGCCCGCCTCTCCCGGGCGCCGTCCCGGCGACGCTCCATGCTAAGCCCTGCGGGTGCCGGGGCCATCCGGCCCGACCCGCAGCATAGTGAGGGGCCTCAGGCCAGGGCGCGCTGGATGAGAATTTTCTGCACGTCGCTCGTTCCCTCGTAGATCTGGCACACGCGCACGTCGCGGTAGATGCGCTCGACGGGAAAATCGTTGACCACGCCATAGCCGCCCAGGGTCTGGATGGCTGCGCTGCACACGCGCTCGGCCATTTCGCTGGCGAACAGCTTGGCCATGGCCGCTTCCTTCAGGCAGGGCAGGCCGGCATCGCGCAGGCTGGCCGCATGCCAGATCAGCTGGCGCGCAGCCTCGATCTGCGTGGCGCAGTCGGCCAGGCGAAAGCCCACGGCCTGGTGGTTGAAGATGGGCTGGCCGAAGCTCTCGCGCTCCTTGGAGTACTGCAGCGCGCAATCGAAGGCCGCACGCGCCATGCCCACGCTTTGCGCGGCAATGCCGATGCGCCCGCCCTCCAGCGCCGACAGCGCGATCCTGTAGCCCTCGCCCTCGGCGCCAATGAGGTTGGCGGCGGGGATTCGGCAGCCCTCGAACTGGATCTGGGCCGTGTCCGAGCTGTGCTGGCCCAGCTTGTCCTCCAGCCGCAGCACCTGGTAGCCGGGCGCGGAGGTGGGCACGATGAAGGCGCTCATGCCGCGCTTGCCGGCCGCCTTGTCGGTGACGGCGATGACGATGGCCACGTCGCCGTTCTTGCCGCTGGTGATGAACTGCTTGACGCCGTTGATCACGTAGTCGTTGCCGTCGCGGGTGGCCGTGGTGCGCAGCGCCGAGGCGTCCGAGCCCACATGCGGCTCGGTCAGGCAGAAGGCGCCCAGCATCTCGCCGCGCGCCAGCGGCGCCAGCCATTGCTGCTTTTGCGCCTCGCTGCCGTAGCGCATGAGGATGGCGTTGACGGGGCAGTTGGTGACGCTGATCACCGTGCTGGTGCCGCCGTCGCCGGCTGCGATTTCCTCCAGCACCAGGGCCAGGCTCAGGTAGTCAAGGCCGGCGCCGCCGTATTCCTCGGGCACGCAGATGCCGTAGGCACCCAGCGCCGCCAGGCCCTGGTGCACGTTCTTGGGAAAGTGGTGCTCCTTGTCCCAGCGTGCGGCATGGGGCGTGATTTCGGTGCGCACGAAGTCGCGCACCGCGTCACGGATCATTTCCTGGTCTGCGTTGAGCAGCATGTCTTGTCTCCTGATTCTTGTTTCGTTGTTCGTTGTCCCGGCCGCAGCTACCAGGCGATGCGCTGCCCGTCGTGGCGCAGCATGCGGCCCCGATCAGCCGGCGTGACGCCGGCCAGGGTGCGGATCAGACCCTGCACGCTTTGCTCCACGGTGAAGGTGGCGGACTCGCCGCCCATGTCGGTCTGCACCCAGCCCGGGTCCAGCGCGACCACGGTGGCGCCCGGCCATTGCGGCTGGGCGCTGGCCACGACCATGTTGAGCGCGGCCTTGCTGACGCGGTAGAGCCAGGCGTCGGATTCGGCGCCGGCCAGCAGCGACATCTCGCTGGAGAACAGGCCGAACACGCCGCCCGCCGCCTCGACCATCGGCGCCACCTGGGGCAGCACCTGCATGGCGCCCAGCACATTGGTGTGCATGACGCGGTCGAACTGCTCGCGCGTGGGCGGCGTGGCCGAGCTGTGGGCATCCCACACTCCGGCCACGTACAGCGCCAGCTCGATCTTCTCGCCATCGAGCTGCCAGGCCAGGCCGCTGACGCTGGCCGGATCGGCCACATCCACCAGCAGCACCTTGGCGCCCGTGGCTTCGACGCGCTCGCGATCGGCCTCGCTGCGCACCGTGGCGACCACGCTGCGGCCCTGGGCCGCATAGGCCTCTACCAAGGCAAAACCGAGCCCGCGCGAGGCTCCCAACACCAGAGTGACTGCCATGTCTTTCGACCTTTCAAATGGAATGCGGTCAGCGGCCCTGCTCGCCCGCGATCTGCTTTTCGTAGCGCTCGACCATGGCCTCCTGCGTCTCGGTGGGCGCAGGCAGGCCGATCTGCTGGTGGACCATCTGGTTCACCGACGGCATGACGTTGCGCGGCACCTGGGACTCGGGCTTCCAGAGCCGGGCGCGCATGAGGGCCTTGGCGCAGTGCAGATAGGCCTCCTGCACCTGGATCTCCAGAACGATCTTGGGCCGGAAGCCTTCGTTGGCGAACAGCGCCGTGTAGTGGGCCTCGTCGCGCAGCCTGGCCACGCCGTTGACGCGCAGCGTCTCGTCGAAGCCCGGCACCATGAACAGCAGGCCGATGCGCGGATCGGCGATCAGGTTGCTGAAGCTGTCCAGGCGGTTGTTGCCGCCCGAGTCGGGGATCAGCAGCGTCTGGTTGTCGGGCGCCTTGATGAAGCCCGGCTTTCCGCCGCGCGGCGAGGCATCCATCAGCGAGCCCGCCGCGCCCCCCGTGGCCACGATGCACAGCGGCGACAGCGCGATGAAGCGCAGGCAATGCCGGTCCAGGTCCACCTGCTGCTTGAGCAAGGCCCTTTCGGCCGGCATGGCATACAGGCTGCGCAACTGTTCTTCGCTGGTGATCATGGTCGAGAGGTCAAAGTAATAGCGGATCGGCCGATCCAAGTCTAGCTCTCTGGACGTCTGTGGCGCTGCCCATAAAACTGGCGCAATGCAAATCAGAGACACCGAGGAAGGGCCTACGCCGGCCGCGCCGCCCCGCACCGAGGGTGTCGTCCCCCTTTCAGGGGGAGGGCGCGCAGCGCCTCAGGGGGTGACCATTTCTATCGCCATGGCTGTTCCCTCGCCGCCGCCTATGCACAGCGTGGCCAGGCCGCGCTTGCCGCCACGCGCCTGCAGGGCGTGCAGCAGCGTGACCAGGATGCGCGCACCGCTGGCGCCGATGGGGTGGCCCAGCGCGCAGGCGCCGCCGTTGACGTTGACCTTGTCGCGCGGCACGCCCAGTTCGGCCATCAGGGCCATGGGCACGACGGCAAAGGCTTCGTTGACTTCCCACAGGTCCACATCCGCCGCCGTCCAGCCGGCCTTCTTGAGGGCCTTCTGCGTGGCGCCCACGGGGGCCGTGGTGAACCATTCGGGCTCCTGGGCATGCGTGGCATGGGCGACGATGCGCGCCAGCGGCTTGCAGCCCAGCTCCTTGGCCGTGGACTCGCGCATCAGCACCAGGGCGGCGGCGCCGTCGTTGATGCTGGAGCTCGATGCCGCCGTGATCGTGCCGTCCTTCTTGAAGGCGGGCTTGAGGCTGGCGATCTTGTCCAGCTTGGCCTTGGCCGGGCCTTCGTCGATGCTGACCGTGACATCGCCCTTGCGCGTGGAGACGGTGACGGGCGTGATCTCGGCCGCGAAGGCGCCGCTTTCCGTGGCGGCCTGGGCGCGCTTGACGCTTTCGATGGCGTAGGCATCCTGCTGCTCGCGCGTGAAGTGGTATTTGGCGGCGCAGTCCTCGCCGAAGGTGCCCATGGAGCGGCCCGGCTCGTAGGCGTCCTCCAGACCGTCGAGCATCATGTGGTCATAGACCTTGTCGTGGCCCATGCGGTAGCCGCCACGGCCCTTCTTGAGCAGGTAGGGCGCATTGGTCATGCTCTCCATGCCGCCGGAGACCACCACATCGCGGCTGCCCGCCACCAGCTGGTCATGGGCCAGGATGGTGGCCTCCATGCCGGCGCCGCACATCTTGGACAGGGTCACGGCGCCCGTGCTGCGCGGCAGGCCACCCTTGAAGCCTGCCTGGCGCGCAGGCGCCTGTCCCTGGCCCGCCATCAGGCAGTTGCCGAACAGCACTTCGTCCACCTTCTCCGGCGCCACGCCGGCACGCTGCACGGCGGCCTTGATGGCGGCGCCGCCCAGATCGTGGGCCGCGAGATCGGCGAAGTCGCCCTGGAATGCGCCCATGGGGGTGCGGGCTGCGCCGACGATGACGATGGGGTCTTGCATGCTTATCTCCTGGATGTGGTGATGGTGAGGGGAAAACAAACGGGTCAGGCCAGCCAGCGGCTGCGCTCGTAGGGATAGACGTCGTGCACGTGGCCTTCGCGGATGCGCTGCTGGTGCCGCTGCCAGAAGGCGGGATCGAGCAGGTCGGCATGGTGGCGCATGAAAACTTCGCGCACGGCCGGATTGCCCAGCAAAAAGGGCGCGAAGGTTTCCGGGAACACATCGCGCGGGCCCACGGGATACCAGACCTCGCCGCTGAGCTCGTCTTCCTCGTTGCGCGGCGCAGGCACCTGGCGGAAATGGCAGTCGGTCAGGTATTCGATCTCGTCGTAGTCGTAGAACACCACCTTGCCGCCGCGCGTGATGCCGAAGTTCTTCCACAGCATATCGCCCGGGAAGATGTTGGCGGCCACCAGGTCCTTGATGGCATTTCCGTATTCGATCACGGCGCTCTCCAGCCGCTGCCGCGGTCCCGGCAGGTCCAGCCCGTCATCGAAGCACTCCTGCAGCAGCAGGTTCAGCGGCACCATGCGCCGCTCTATGTAGAGGTGGGAGATGATGACCTCCTGCCGGCCATCGCCGTCGCGGTCGCTGATCTCGACCTGGCTGGGCGCGTGCTCCAGGATCTCGGCGATCAGCGCCTCCGAGAAGCGCTCGCGCGGGAAGGCCACCAGGCTGTACTCCAGCGTGTCGGCCATGCGCCCCACGCGGTCGTGCTGCTTGACCAGGCGGTACTTGGCCTTGACCTGCTCGCGGGTGATCTCCTTGGGCGCGGCGAACCGGTCCTTGATGAGCTTGAACACATAGGGAAAGCTGGGCAGGTCGAACACCAGCATGACCATGCCCTTGATGCCGGGCGCGATGCGGAACTGGTCGCGCGAATGGCGCAGATGGTGCAGGAAGTCGCGGTAGAACAGCGTCTTGCCCTGCTTGGCCAGGCCCAGGGCGTTGTACAGCTCGGCGCGCGGCTTGCGCGGCATGAGGCTGCGCAGGAACTGCACGTAGGCGCTGGGCACGTCGGTGTCGACCATGAAGTAGGCACGCGCAAAGCTGAAGAGGCCGTGCAGGTCCTTCTCGCCGAACAGGGCCGCATGCAGCACCAGCCGGCCGTTGTCCCCATGCAGGATGGGCACGGCCCAGGACAGCTCGGCAAAGCCGTTGATGATCTTGCCGACGATGTAGGCGCCCTTGTTGCGGAAAAACAGGCTGGACAGCACCTGGATCTGGAAGTTGGCGTACAGGCGCATGGCCTGCAGCTGGGGCTCCAGGCGCTCGGCCAGGCGGGCGATGTCGCGCTCCAGGTCTTCAAAGGGGCGCTGCAGCGCGAACTGCTCCACGACTTCACGCAGCGTCTGCGACAGTGTCTCGCGCGTGGGGTAGAAGGCCAGGTAGGCCGGGCGTGCGGCCGGCTCCTGGTTCTCTATGTATTCCGTACTGACGGCCGGCCGCACGAAGATGAAGTCGTTGTGGAAATGCGTGCGGTGCAGGATCTTGGTGGTGACCGAGTTGAAGAAGGTCTCGGCCAGCTCCGGCTGCAGGTGGTTGACCATGAGCCCGATGTAGTGGCGCTTGATCTGCTGCCATACCGGCATGGGCTGGGCGCCGGCCGCAAATTCCTTTTCAAGCCGGCGCACGCATTCGCGCACGCGCAGGTCGTAGAACTCGATGCGCTCGCGCTGCGCGCGCTGCTGGCCCAGCCAGTCGGCCGTCTCGAAGCGGTGCTTGGCGCGGGCCGATTCGGCGCGGAACAGGCGGTAATGGCGGTTGAAGCCATCCATCATCGCCCGCGCGATGTCATAGGCAAGCAGGGTGTCCTGGGCAGGCATCGGCATGAAGTCTCCCGGGGTCCCGCCTGCCATGGCCGCTCAGTCGCGCTGGCGGCTGGCGACCAGCTCGACAGCCTTGGCATGGATGTTGGCGATGCCGCCGACACCGGGCACGGTCATCTGCAGATTGGTGATCAGGCCGTCCTTCAGGCCATAGCACCAGCCGTGCAGCGTGACCTTCTGGCCGCGCGCCCAGGCATCCTGCATCACCGTGCTCTGCGCCACATTGATCACTTGCTCGATGGCATTGAGCTCGCACAGCGCGTCATGGCGCCATTGCGGCGACAGGCTGGCCAGCAGCGCCTGGTGCTTGTCGCGCACGTCCTTCACGTGGCGGATCCAGTTGTCGGCCAGGCCCACGCGCACATCCTCCAGTGCCGCCAGCACGCCGCCGCAGCCATAGTGGCCGACGACCATCAGGTGTTCGACCTTGAGCTGGTCCACCGCGTACTGGATGGTGGACAGGCAGTTCAGGTCGCTGGGCACGACCACGTTGGCCACGTTGCGGTGCACGAACACCTCGCCGGGCTCCAGGCCCGTGATCTGGTTCGCGGGCACGCGGCTGTCGGAACAGCCGATCCACATGTAGCGGGGTTTTTGCTGCGCCATCAGCCCAGTGAAGAAACCGGGCCGGTCACGCTCCACCTGCTGGGCCCATTCGCGGTTGTGGACAAACAGCTCTTCGATGGAGGTTGTGCTCATAAATAATCCTTTTGTTGGGGTCAAACTCAAGAACGGCGCAGCAGGCAGGCGAAAGATCAGCAGGTCTCTGCGAACAGCTCGCGGCCGATCAGCATGCGACGGATCTCGCTGGTGCCGGCGCCGATCTCATAGAGTTTCGCATCCCGCCAGAGGCGACCCAGTGGGTATTCGTTGATATACCCATTACCCCCATAGATTTGAACGCCTTCGCCGGCCATCCATGTCGCCTTCTCGGCGCACCACAGGATGACGCTGGCGCAATCCTTGCGAACTTGGCGAACATGCTCGGTTCCCAGCAGATCGAGGTTTTTGGCGACCGTATAGGCAAAGGAGCGGCCCGCTTGCAGCACGGTGTACATGTCCGCCACCTTGCCCTGGATGAGCTGGAACTCGCCGATGCTCTGGCCGAACTGCTTGCGGTCATGGATGTAGGGCACGACGTTGTCCATCACCGACTGCATGATGCCCAGCGGCCCGCCCGTCAGCACGGCGCGCTCATAGTCCAGGCCGCTCATCAGCACCTTGGCGCCGTTGTTCAAGCCGCCCAGCACGTTCTCGGCCGGCACCTCGACGTTCTCGAACACCAGCTCGCCCGTGTGGCTGCCACGCATGCCCAGCTTGTCCAGCTTCTGGGCAATGGAAAAGCCCTTCATGCCCTTCTCGATCAGGAAGGCAGTCACGCCGCGGGCGTTCAGCTCGGGCTCGGTCTTGGCGTAGACCACCAGGGTGTCGGCATCGGGACCATTGGTGATCCACATCTTGGTGCCGTTGAGCAGGAAGTAGCCGCCCTTGTCCTCGGCCTTGAGCTTCATGCTGATCACGTCCGAGCCGGCGCCGGGCTCGCTCATGGCCAGCGCGCCCACATGCTCGCCGCTGATCAGCTTGGGCAGGTACTTCGCCTTTTGCGCTTCATTGCCGTTGCGGTTGATCTGGTTCACGCAAAGATTGCTGTGCGCGCCGTAGGACAGGCCCACCGATGCGCTGGCACGCGAGATTTCCTCCATCGCCACCATGTGGGCCAGGTAGCCCATGTCGGCACCGCCGTACTGCTCGGACACGGTGATGCCCAGCACGCCCAGGTCGCCGAACTTGCGCCACAGGTCCATGGGGAACTGGTCGTCGCGGTCGATCTCGCCGGCGCGCGGTGCAATCTCGGCCTGTGCGAACTCGCGCACGGCATCGCGCAGCGCATCGATGTCCTCGCCCAGTTGGAAGTTCAGGCCCGGCAGGTTGGAAAGGCTCATCTCATGTCTCCTGTGGAAATTGGGGGAAAGAACGCCGCCCGGCTCAATCGGCCAGATCGCGGCCCTGCACGCACATCAGCGTGCAGCCCATGGTGGCAATCAGTTTCTCGCGGCCTTCGTCGATGGCGTAGGCGCGCCCTTCGGTCACGGTGATGGTGCGGCCCGGCTTGAGCACACGGCCTTCCATGCGAAAGCGCTGGCCCTTGGCAGGGGCCAGCAAGTTGATCTTGAATTCAATGGTGAGCACGGCAGCATCGGCCGGCATCAGGGTCAGCCCTGCGTAGCCGCAGGCGGAATCCAGCGCCGCGGAAACCATGCCGGCATGCAAAAAGCCATGCTGCTGCGTCAGCCCGGGCGCCCAGTCCAGGCAGACATCGACGGCACCGGGCTCCAGCAAGGACAGCTCGGCGCCCAGGGTGTGCATCGCGCCCTGGCGTGCAAAACTGTCTTGCACACGGCGGGCAAAGTCGCTGTTGGCAGGTTCCAGGCGGGGCACGGTCAAGGCAAGCCTCACAAATTACGTTTACGTAAACGTCAATTATGAAGCATTTTTCCCATCCAGGTGTTTCAACAAAGTGCGGGCCTCGGATTCCTGCTCTCGCACCTCGGCCAGGTTGGCCTGCAGATCGGCCAGGCGGTCCTCGAGCTGGCGGCGGTGCACAGCCAGCACCTCCAGGAATTTGCGCAGTTGCACGCCCGTGTCACGGGGGCTGTCGTAGAGATCGATGATCTCCTTGGCTTCGTTCAGAGACAGTCCCAGCCGCTTGGCCCGCAAGGTCAGGCGAAGACGTGTGCGATCACGCGCGCTGTAGACGCGATTGCGTCCGCCAGGCCCGGCACGCTCGGGCTCAAGCAGGCCCATGTCCTCATAGAAGCGGATGGCCCGGGTCGTGAGATCGAACTCCTTGGCAAGATCGCTGATGGTGTAGGTGGTCGACATGGCTGGAGAGTCCGCCGGCATCCACAGCCGGCGGCCATGGGAATGCGACGTTGACGTTAACGTCAATGCTAGCGGAATTGTCCGCAGGAAACTGCGCCGGATGTTGCATCCGGGTGCGACGAAGAAGCCTGGCAGGAATAAAAAGAGAGCGCGTCAGCGCTCTCTTTTTTGGGTTGTCCGTTTTCGGATGTTCCGTTGAGCCGTCCGTTTTGGCGGTTCAGCCTGTTTCCCCGTTTCCTGCACCCCAATGCAAAAAACCCCGTAGCTTTGGGCTACGGGGTTTCTTGGGCTGTAAGAGCCTGACGATGACCTACTTTCACACGGGAACCCGCACTATCATCGGCGCAAAGTCGTTTCACTGTCC